>NZ_JBQCUX010000006.1:0-153742 GCF_051962875.1 Neisseria sp. P0007.S010 | reverse complement strand
TTCGAAACAAAAACAGCCGAAAACCTGTGTTTAGGTTTCGGCTGTTGGGGGAAAGGAATTTTGCAAAGGTCTCAGGCAGATGCTCCCTGATGATGCTGTTACAGGAACACATTACACCTGCAAACGATTAAACCTCCACGTTTCAGACGGCCTGCTGCATATTGTGCGCCATGTCCAGCGCGGCGCGGACGGCAGTCATCAGGCTGCCGGAATCGGCTTTGCCCGTGCCTGCCAAGTTCAAGGCCGTGCCATGATCGACAGAGGTGCGGATAAAGGGCAGGCCGAGGGTGATATTCACGCCTTCGCCGAAACCGGCATATTTGAGCACCGGCAGCCCTTGGTCGTGATACATGGCGAGGACGGCGTCGGCATCTTTGAGCAGGAAAGGTTGGAACACGGTATCGGCCGGATAGGGGCCGCGCGCGTCTATGCCTTCGGCCTGCAGGGCATGAAGCGCCGGAATAATGGTGTCAATTTCTTCGTGTCCCAAATGGCCGCCTTCGCCGGCGTGGGGGTTAAGGCCGGTAACGAGGATGACCGGTTTGGCTATGCCGAACTTATGGCGCAGGTCGTGTTCAAGAATGCGGACAACCGACTCGATTAAAGGCTTCGTGATGGCGGCGGAAATGTCTTTAAGTGGCAGATGAGTGGTGACCAATGCCACACGCAGGCCGCCGCCGGTCAACATCATGACGACTTGTTCGGTATGGCTTTTTTCGGCGAGGTATTCGGTATGACCGCTAAAAAAGCCGTTGCCTGCGTGGGCATCGTTGATGATGCCTTTATGCAGCGGCGCGGTAACCATACCGGCAAACAGGCCGTCTGAAATGCCCTGATACGCCGTATCCAGCAGCCGGAGGACATACGCGGCATTGGCAGGATTGAGTTCGCCTGCCCGACACTCGGCATCTAAAGGAATATGCAGGACTTCGAGTTCGCCCTTGGGCAACGGATCAGCCGCTTGGGCTTGGAAGTCGCGCAGGATGACGGATTTGCCGAGCTGTCCGGCCCTTTGCGCCAATAGGTTTTTGTCACACAAAACAACGGGGCGGCAAGGAAGATCGGCGAAAGCCAAATCGAGGCAGATGTCGGGGCCGATGCCGGCCGGTTCGCCGGAAGTGATGGCGAGAATGGGAGCAGTCATGGTGTTTCTCGGTACGGTTTACAGTATTTGGACAACGTCAGGCAAAATGCCTGCCCTACTTTTGCAGATTAACACAAATACAAAAAGGCCGTCTGAAAACAGTTTTTGCTTGGTCAAACTGTTTTCAGACGGCCTTGGCTGTTTACCGTTTTACACTTAAGAACGGCGGCCGATCATGCGGTATAAAACGTCGTGGCCTTGAAGGCGGTGGACGACGACCATGGCGATGTGGCCGGCGACAAGTGCGAAGAGCAGCCAGCCGAGTTTGCCGTGTGCCATATTGCCGAGGTTGGACATCCATTCAATTTTTTCAGGCGAACCCTGCATCACTTCGACACCGAATACTTTCAAAGGGCCGCGGCCGCCGCCGTATTGGCGGATCATGCCGATAACGGGAACGGCGAGCATGAAGACGTAAAGGGCAAGGTGGCCTGCTTTGGCGGCAAAGCTGTCGGCGGCAGGACGTTTGGACGCATTGAGCAAAGCCCAAACAACGCGCACAGCAATCACCAACAGCGTGATGAAACCGATGGATTTATGCACGCCGAAGAGCGATTTGACCCATTCTTCGCCATCATAGATGGTCCAAACGGTAATGGTGGAGAGGATGCCGATGAAACCGAGTACGGTCAGCCAGTGCAACACGCGCGCGACGGCATCGTAGGTTTGTGGACGTGTAGCGGTCATAATGTTTCCTTGTTTTTTGATTTGTTTGGTTTTTTGAATCGGCGGCATTGTAACAAAAATGCCCAACCAATTATGTTGCCTTTTTGAAGAGATTTCGTAAATGTTTGGAAAACTTGAAGAAACAGCGGTTTTATCCGTAAAGCTACACAGGCCGTCTGAAAACAAGGGCAGGAATACCACCTTCTATACCGAACTCGGGCTAAAATAGGCGTTTTTATTCTCGGGTACGCATCGATGCAGGTTTGGATTCGGCGGTTTGCGCTGTTGCTTCTGCCTTTGGGTTTCTTAGCGGTCATGGTGGCCGCGCCTTTGCTGTCACTGGCGTTTTACGACGGCGAAGGCGCTTGGGCGGAAGTGGTGGCTGATGACTATATGCGCCTGCGCTTGGGCTGGACGGTGGCGCAGGCAGTTTTGACCTGCGTTTTGGTCACGGCTTTGGGCGTGCCTGCGGCGTGGGTGCTAGCGCGGATGGACTTTGCCGGACGGCGCACGGTTTTACGCCTGCTGATGCTGCCTTTTGTGATGCCGACTTTGGTGGCGGGCATGGGCGTGCTGGCCTTGTTTGGCGCACACGGTATGCTGGTGGCAGGTTGGCAGGACACGCCGTGGCTGCTGATTTACGGCAATGTGTTTTTCAACCTGCCGGTTTTGGTGCGCTCGGCGTATCAGGGATTTGTGCGTGTGCCGCAGGCGCGGTTGCTGTCGGCGCAATCTTTGGGCGCGGACGCGTGGCGGCGGTTTGTCTGGGTCGAATGGCCGGTGGTGCGTGCGTGGGTTGCCGGTGGCGCGTGTCTGGTGTTTTTATATTGTTTTTCAGGCTTCGGACTGGCCTTGCTGCTCGGCGGCGAACGTTTTGCGACGGTGGAAGTGGAAATCTACCTGCTGGTGGCGTATGAGTTGGACATGGCGCGTGCATCGGTGTTGGTGTGGCTGGTGCTGGCGGTTACGGCGGCGGCAGGCGGTTTGTATGCGTATTGGAGCAGGCGCGTGGCTGTGGATAAGTCGGTCTCGCCTTTGCCTCCGTGTGCGCCGATATGGGCTTGGGAAAAATGGCTGACGGCAACGGTATTGGCCATGTTGGCAGTATGCTGCCTGCTGCCCTTGGCGGCGGTGTGGCTCAAGGCGGTATCGGCAGGCTCTTCTTGGGCAGTCTTGCTGGAAGCGCAAACGTGGGCGGCGGTGTGGAACACCGTCCGTTTCTCTGCGGCTGCCGTGGCGGCGGCGACGGTATTGGGCGTACTGTATGCGGCGGCGGCACGACAAATGGCGTGGTTGCGCGCGCTGATGTTTTTGCCGTTTATGGTGTCGCCCGTGTGCATCGCGTTCGGCGTTTTGCTGCTCTATCCGCAGTGGACGGCTTCGCTGTGGCTGCTGACGGCGACTTACGCGCTGTTGGCGTATCCGTTTGTAGCCAAAGACGTACTGGCCGCGTGGGACGGTTTGCCCAAAGATTACGCGGCGGCAGCGCGTACTATGGGCGCAAACGGTTTTCAGACGGCCTGTTATGTCACCGCGCCTTTATTGAAACCGGCTTTGCGGCGCGGCCTGACTTTGGCTTCGGCAACGTGTATCGGCGAATTTGCGGCCACATTGTTCCTGTCTCGCCCCGAATGGCAGACGCTGACCACTTTGATTTACGATTATCTCGGACGCGCCGGTGCGGACAATTACGGACGGGCGATGGTGTTGACGGCGGTATTGACCGCTTTGGCTTTGACGGCATTTTTGCTGGTGGACGAAGCGGAAGGGCAAAAGGCCGTCTGAACGTGGTCGGCTCAAATTCCCTTCACTTTCACTACACTATTGCCGCGCCTTGTATCGAAAATTGATTGAATCCGCTATATAATTTGTTTTTAACCGCACTCAACACGACCTATCATGACCGACTTAGAAACCAAACGCCTTGAAACCCAAGCCATGCTGGACAATGCCGACTTGCTGTTTGACCAAGAACAATGCCGCGCGGCCTTGCAAAAAGTTGCCGACGACATCACCCGCGACTTGGGCGACAAATATCCCCTGCTCTTGCCTGTGATGGGTGGCGCGGTGGTGTTTACAGGACAACTGCTGCCGCTGTTGCGCTTCCCTTTGGACTTTGACTACGTCCATGTTTCCCGCTACGGTGACAAACTCGCAGGCGGCGCGTTCAACTGGAAACGCATGCCCGACCCCGAGCAAATCAAAGGCCGTCATGTAGTCGTTTTGGACGACATTCTGGACGAAGGCCACACCATGGCCGCCATTCAGGAAAAACTGTTGGAAATGGGCGCGGCAAGCTGCCGTGCGGCCGTGTTTGCCAACAAGCTGATCGACAAAGAAAAACCGACCAAAGCCGATTATGTCGGTTTGGACGTACCCAACCGCTACGTCTTCGGTTACGGCATGGATGCCGCCGGCTGCTGGCGCAACCTCGGCGAAATCTACGCCTTAAACAATAAATAAAACAAAGGCCGTCTGAAAAATCTTCAGACGGCCTCAACCCCAATTCTAGGAACACATCATGATAGGTTTGTTAATCATTACACATGAAACCATAGGTGAAGCCTATCGCGGTTTGGCCGACCATTTCTTTCCCAACGGCTTCCCCGAAAATCTCCACATCCTCGGCGTACAGCCCGACGAGGATCAAAACGACATCATCAACAACGCCATCGCCGCATTGCAGGAATTTCCCGACAACCGCGGCGTGCTGATCATGACCGACATCTTCGGCGCAACCCCGTGCAACGCCGCACGCCGGCTGGTGCGCGAAAACAAATCCGCCATCCTGACCGGCCTCAACGCCCCGATGATGATTAAAGCCATCCAATACTCATCACAAGCCGAAAACCTCTCCGACTTCACCGAAACCGTCAAAGAAGCCGCCATCCGGGGCATTTTCGCCATTACATCCGCACCTGAAGACCTGGTGTGCAAAGAACACGGCTAAGGCCGTCTGAAAACATTCACTTTACGAACATTACATTTAGGGGACATCCATGCTCAAACAAGAAATCGAAATCATCAACAAACTCGGCCTGCACGCGCGCGCCTCCAGCAAATTCACCCAAACCGCCTCCCAATTCCAAAGCGAAGTCTGGGTCACCAAAAACGGTAACCGCGTCAACGGCAAAAGCATCATGGGCCTGATGATGCTGGCCGCCGCCAAAGGTACCGTGATTGAGCTGGAAACAGAAGGCGCAGACGAAGCCGCCGCCATGCAGGCGTTGACCGACCTCATCAACGACTACTTCGGTGAGGGCGAATAATGAGCATCGTCCTACACGGTGTAGCCGCGGGCAAAGGCATTGCCATCGGCCACGCCCACCTCATCACGCGCGGCACAACGGAAGTCCCCCAATACGACATTGATCCCGACAAACTCGATGCCGAAGTTGCCCGTTTTGACAACGCCATCAAAGCCACGCGCAAAGAACTGGAACAGCTGCGCGGCGCGATTCCCGAAAACGCCCCGACCGAATTGGGCGCGTTCATCTCCCTGCACCTGATGCTGCTGACCGACGTCACCCTCTCGCGCGAACCCATCGACATTTTGCGCGAGCAGAAAATCAACGCCGAATGGGCATTGAAACTGCAAAGCGACAAGCTTGCCGCCCAGTTCGACAGCATCGACGACGACTACCTGCGCGAACGCAAACAGGACATGCTCCAAGTCGTCCGCCGCATTCACAACAACCTTGTCGGCCAAAGCAACGAAATCAACCTCGCCGGCAACCTGTTTGACGATACCGTCCTCATCGCGCACGACCTCTCGCCTGCCGATACCGTATTGTTCAAAGAGCAGCACATTACCGCCTTCGTAACCGATGCCGGCGGCCCGACCAGCCACACCGCCATCTTGGGCCGCAGCCTCGACATCCCGTCCGTCATCGGCCTGCACAACGCCCGCAAACTCATTACCGAAAACGAAATCGTCATCGTCGATGGCATCAACGGCATCCTCATCATCGATCCCGACGAAGTCGTCCTCAACGAATACCGCCGCCTCGCCCGCGAATACCGCAGCCACAAGCGCGAACTCAACAAAATCAAAAAAACCGCCGCCACCACGGCCGACGGCATCAACATTGAGTTGCTCGCCAACATCGAATCCGCCGAAGACATCAAAGCCCTGCACAACTTCGGCGCAGACGGCGTCGGCCTGTTCCGCAGCGAATTCCTCTACCTCAACCGCGACAACATGCCGACCGAAGACGAACAATACGAAGTCTATGCCGGCATCGTCAAAAAACTCAAAGGCAAAAACATCACCATCCGCACTGTCGATTTGGGTGTCGATAAAAATCCGCGCTGGTTCGGCCAAAACAGCACGCCCAACGGCAGCCTCAACCCCGCGCTCGGCCTGACCGGCATCCGCCTGTGCCTCGCCGAGCCGGTCATGTTCCGCACCCAAATGCGCGCCATCCTCCGCGCCGCCGCCCACGGCCCTGTGCGTATGATGTGGCCGATGATTACATCCATTTCCGAAGTGCGCCAATGCCTTATCCATCTGGACACAGCCCAACGCCAACTGACCGAACGCGGCGAAACCTTCGGCCCGGTCAGCATCGGCTGCATGATTGAAATCCCGTCCGCCGCCATGACCGTCGGCAGCATCCTCAAGCTCGTCGACTTCGTTTCCATCGGCACCAACGACCTGATTCAATACCTCCTGTCGGTCGATCGCGGCGACGACAGCGTCAGCCACCTCTACCAACCCGGCCACCCTGCCGTCCTCAAAACGCTGCAACACATTATCCGCACCGCAAACCGCATGGAAAAAGGCGTGTCCATCTGCGGCGAAATGGCCGGCGATACCGTCTTCACCCGACTGTTGCTCGGCATGGGCCTGCGCCGCTTCTCCATGAACCCCAACAACCTGCTTTCGGTTAAAAACATCATCCTGCACAGCCACACCGGCCATCTCGAAAACGATGCCGCCAAAATCCTGCGCTGCGAAGACCCGGAAAAAGCCGAAAAACTGATTAAAATCCTCAACCAAAGCGAACAGGCGGAATCACAGGCCGTCTGAATCTCTAAAAAGGGCGTGTTTCGATACACGCCCTTTTTATTCGTCCCCATTTTGGGTTTACGCCCGACTCTCCCTCAAGCCCTCTTCTTCCCTATTTCGCCATTTCAAAAACCAACCTTTTTCACTTTTCCCAAACACTACTTACAGGCCGTCTGAAAAATATAGGGCGCAAGTGAAATAAAACTTTTATGCCTCCACCAAAGGCCGTCTGAACCCTGATTGCAAGGTTTCAGACGGCCTTGTTTTCAACCGAATACCTTTTATTTTTTTGCAATAAAAAACCCTTTACCGATCTATTCCAGCTACTGCCCACTATGGCTTTAGGTACCCCATATCATTCCTTTTTACTAGGTCTTCAGTACACCCAAGCCCTATATAAACACTATCCCTTCGTTTTAATGATGAAACTTTTTATTTCGAAATATGTCTATCCCTACATTCGCTTGAAAAAAGATTCAATACCTTGTAAATTTATAAAAAGATAGTAATTATCATCATATTTTAAAGGAATGATTCATGAGATTTACGCAACTTTCTGCTTTGATTGCCGCCGCCGCTTTATCAGTCGGCTCCGTATCCGCTTTTGCCAAACCCGTTCAGCTGACCGATATCCTCGGTCGTAAGGTAACTGTCGACCTGCCTGCCAAGCGCGTGGTGTTGGGCTTCTACTACCAAGACTACATGGCCATCGGCGGTAAAACCGCGCTGGACAACGTCGTTGGTTTCTCCAAAGCAGTTTGGGCTGACTGGGCGCCGCCAAGCTGGGCGGCATTCAGCAAAGCCGTGCCTAAACTGAATCAGCTGACCGACGTGGGCGAAGTGGAAGTCGGCACGTTCTCGATTGAGAAAGTATTGGCACTGAAACCCGATTTGCTGGTTTTGGCCGAATGGCAATACAAGGCTTTGGGTTCCGATCTCGACCGCATCAACAAGGCCGGCATCCCCATCGTCGTGTTGGACTACAACGCGCAAACAGTGGCCAAACACGTTCAATCGACCAAACTCATCGGTACATTGACCGGCCAGCAGCAAAAAGCCGACAAACTGGCGGCAGACTACAAACGCGTTGCCGACACCATCCAAGCGCGCGTGCAAAAAGCCAACCTGCCCAAGCCTAAAGTCTATATCGAGTTCGGCAACAAAGGCCCTGCCGAACACAGCGTTACCTTCGGCAAGAGCATGTGGGGTTCGATGGCGACACTGGTCGGCGGCAACAATATCGCCACTTCTTCGGTCGAATTCTACGGCCCGATCAATCCTGAAAAAGTCCTCGCCGCCAAACCCGACGTGATCGTGATTACCGGCCGCGAAACCGAATTGAAGAAAAACCCTGCCGCCATGGTGATGGGCTGGGGCATTCCAAAAGCCGAAGCGGAAAAACGCTTGGCAGGCTTTGCCAAACGCGCCGGCTGGGCCAACCTGCCTGCGATTAAAAACAACCGCCTCTATGCCGCCTACCACGCCAACTCGCGCACGCTGTCCGACAGCGCATCGATTCAGTTTATGGCCAAAGCGATTTATCCGCAGTTGTTTAAGGATTTCAACCCTGAGAAGACCTATATGGACTTCTACCGCCAAAACCTGCCTGTTGTACCAAATGGTACGTTCTACCTCTATCCGAAAGGACAGTAAGGTAATTTAGATTTTCAGACGGCCTTTTAAATCGGAAGGCCGTCTGAAATTTTTGCGGAAGAAAAAGGCAAACCTGTTTCTCCCCTTTCACAACACTCTTTTTTAAAGGTTTGAAACATGAATGATTCGGTTGTCGCCGAGATTGTGAAAAACCAGCGCAAGTTGGAAGGCAAGCGTTGGTTGATTGTGTTGATGTTTTTAGTCATCGCGGCGGTCAGTTTCCTATTCGACATCGCCACCGGCCCTGCGATGACGGACACGCTGCCCGTCGGCGAAGTGGTCAATGTTTTGCTGGGCAAACCCGAAGTCGATGAAATGAACCGCCTGATTGTGATGGATTTGCGCCTGCCGATTGCGGTGATGGCCTTGGTGGTCGGTGCGGCTTTGGGTGTCGGCGGAGCGGAGATTCAGACGCTCTTGAACAACCCGATGGCCAGCCCTTATACGCTGGGCTTGGCGGCGGCAGCGGGTTTGGGCGCGTCGGCGGTGATTGCGTTCGGCGGTTTCGGGCTGCCTGAAACGGTCGCCGTTCCCATCGGCGCGTTTGTGATGACCATGCTGGCTTCGGGCATCTTGTTTCTGTTTGCCTCAGCGCGCCGTTTCAACTCGGCGATGTTGGTGCTGGTGGGGATTGCGCTGTTGTTCCTGTTTCAGTCGATTTTGTCGCTGATTCAATTTATCGCCGCGCCTGAGATTTCGCAGCAGATTCTGTTTTGGCTGTTCGGCAGCCTGACCAAGGCGACTTGGGAAACAGTCATCGTTACGGCGGCGGTTACGGCGGTATGCGTGTTTCTGCTTTCGCGCGATGTGTGGAAGCTGACTGCGCTGCGCTTGGGCGAAGAACGCGCCGTCGGGCTGGGCATCAATCTGCAATTTTTGCGCCTGAAAACGCTGGTGTTGGTAGCGGTAATGACGGCGACGGCCATCAGTTTTGTCGGCGTGATCGGCTTTATCGGCTTGGTTGCGCCGCATGTGGCGCGGATTCTTTTGGGCGAAGACCAACGTTTCTTCCTGCCCGGCGCGATGCTGGCGGGGGCGGCGTTTTTGTCGGTAGCGAGCGTGTTGTCCAAGGTGATTATCCCGGGCGCGCTGTTTCCGGTGGGGATTGTTACGTCGTTTGTCGGCGTGCCGTTCTTCTTCTGGATTGTATTAACGAAACGATAGGCCGTCTGAAATGTTGAAACTTGAAAACGTACACATCCGGCGCGGCGATTATGTGGTCGCCGACAATATCGATTTGACGCTGGAACAAGGCAAAGTCTATTCCGTGCTCGGCCCCAACGGCACGGGCAAATCCTCGCTGATGAAAACGATTTTCGGCGAAGTGGCGCACAAAGGCACCATCCGCTACGGCGACGAAGTGTTGAGCAAAATCCACCTGCAAAGCTGGCGCAAACGCATAGGCTATATGCCGCAGGACACCGCCGCCGAAGCCTCGCTGACCGCGCTGGAAGTCGTGTTGCTCGGCCGTATGGACGCGCTGCACATGCACGTCGGCGACGAGCTGCTACACGAAGCCGCAAGTATCATGGCGGAGCTGGGCATCGGCCATCTGGCGCACCGCGACGTCATGCGGCTTTCCGGCGGACAGCGGCAGCTCGTCATGTTTGCCCAAGTTATGCTGCGCCGCCCCGAAATCCTGATGCTGGACGAACCGGTCAGCGCGCTGGATATGCACCACCAACTCAATCTTTTAGAACGCGTGGTGCAATACACGCACGAACACAATCTGGTTACGCTGATGGTCTTGCACGATTTGAGCCTCGCCGCGCAGTTTTCAGACGGCGTGATTCTACTCGGTGAAGGCAAAGTACAGGCGCAGGGCGCGCCGCAGGACGTGTTGCAGGCGGACATGATCGGCAGGCTGTATAAAGTGGACATCGAGCTTTTGTACGACAGCAAAGGCCTGCCCGTTATCCGCCCGATGCGGCAATCCTAGCTGGGAATCTGCCACCAAGAAACCAGCCCCAGCAATCATTTTATACTCTTCACAAAAAGGACTTTCCCATGAAAAAATCACTCTTCCTCCTGATGCTGACCGCTTCCCTCGGCGCATACGCCGCCAACCACGAAATCAAAATGCTCGACAACGGCAAAGACGGCAGCATGGTGTTCGAACCCGGCTACGTCAACGCCAAAGTCGGCGATACTGTTACCTTCAAAGCTACTAACAGCGGCCACTGGGTGCAAAGCAAAGCCCTGCCTGACGGCGTTGCCGACTTCCTCTCTGAAGACGGCAAAGACTTCACGCTCAAGCTCGACAAAGAAGGCGTGTATGTCTATACCTGCCCGCCGCACCGCATGATGAACATGAGCGGTGTGATTCAGGTCGGCAAACCGGTGAACAAAGCCAAAGCACAAGCCGTTGTCGATGAAATGGAAAACCGCGCCATGCAAAGCAAAGGCCGTCTGAAAAAATATATGGCGCAAGTGAAGTAAACGCGTTTATGCCTGCATTAAAGGCCGTCTGAAACCTTTCAGACGGCCTGTTTCCTTTGCGTAAAACACGCATCAAAGCTATATCTTCCGTTTCAGTTTCCGATAAAATAGGCCTATTCCGACATAAGACCCGTAAGCATGATACGCCGCCTTTACGCCACGCTGTGGCACCTCGCCCCCTTCCTGATCCGCCGCCACCTGCGCCGCCGCGCCCTCAAATCCCCAGCCTATCTCGAGCATTGGGACGAGCGTTTCGGGCAGGCGTATCCCAATCCCGTACAACGCCCGATTTGGATACACGCCGTATCCGTCGGCGAAACGCGTGCGGCCGAACCCTTAGTCCAGGCATTGCGCCGCCATTTTCCCGACTCGCCGTTTTTGATTACCCAAATGACACCGACCGGCCGCGCCACCGCGCAATCCCTGTTCCCCGATGCGCAATGCCGTTACCTGCCCTACGACAAATCCGAATGGGTCGCCCGATTTTTAGCCGAACACCGCCCCATCTGTGGCATTTTGATGGAAACCGAAATCTGGCCCAACCTGATGCAGGGTTGCAAAGAAGCAGGCATTCCCCTCTTTTTGGCCAACGCACGCCTCTCTGAAAAATCCCAACGCGGCTACCTCAAAATCCGCAAGCTGGTCGAGCCTGCCATGCAGACTCTCTCCGGCTGCTTTGCCCAAACCGCCGCCGATGCCGAACGCCTGCACCTCATCGGCGCGTCCAATGTCCACGTCTGCGGCAACACCAAATACGACATCGCGCCCCCCGACGACTCGCGCCCGCTTGCCGTCGCCTTTAAAGAACGCATCGGCGCACGCCCCGTCGTCGTCTGCGCCAGCACGCGCGTGTACAAAGGCACAGACGAAGCCGAGCTGCTCCTCAAAGCATGGCAGGGCTACCGCGGCAATGCCTTGCTGGTCATCGTACCGCGCCACCCTGAAAACTTTCAGACGGCCTACGATACTGCCAAATCGCTTGGCTATACCGTCCAAAAACGCAGCGACGGACAACCCGTTTCCCCCGATACACAAGTTTGGATAGGCGACAGCATGGGCGAACTTGCCGCCTACTACCTCAGCGCAGACATTGCCTTCGTCGGCGGCAGCCTCGTTGATGCCGGCTGCCAAAACATCATCGAACCCATCTCCTGCCACGTCCCCACCCTCTTCGGCTACTCCAACTACAACTTCGCCCAAGCCTGCAAAGGCGCAGTCGAAGCCAAAGCCGCCGTCCGCGTCGAAACCGCCGAAGCCTGGTACAGAACCACGCGCCAATACCTCGACGACGAAACGCTGCGCCAACAGCTGATCAGCCACACTGAGCAATTCATTTCGCAACACCAAGGCGCCAGTGCCAAAATTGCCAAAGCGATTGCAGATTGTTTGAATCAGCGTTAAGAGATAAAAAGGCCGTCTGAAACCAAAGTTTCAGACGGCCTTTTCTCAACCTACAAACTTAGCGTCCTGCTTTCAACACGCGACGTGCAAACACGAACATACCGAAAACAAAAAACGCCAAGCCCAGCCATTTGGCGGCCGTATCCCAGTTTTCCAAGTTCAGGGCCAAAGGCGCATCCGAACCGCCGTTGGTTACGGAGAAGGCAATGATAAACGCCATAATCACACCGATCAGGCTCTCGCCGACAATCAAACCGGCAGAGAACAGCGTACCGATACGTTCCGCATTTTTCAGACGGCCTTCACGGTTTTCTTGACGGCTGGCGATGACGGATTTCAACACCGCCGCCAATACCGCGCCGATCACAATCGGCATATTCACAGACGGCGGCAAGTAAATGCCCATGCCCACGGCCAATACCGGCAAAGCACGCTTGCCGCCGGAAGATTTGCGCAATGTGAAATCGACCGCAATCAACGCCACGCCGATGGCCACGCCGGTGAAAATATAATCCCATTGCAGATTGTGTGAGAAAATACCTTGGGCGATGGTGGCCATCAAAGTTGCCTGAGGCGCGGCAAGGGCTTGGGCCGCATCCATGCCTTCACGCGGCATCGCGCCGGTAAAGCCGTAGGCTTCATACAAAAGCTCCAACACAGGCGAAATCACCAATGCACCGACAACGCAGCCGATAATCAGCGCAACCTGCTGTTTCCAAGGCGTCGCTTTTACCAGATAACCCGTTTTCAAATCCTGCAGGTTGTCATTGGAAATTGAAGCCACACAGATCACAGATGCGCCGCAAAACAACGTCAACGCCAGCAGGAATTTGCGGTTTGCCTCATCCGCCATCAAGCCGCCGGATTCGCCGACCAGCAGCAACACCAGCGAAATGATAACGATAGAGACGATGCCCACACCCGAAATCGGGCTGGAAGACGAACCGACCAAACCGGCCATATAACCGCAAGCCGCGGCCACTAAAAAGCCGATAATCGAAGCCAGCAGCGTACATACGACCACCAACAGCCAAGCCAAACCGCCGGAAATATGCGAGTCGCCGATAAAGTGGAAGAAGGACACGCCCAACACCAGCATCATCGCCAACACCCAGGCAATCATCGCCTTAGGCGACAAATCCTGTTCCGTGCGCTCGGTCATCTGCGCGCCGCCGAAATTACGGAAAGACAGGCGCATACCCTCGACCATCGGTTTCATCAAAGTCAACAGCGTCCAAATCGCCGCAATACCGATCGTACCCGCGCCGATAAAACGGACTTTTTCCTTCCACAAAGACATCGCAAAAGGAATCATCTCCATATCGGCAGGTTGCGGAATATGCGCCGACAGATAAGGCACGGCCACGCCCCAGGCAATCGAAATACCCAGCAAAATCGCGATACCGCCGGTCAGGCCGACCAAATAACCCGCGCCCAGCAAGGCCAAAGAAAAGCCCATCGGCACTTGGAACACCGACGCGCCGCCTTTAAACCAAAAGCTCGCGCTGTCCGCCACCACGCGCAAACCGCTTGCGCAGAAGCTCATCAAACCCGCCAGAGCGCCGCCCGACACCAATTCCTTGATACCGCTGCCGCCTTCCTGTTGGTCCGCATCATGGTCGCCGACCTTTAAAATCTCGGCCGCTGCCACACCTTCCGGATAAGGCAAATCGCTCTTCACCACCATTGCATAACGCAAAGGCACAGTGAAAATCACGCCCAAAATACCGCCGGACATACACAGCAGCGTTGTCTGCCAAAACGGGAAGCCCGCCCAATAACCGGCCATCAGCAAACCCGGCAGAATAAAAATAATACTGGAGAGCGTACCCGCGGCCGAAGCCTGAGTCTGCACCATATTATTTTCCAGAATATTGCTGCCTTTAAAAAACTTCAAAACCGCCATCGAAATCACCGCAGCCGGAATCGAAGACGCAAAAGTCAGGCCCACCTTCAAGCCCAAATACACATTGGATGCCGTAAAAATCACCGTAATCAACGCGCCGAGTATCATCCCCCGCAGCGTCAGTTCACGGAAGCTCGCATAAGGATCAACCGCCTGTTTCATAAAAAATCTTCCTGTATCAGGTAAACAATCAAAACTTTTCAGACGGCCTTTTGATACATCCATCAGGCCGTCTGAAAAGCCTCTCTTTTACCATTTTAATGAACTATCCGACTACACGCAAAAGCCCTATTTATTTTCATTTGACGCCAAACAATAAAATCATATCGATACAGACGTTTGGGGCAGTTTGACGGTTTCAGGTAAAATAACGCCAAATTCATCAACCGTTCAGAAAGCTGCCGCCATGTATTCACTCGTCCGCCCTATCCTGTTCCGTTTCGATGCAGAAAAGGCCCATCATTTCACGCTCAACAGTTTGCGTTCTATCGAAAAACTCGGCCTGCTGCCCAAAGTGGACAGCCACACTCGGCCAACCGAGCTGATGGGCTTGCAGCTGCCCAATCCGGTCGGCTTGGCGGCAGGTTTGGACAAAAACGGCGAGTGTATCGATGCGTTTGCCGCTTTGGGTTTCGGCTTTGTCGAAATCGGCACGGTAACGCCCAAGCCGCAGCCGGGCAATCCGCAGCCGCGCCTTTTCCGCGTTCCCGAACACCAAGGCATCATCAACCGCATGGGTTTCAACAACCACGGCATCGATGCGATGATCCGCAACATTGAAAACAGCCGCTTTAAAGGCATTTTGGGCATCAACATCGGTAAAAATGCCGTTACGCCGATTGAAAACGCGGCCGACGATTATCTGATTTGCTTGGAAAAAGCCTACGCCCACGCGAGCTACATCACGGTCAATATTTCCTCTCCCAATACGAAAAACCTGCGCGCTTTGCAAGGCGGCGACGAATTGAGCGCATTGTTGGAAGCCTTGAAAAACAAACAGGCGCAACTGGCGGCCGCGCATGGCAAATATGTGCCGCTGGCAGTCAAAATCGCGCCGGATTTAGACGAAGCGCAAATCGACGACATCGCCCATGTGGTCAAATCTGTGGAAATGGACGGCATCATCGCCACCAACACAACCATCGACAAATCAAGCTTGGACAGCCATCCGCTCGCAGGCGAACAAGGCGGCTTGAGCGGCTTGCCCGTTCGCGAGAAAAGCAATCAGGTGTTGAAACTTTTGGCGGAACGCATTGACGGCAAGCTGCCGATTATCGGCGTCGGCGGCGTCATGAACGGCGCGGACGCGGCAGAAAAAATCCGCTTGGGTGCCAGTGCGGTTCAGGTGTACAGCGGTTTGATTTATCGCGGCCCTGAGTTGATTAAAGAGTGTTTGGCTGCGTTGAAATGATACTTTCCTAAAAAACAAGGCCGTCTGAAATCTTTCAGACGGCCTTTTGCTATGCTTTCATTCTTCAAACAGATTGCCTTGTGCCAATAAGGTTTTGACCGGTGCGAAATCGCGGCGGTGTTCCGGCAATACGCCGTATTGTTTCAATGCGGCCAAATGTTGCGCCGTGCCGTAGCCTTTGTGGCGGTCAAACCCGTATTGCGGATAGCGTTTCGCCAATTCATACATTTCTGCATCACGCGCGGTTTTGGCCAAAACCGAAGCGGCGGAGATTTCAATAATTTTGCTGTCGCCTTTGACCACGGCCTCTGCAGGGACATTCAAATCTTTCGGCACACGGTTGCCGTCTATCCATACTTTGTCAGGCACGACCGACAACCCCTCGACTGCGCGCTTCATCGCGGCCATGGTTGCGTGCAGGATGTTCAGTTGCAGGATTTCGTCGGGATCGGCAAAGGCAATGCTCCATGCAACCGCCTGTTCCTTAATCATCTGCGCCAACATATCGCGCTTTTTTTCGCTCAGTTTTTTTGAGTCGGTCAAACCCGGCAGGTCAAAATGTTCCGGCAAAATCACTGCCGCCGCAAATACGCTGCCGACCAAAGGGCCGCGTCCCGCTTCATCCACGCCTGCGCTTAAAACCGTCGCCATTTCTTCACCGCCTGTCTGATTCAAAGCCGCCATTATATCCGCTTGCGGCAGAGAAATTCTGCAATAGTTCAAACCGTTGGGGAGCAGTTCAAATTTCATCTGCTTTACCAATCAGTTATAATTTACATCCCCACATACCCATACGTTTCACAACATGCCTGCCCAATCCGAACGCCTCCATTTTTCCGAACGCTGGCTCAACGCCTACGAACGCTACCGCTATCGCCGCCATATCCACGCCTTCCGCCTCGGCTTGGCAATCGTGTTTTCCACCCTGTTGGCCAAAGTCTTCCACTTGCAACACGGCGAGTGGATCGGCATGACCGTCTTTGTCGTCCTCGGCATGCTGCAATTCCAAGGCGCGATTTACTCCAAAGCAGTCGAACGCATGCTCGGCACGGCCATCGGTTTGGGCGTTGGTTTGGCCGTTTTATGGTTGAACCAACATTATTTGCAAGACGGCGTTTTCTTCTATCTGATTATCGGTGCCGCCAGCGCAGTGGCCGGTTGGTCTGCGGTCGGCAAAAACGGCTATGTCGCCATGCTTGCCGGTTTGACCATGTGCATGCTCATCGGCGACAGCAGCCACCACTGGCTCGACAGCGGCCTGATGCGCGCCATGAACGTTTTGATTGGTGCCGCCATCGCCATTGCCGCCGCCAAACTCCTGCCCCTGCGCTCCACCCTGATGTGGCGCTTCATGCTTGCCGACAACCTCACCGACTGCGCCAAAATGATTGCCGAAATCAGCAACGGCAAGCGCATGACGCGCGAGCGTTTGGAACAAAACATGATTAAAATGCGCCAAATCAACGCCCGCATGGTCAAAAGCCGCAGTCATCTGGCCGCCACATCCGGCGAAAGCCACATCAGCAACAATATGATGGAAGCCATGCAGCATGCCCACCGCAAAATCGTCAATACCACCGAGCTGCTCCTGACCACCGCCGCCAAACTTCGCGCGCCCACGCTCAACGAAAGCGAAATCCGCCTGCTCGACCGCCACTTCAACCAACTCCAACGCGAACTGCGCCTGACCGTCCGCCTCATCAAAGGCCATTACGCCCGCCGCATCCGCATCGATACTTCGCTCAATACCGAACTAAGCAAACCGGCTGCCCGCCTGCATTACGACTGGCAAGGCTTCCTCTGGCTCAGCACCAATATGCGTAACGAAATCGCCGCATTGGTGATCCTGTTGCAACGTTCGCGCAATAAATGGTTGGACAAAAAAGAATTGCAGCGCTTGAAAGAACACCTGCGCAACGACAACAAGCCCAAATAGGAAGAGGCCGTCTGAAAAAAAGTCTGTCGTATTTTTACCCAAACCCCACCGCAAGACAGCAAAAGGCCGTCTGAAACCCAATGGTTCAGACGGCCTTTCAATCAATCCAAGCAACAATAAATGCCGTATAAAGCAAAATCCCCTGCGATTGCAGGGGATTTTTATATTTGGTTGCGGGAGCAGGATTCGAACCTACGACCTTCGGGTTATGAGCCCGACGAGCTACCATGCTGCTCCATCCCGCGTCAGAAGTTGTAACTATACGGAAAGACAGAGTCGCTGTCAAGCGTTTTTGACAGAAAATGCGAAAAACGCCGCTTTACAAAAAACCATCCGCATGGTTTAATTTTCGTTAATAAAGAAACAGGGGTGCTGCTTTCAAACCGAGTGGCTGAGAAATACCCTTTACACCCGAACAGGATAATACCTGCGTGGGGAGTTTCGGCAAATGTGATTTTAGACGGTTGATTGAAGATATCCAAAGGCCGTCTGAAAAAAAGCAATGCTCCTGTTTCCATTTCATAACCGAAAAACAGGAGCAATTTTTTATGACTACCGCTAAAAAAACCGGCGATGAGGCGCGCCGTCTTTCCGACTTGAGCGAAGACATCGGCATCCGCTTCCAATATCCCAATTCCAACCGCGTCTATATTCCAGGCAGCCGCGCCGACATCCGCGTGCCTTTGCGCGAAATCCGTCAGGACGACACCTACTCGGCGCAAGGTACGGAAGCCAATCCGCCGATTCCAGTGTACGACACCAGCGGCGCATACGGCGATCCGGCGGCACACATCGACCTGAAGCAGGGTTTGCCACACGTCCGCACCGCATGGCTGGACGAACGCGGCGATACCGAAATCCTGCCTACCCTGTCAAGCGAATACGGCACCGAACGTGCGCACGATCCGAAAACCGCCCATCTGCGTTTCAACCAAATTACCCGCCCGCGCCGCGCCAAAGCAGGCCGCAACGTAACCCAGCTCCACTACGCCCGCCAAGGCATCATTACGCCGGAAATGGAGTTTGTCGCCATACGCGAACGCATGAAGCTGGACGAGCTTTTCAGACGGCCTGAATACGCCAAGCTCTTGAAACAACATGCAGGGCAAAGTTTCGGTGCGAATATCCCGACCCATCCCGACCAAATCACGCCCGAATTCGTGCGTCAAGAAATCGCCGCCGGACGCGCGATCATCCCTGCCAACATCAACCATCCCGAACTCGAACCGATGATTATCGGCCGCAACTTCCGCGTCAAAATCAACGGCAACTTGGGCAACTCCGCCGTCACTTCCAGCCTGACCGAAGAAGTCGAAAAAATGGTGTGGTCGCTACGTTGGGGCGCGGACACGATTATGGACTTATCCACAGGCGCGCACATCCACGAAACGCGCGAATGGATTATCCGCAACGCGCCCGTTCCCATCGGCACCGTGCCTATTTACCAAGCTTTGGAAAAAACCGGCGGCATCGCCGAAGACCTGACTTGGGATTTGGTGCGCGACACCTTAATCGAGCAGGCAGAACAAGGAGTGGACTATTTCACCCTGCACGCAGGCGTATTGCTGCGTTATGTACCGATGACCGCCGACCGCCTGACCGGCATCGTATCGCGCGGCGGCTCCATCATGGCGAAATGGTGCCTTGCCCATCATCAGGAAAACTTCCTCTACACACATTTCGACGAAATCTGCGAAATCATGAAAGCCTACGACGTATCGTTCAGCCTCGGCGACGGCCTGCGCCCCGGCTGCATTGCCGATGCCAACGACGAATCCCAATTTGCCGAGCTGCACACCTTGGGCGAATTGACCGCCAAAGCGTGGGAACACGACGTCCAAGTCATGATCGAAGGCCCGGGCCATGTACCGCTGCAACGCGTGAAAGAAAACATGACCGAAGAGCTGCAACATTGCTTTGAAGCACCTTTCTACACCCTCGGCCCGCTCGTTACCGACATCGCCCCCGGCTACGACCACATCACCTCGGGTATAGGCGCGACCAACATCGGCTGGTACGGCACAGCCATGCTCTGCTACGTTACCCCGAAAGAGCATCTCGGCCTGCCCGACAAAGAAGACGTGCGCACCGGCATCATCACCTACAAACTTGCCGCCCATGCCGCCGACCTCGCCAAAGGCTGGCCGGGTGCACAATTACGCGACAACGCCCTGAGCAAGGCGCGTTTTGAGTTCCGCTGGCGCGACCAATTCCGCTTAAGCCTCGACCCCGAACGCGCCGAGAGCTTCCACGACGAAACCCTGCCCGCCGAAGGCGCGAAAATCGCCCACTTCTGCTCGATGTGCGGCCCAAAATTCTGCTCGATGAAAATCACGCAGGAAGTACGCGACTACGCCGACAAGCAAAAAGCCCAACAGCAAGGCATGGAAGAAAAAGCGATTGAGTTCATCAAAAAAGGAGCCAAGCTTTACAGTTAAAACGTAAAGCAAGAAAAGGCCGTCTGAAAATGTTTCAGACGGCCTTTTTAGCGAATAGTCTTTAAGCCAAGCAATACGCCCTCTGGCTGCTTATTTTTCTACTCTGCGGAAATGGTGCGGACGGAAGCCGAGCGCGGCGAGGGAAACGAAGTAGAGGCCGCCGCCCAAGGCAATCAGGACGCAGAGTTGGCCTGCTTTTTTAAAGCCGCCGACGTGTACCCATTCAAACGGCAGATAAGATTGCGCCAGCCACAAACCGCCGCCCATGACGACCAAAGAAATGACCATTTTAACCAAAAACGCAGCCCATCCTTTACCGGGGCGGTAGATACCGTGTTTGCGCAAAAGGAAAAACAGCAAACCTGCATTCAGACACGCGCCCAAACCGATAGCGAGGGATAGGCCGACGTGTTTAAGCGGCGAAATGAAGGCGAGGTTCATTAACTGCGTGCAAATCAGCGTGAAAATAGCGACCTTAACGGGGGTTTTGATGTTTTGGCGGGCGTAGAAGCCGGGGGCCAATACTTTAATCATAATCAGCCCGATCAAGCCAAAGGAATAAGCAATGAGCGCGTGTTGGGTCATTTGCGCGTCGTGCAGCGTAAATTCACGGTACATGAACAAGGTCGTAACCAGAGGGAAAGACAACACGGCAAGGCCGACGGCGGCAGGCAGGGTCAGCAGCATGCACAGGCGCAAACCCCAGTCGAGCAGGCCGGAAAACTGCTCGGTATCCTGACTGGCGGCGTGTTTGGACAAGGTGGGCAATAAGATTGTACCGAGTGCCACACCCAAAACACCGGTCGGCAATTCCATCAGTCGGTCGGCGTAATACATCCACGACACACTGCCGGACTGCAAAAACGAAGCAAAAATGGTGTTAATAACCAAGGAAATCTGCGCCACGCTTACGCCCAAAATAGCCGGCGCCATCTGTTTCATTACGCGGTTTACCGCTGCGTCTTTAAAGCTGAGTTTGGGCATTTTCAAGAAGCCCAGTTTCGCCAACCAAGGCAGTTGGAACACCAGCTGCAATACGCCGCCGACAAATACCGCCCACGCCAAAGCCATAACAGGCGGATCAAAATACGGTACGAAAAACAGGGAAAAGACGATAAAAGAAATATTCAAAAATGTCGGTGTAAAGGCAGGAATACCGAATTTATGATAGGAGTTGAGTATCGAACCGACAAAAGACGACAAGGAAATCAAAAAGATATAAGGAAACGTTACCCGAAGCAGGTCGATGGAGAGCTGAAACTTATCGGCATCTTTAGCAAAACCGGGCGCGGAAACATAAATCACCCACGGCGCGGCAAGTATACCCAGCGCGGTAACGATAACCAACACAAACGACAATATGCCGGCCACATGACGCACAAATGCCTGCGTGGCTTCGGGAGAGCGGGTTTCTTTGTATTCCGCCAAAATCGGTACGAAGGCTTGGGCAAATGCGCCCTCTGCAAACACGCGCCGCAGCAGGTTGGGCAGTTTAAACGCAACAAAAAACGCATCTGTCGCCATGCCTGCACCAAACGCACGGGCGATAATTGTATCGCGCACAAAGCCCAAAATGCGCGACACCATCGTCAGGCTGCCAACCTTGGCCAAGGCTCCCAATAAATTCATGTATTTTCCTTAATTGTCTTTCAGGCCGTCTGAAAATCCGGCTTCTTCCAATACTGCCGCCGCAGCCAATGCCGCCGTATCTTTTTTCAACAACAGATGCAAGGCGTGGAAATCCTGTTCCAACGCGGCCACGGCTTCAGGGCGGTCATACCAGTCTGCCACGGCCTGCGCCAGTTTTTCAGGGACGGCATCGTGTTGCAGCAGCTCGGGAACGGCGGCTTTACCCAACAGAATATTGGGCAAACCGACATGCGGCACTTTGATTTTGTTTTTCACATACGCATAAGTCAGCGGCGAAATTTTGTAGCTGATGACCATAGGCCGCTTACACAAGGCCACTTCCAAAGTCGCCGTACCGCTGGTGACCAATACCACATCAGCAGCGGTGCAAACTGTATCCGACTGCTTGTCGGTCAACGTAATGGGAAGGGCGGCAAATTCAGGTTGCGCCAAAATTTCACTAATGCGTTTGCGCGTTGCGACCGTCGCCACAGGCAGCAAAAACCGTGCCTGCGGATAACGTTTCAGCAGCAATAAGGCCGTCTGAAAAAACACCGCCGCCATATAATCGATTTCGCTCACGCGGCTGCCGGGCAAGATGGCAAACACGGGCACGTCCGCAGGCACACCTAGCTTCTGCCGCGCAGCCGCTCTATCCGCTTCCACGGGCATGGTTTGCGCCATCGGATGACCGACAAACTCAGCCTTGCCGCCGGCGTCGATATAAAGCTGAGGCTCCATCGGAAACAGGCACAACACGCGGTTGACCTGATGCACGATTTTATTGACCCGTTCGCGCCGCCATGCCCAAACCGACGGGCTGACGTAATGAATGGTATGAATACCTGCCTGCTTGAGTTTTTCCGCCACGCCGAGATTAAAGTCCGGCGCATCGATGCCGATAAACACATCCGGCTTGAGGCGGATTAAATCGTTCACCAGCCCTTTGCGGATTTTCAAAATCTGCGGCAGGCGTTTAATGACCTCAACAAAACCACGCACCGCCAGCTTTTCCTGATCGTACAAACTCTCGAAACCCTCCGCCTTCATGCGCTCGCCGCCGATGCCGGTAAACCGCGCGTTCGGGCAACGCGCCTTAATGGCACGGATTAAGTGTGCGCCGAGCAAGTCGCCGGAAGCTTCGCCGACGCTGATGGCGATAAGGGGGGAAGGATTGGGATTCATGTTGTTGAGGTTTGGAAGCTAAAAGATTTTGTGGCGGATGTTTGCCCGCCCGTTTTCAGACGGCATCAGTAGCAAACGGACAGGAAACCTGCCTACTGCGCAGATTTTTGCAATCCAAAGGCCGTCTGAAAAAGTTTCAGACGGCCTTCAATCCATCAATCAACGGATAATGCCGCGTGTGGATTGTGCAAAAAAGTCTTTAAATACCGCCAATTCGCTTTGGGTTTCGGCACGTTTCAGAATGTCTGCCTTGGCTTCTTCAAACGGAATGCCGCGATGGTAAATGGTTTTATACACATCTTTGACAGAGGCAATCTGTTCGGCCGTGAAACCGTTGCGGCGCATACCTTCGCTGTTGAGGCCGGCCGGTTCGGCGCGGTAGCCTGCGGCCATGAAGTACGGCGGTACGTCTTTGTGTACACCGGCGGCAAACGCGGTCATGGCGTAGTCACCGATTTGGCAGAATTGGAACACCAGCGTGTAGCCGCCCAAGACGACGTAGTCGCCGATGGTAACGTGGCCTGCGAGTGAGGCGTTATTGGCGAAGATGGTATGATTGCCGACCACGCAGTCATGGGCTAGGTGGCAGTAGGCCATAATCCAGTTGTCGTCGCCGATACGGGTTTCGCCGATGCCGGTGACCGTGCCGAGGTTGAACGTCGTAAATTCGCGGATGGTGTTGCCGTTGCCGATAATCAGCTTGGTCGGTTCATCGCGGTATTTTTTGTCCTGTGGAATTTCGCCGAGACTGGCAAATTGGAAAATGCGGTTGTTTTCACCGATGGTCGTATGGCCGTTGATGACGACGTGCGGACCGATTTCGGTATTCGCACCGATTTGCACATTGGGGCCGATGATGCTGTACGGGCCGACTTTGACGCTGGAGTCGAGTTCGGCTTTAGGGTCGATGACGGCGGTCGGATGGATAAGGGTCATGCTGTCTCCTTGCTGTCTGATACAGGTATTGCCTGCAAGATGCCGTCTGAACTTTCAGACGGCCTGTCCCATTTTTACACCACGCGTTTGGCGCACATAATCACGGCTTCAACGGCAACTTGGCCGTCGACTTTGGCAACGGCGTTGAATTTGCCGATACCGCGTTTGTTGGTCAGCAGCTCGACTTCAAAAACCAGTTGGTCGCCGGGGATGACTTGGCGTTTGAAACGGGCGTCGTCGATACCGGCGAAGAAGAAGAATTCGTTTTCTTTGCGGCCGCCTTCGCTGAGGATGGCGAGTGTGCCGCACGCTTGCGCCATGGCTTCGATAATCAACACGCCGGGCATCACGGGCAGATCGGGAAAGTGGCCTTGGAACTGCGGCTCGTTCATGGTGACGTTTTTAATCGCAGTCAGGGTTTTCATCGGTTCGAACGCAGTAATGCGGTCGAGTTGCAAAAACGGATAACGGTGTGGGATAAGTTTTTGAATGTCTTTGGCTTCGATCGGGAGTTGTACGTCCATGATGTTCATCTTTCCTTGTTTGTATTGGGTTTAAACGTATTCGGATGCGGGGCGCGGACTGTTTGCGCCGCCTTTAGGCTTCGTCGCTGTCGGCAAGCTGTTTTTCCAGCGTTTTGATGCGTTTGTTCATTTCACTCAAACGGTGGATATAAACGGCATTGCGTGCCCAGTCTTTGTAGCCCGACATCGGGAAAATACCGGCCAAATGCTGGCCGCTTTCGGTAATGCTGTGGGTAACGGATGTACCGCCGCCGATGGTGGTTTTATCGGCGATTTCGATGTGTCCGACCGTGCCGACACCGCCGCCGATAATACAATAATTGCCGATGGTGACGCTGCCGGAAATACCGGTTTTGGCGGCGATAACGGTGTGCGAACCGATTTTGCAGTTATGGCCGATTTGGACTTGGTTGTCGATTTTGGTGCCGTTGCCGACGGTTGTATCGCTCATTGCGCCGCGGTCGATATTGGTGTTCGAACCGATTTCCACATCATCGCCCAGCGTGACTGCGCCGGTTTGTGGGATTTTAAACCATGAATCGCCGGCGAAGGCCAAGCCGAAACCGTCCGCGCCGATGACGGCGCCGCTGTGGATTTCGACACGGTTGCCCAAAGTGCAGCCGTAATAGATGACGGAGTTGGGATGCAACACGACTTCATCGCCCAACGTGCAATCGTGTTGGACAACGGCATTCGCCAAAATACGGCAGCCTTCGCCCAATACGGCATTCGCTCCGATATAGGCATTCGCGCCGATTTCGCAGCTTGCCGGTACTTTGGCGCTTGCCTCGACAACGGCGGTCGGATGTACGCCGCCCTGTGCTTTGACAATCGGCGAGAACAATCGTGCCACTTTGGCAAAATAAAGATAAGGGTCGGCAGCCACAATCAGGTTGCGGCCTGCAAATTCGTCTGCGGCTTTCGGTGACACAATCACTGCGCCTGCCTGACTGTCGTGCACTTCGGCTTTGTATTTCGGGTTGGCCAAAAAGCTGATGTGTTCTGCCTGCGCCTGATCCAACGGACGGACGGCGGTAATGGCGATGTCTTCGCCTTTCCATTCGCCGCCGAGTTGGGAAACGATTTGGGACAGGGTGTATGCTTGTGAAGTCATGATAATCTGCCGTCAAGATGTCAGGCCGTCTGAAAGATGCCGGTTTGGATTTCAGACGGCCTTAGGTTTGTCTGTATGGTCACATTCGCTGCCGAGCAGGGTCAGTGTGCGTTTAGGGCTTTGATAACGCTGTCGGTAATGTCGTAGCGGCCGTTGACGTAAATCACGTCCTGCAAGATGAAGTCGTAACCTTCGCGTTTGGCTAAATCGACGATGACGCGGTTGGCATTTTGCTGGAGCGCGGCGAATTCTTCATTGCGGCGCAGGTTGTAGTCTTCTGCCAACTCCGCCTGCTGCTTGCGGAATTTTTGTACCAGATTACGCCATTTTTGGGTTTCCGCTTCCCTTTGGCTGTCGCTGAGTTTGTCGCTACTCAGTTTTTGCTCCAAAGCCTCGCCTTCCTGCTGCAGCTTTTGCAAGGCGGTTTGACGGCTTTTGAACTCTTTTTCCAAAGTCATCTGAATGCTTTGCGCCTGCTTGGATTCCTGATAAACGCGCTCGGTATTGATAAAACCGATTTTCTGCACGCCATCCGCCGCTGCTTGCGGCAACAGCACGAAACCCGGCAGGGCTACGGCGAGGACACGGAGGGTGTCGGCTATTTTACTCATGATAAAAATCCTTGCTTGAAAACAAACGGGCGGTTTGCAATAAGCTTGCCGCCAATCTGCCATGAGGCCGTCTGAAACGGACAAACCCGGTTTCAGACGGCCTAAACATCATCAGAATGTCGTACCGAGTTGGAATTGGAAGCGTTGGATTTCGTCGCCTTCTTTTTTCTTAATCGGATAAGCATAACTGAACTTCATCGGACCCAGCGGAGAAAGCCAAGTCACGGCAGCACCGGCAGAGTAACGCAATTCGTTTTTGAATGTCGATTTGTGCGTTGTGCCTACGCCATACACGTTTTGGGACGCGTGATTGGTGTAATAAGTATTGCTGCTGCTGTCGTTGTAGGTTTTGTCATCCCACACGCTGCCCGCATCGGCAAACAGGCTCAGACGGACGGTACGAGAGTCTTTAATGCCCGGCATCGGGAAGAGCAACTCTGCGGAAACGTTGGCTTTTTTGTTACCGCCGTAGCTGATTTTCTCGCCGTATTCGTCATAGACTTTCGGGCCCAGCGTACCGCTTTCAAAGCCGCGGACGGAGCCTAAGCCGCCGCCGTAGAAGTTTTCAAAGAACGGCATGGTTTTGGTTTTGCCGTAGCCGTTGCCATAACCGACTTCGCCACCCAGCATCAATGTGAAATCTTTGCTCAACGGGAAGAACCAAGTTTGGTTGTGGGTCAGGGTGTAGTATTGCAGGTCGCTGCCCGGCAAGGCGATTTCGCCGTTTACGCCGGTCAGGTAACCGTGGGTCGGCCACAAGGCATTGTCGGTTTTGTTGCGGCCCCAGCCGATAGTACCTTTGTACAACCAGCCTTTGAAGTTACCCACGCCGCTGCCGTCGCCTTTACCGTATTGGTTGATAAAGTCGGCATAGCGTTTAGGCGCGCCTTTGTAGGTGTTCACGGTCAGACGCTCTGCGGCCAAACCGAAGTTCACACGGTCATATTCGGTAACCGGAATACCGATACGCAAACCGCCGCCGAAAGTTGTGGTTTTATATTGTTTCGCGCTGGAAGAAGCTTTACGCGGGTCGTAAGACTTGCCGTAAAGGTCGTAGCCCAAGCTTACGCCGTCAGGTGTGAAATATGGGTCGGTAAACGACAATGAGCCGTTTACTGTGGTTTTACTGCGGGAAGCGCGCAGGGCAACGGATTTACCCGTACCGAACAGGTTGTCTTGAGCCACACCGGCAGACATTACCAAACCGGTATCCTGAACCCAACCTGCGCTCAAGTCGAGCGAGCCGGTAGAACGTTCGGTCAGGCTCATGTTCAAGTCAACTTGGTCGGGCGTATTGGCCACAGGAACCGCATCAAATTGAACGTTGTCGAAGTAGCCCAACAACTCAACGCGCTCTTTAGAACGTTGCAGTTTGGCAGAGTCGTAAGGCGCCGATTCCATTTGGCGCAACTCGCGGCGGATGACTTCGTCACGGGTTTTGTTGTTGCCGGTAATGTTGATTTCGTTTACATAGATTTTGCGGCCCGGTTGAACGGTCAACACAAAATCAACGGTATGCGTTTCTGCATTTGGAATCGGTTGGACATTGATTTCGCTGAATGCGTAACCTGCCTGACCCATGCGGTTTTGAATGGCTTCGAGCGAATTGGACATTTGCGCGCGCTCGTACCATTTGCCCGGCTTCATGGTCAGCAGTTTTTCCAAATCTTCTTTCGGCACTTCCAGCGTATCGCCTTCGATGCGTACATTGCCCCAGCGGAAGCGGTCGCCTTCGCTGACGGTTACTTTAATGGTCTGCTTGGTTTTGTCTTCGTTGGTTTGGATATCGGTATCCAAAATACGGAAGTTGAAGTAGCCGTTGTTTTGGTAGTAATTGGTGATTTTTTCCATGTCCTGAGCAAATTTTTGCTCATTGAACTGGTTGCTCTTCGTGATCCAAGTCCACATGCCGCCTTCGCTCAGGGACATTTGTTTCATCAAACGGCGGTCGGAATAAACTTCATTGCCCTCAAATGAAATATCGGTAATCTTGGTAGATTTGCCCTCTTCGATGGCAATATCGATAGACACGCGGTTGCGGGCGAGTTTGGTTACGGTCGGAGTGATTTGGACAGACTGTTTGCCACGGCTCAAATACTCTTCTTTCAAGCCGGCAACGGCTTGGTTCAGCGTTGCTTGGTTGAAGTATTGGGATTGCGCCAAACCGAAGGCTTCAAGGTTTTTCTTGATGGCATCGTTTTGCAGCATTTTCGCGCCGGTAATATTGAGCGAGCTGATGGTCGGACGCTCAATCACGGTCAGCAGGACTTGATTGTCCATGGTTTCGACGCGTACGTCGTCAAAGAAACCGGTTGCGTAGAGTTTTTTGATGATTTCTTCACTGCGCGCATCATTGAAATTATCACCGACTTTAACGGGCAGGTAGTTGAAGACGGTACTCGGCTCGGTGCGTTGCAGGCCTTCGACGCGGATGTCCTGAATGGTAAAGTCAGCCAATGCCATTGGCGACAGGCTCAATACCATTAAAGCGGAAGCAATCTGGTTCAGTTTCATAAATTATCCAAACAAACGGTTGATGTCATTAAAGAAAGCCACAGCCATCATCAAAAGCATGGCTGCCAGTCCGAAGCGCAGGCCGACTGCCTGTATGCGCTCGCTCAAAGGCTTTCCGCGTATCCATTCGGCGGTATAGAAAACCAAATGTCCGCCGTCTAAAACGGGTATGGGCAAAAGGTTCAACACGCCTAAGCTGATGCTGACCAAGGCCAGAAATTCAAGATAGCTCTGCAATCCATGTTTTGCGGATTGTCCGGCGACATCGGCAATGGTCAGGGGGCCGGAAATATGGTTCAAAGAGGCATTGCCTGTAACCAGTTTTCCGAAAAATTTGAGGGTCGTCCACGAATAGTTGACGGTTTTGTTCCAACCCAATTCAAAGGCTTGGGCAACGGAAGGCGTATAACGGTAGCGGATGGTTTTATCCCACTCTTTATCCGCCTGGGCAGCAAGCCCTGCCCTACCGACCAACACGCCAGCCGACTGCTCGACGCTGTCCGGCCGGATAGCGGTCGCCAGTATTTTACCGTCGCGCTCGTAAGTCAGCTCGATTCGTTTGCCGGGGCTGGCGCGGAAGAGTTCCGTCCATGCCTGCCAGCTCTCGATGGGCTTTCCATCGGCGGTCAGCAGTTTGTCGTTTTCCTTCAAACCTGCTTTTTCGGCCGGACTTTTGGCCAAGACTTTGCCGATACGGTTAGTAATTCTAAAAGGCAAAAGGCCGATGTTGCCTTGGCTTTTCGCAACTTTACCTGCTTCAGGCGTGCCGGCGGCATCAATTATGCGGATGGCTTGGGTATTTGAGGCCGTCTGAACAGCAACTTTTACAGGGCCGGCTTCAAGGTTCAACACCATCTCGGTTTGCGCATCGCTCCAGTCTTTAACGGCGATTCCGTTAACCGATACAATTTTATCGCCTGCCTGAAAACCTGCTTTGGCGGCAATACTGCTAGGCTCGACCATGCCGACATAAGGGCGCAACTCGGTCACGCCGAAGGAAAAGCTCAAACCGTAAAGCAAAACGGCCAAAATCAAATTGGTCAAAGGGCCGGCGGCGACAATAGCGATGCGCTTGGCCGGATGCTGCTTGTCAAAGGCGTAGGGCAAATCTGCTTCCGCTACCTCGCCTTCACGCGTATCGACCATTTTAACGTAACCGCCTAGCGGAATCGGGGCAAGACACCACTCGGTATCGCCGCGTTTCCGGGTAAAAAAGGGCTTACCGAAGCCGACGGAAAAGCGCACGACTTTAACGCCGCACCAGCGGGCAACAATATAGTGTCCGAACTCATGCAGGCTGACCAAAATCAGAATGGCGACGATAAAGGCTAAAAAGGTTTGCAAAAAAATCCCCTGAGTGGAATGTGATAATCAACGGATAAGGCCGTCTGAAAACCGATTATAAAGGCAGTTGTTCCATTTTGTCTGCCTAAATGCCAAGCGGTTGACGTTTCAGACGGCCTGTCATTGAAGCTTTACTGTTTGCCGATAAAGGCTTCTGCCTGCCTGCGTGTTTGCGCGTCTTGCGCCAGCAGGTCTTCAATATCGTGACGGCCGTCTGAAAAATCTTGGGCAAGGCAGTGGGCAACAACTTTGGCAATATCGGTAAACTTGATGCGTTTATCTAAAAAAGCGGCCACAGCAACTTCGTTTGCGGCGTTTAGCACGCAAGGTGCGGCGCCGCCTGCATTCATGGCCTGATAGGCAAGTTTCAGACATGGGAAACGGTCAAAGTCAGGCTTTTGAAAGGTCAACGCGGACAATGCACCGAAATCCAGCTCGCCCACGCCGGAGTCGATACGTTCAGGCAGACCCAAACAATAAGCAATCGGCGTACGCATATCGGGATTACCCAACTGCGCCAATACCGAACCATCGCGATAACGCACCATGCTGTGTATCACGGATTGCGGATGGATGACGACTTCCAGTTTTTCCGGCGGACAGTTAAACAGCCAATGCGCCTCAATCAACTCCAAGCCCTTATTCATCATTGACGCGGAATCGACGGAAATTTTGCGCCCCATGCTCCAATTCGGATGCTTAACCGCCTGCTCGGGCGTAATGCTGTCAAATGTACTTAAATCGGTATTAAGGAACGGCCCGCCCGATGCGGTCAGGATAATCGAATTGATACCGTGCTCATTCAGACGGCCTGTGTAATCCCTTGGCAATACTTGGAAGATGGCGTTGTGTTCGCTGTCAATCGGCAAGACGGTGGCGCCGTTTTGACGGGCGGTTTCCATAAACAATGCGCCGGAAACCACCAGTGTTTCTTTGTTTGCCAGATAAATGGTTTTGCCTTTTTGAGCGGCGGCCAAAGCCGACGGCAAACCGGCCGCGCCGACAATGGCACACATCACGCCGCTGACTTCATCGGCAGAGGCGACATCAATCAAGGCTTGAGAACCATATAAAACCTGCGTACTGATGCCTTCTTGTTTGAGTTTCTTTTCCAGCTCGGCCGCATGGCCGGCATCGCCGACAACGGCATATTCCGGGCGGAACTGTTTGCATTGCGCCGCCAGCTTGTCCACCTGCCTATGCCCTGCCAGTGCGAACACGCGGAATTTTTCGGGATGGCGGGAGACAACGTCTAAAGTGCTTTCGCCTATGCTGCCGGTACTGCCTAATATGGTCAGAACTTGTTGTGTCATGGTGTGTTCTTTAGTGTGCTGTGCAAACGGTATTCATTGTGTTTGAAATAAATTTCTTTGCCGTTTCCAATTTTCAGACGGCCTTTTGCCTCCCAGCTGAAAAGGCCGTCTGAACGAATTACTCAATGCCGTATTCGATGGTAACAACCAGTCGGACTTGTTTGCCGACGGTGCTTTTATCGTAAGAGCCGCCGTACTCGTCGTCCTCGCTGCTGCCGGTGTCGGCATAGATGTTGAACGAGCCTTGCGAAGCAGAACGCATGGCGCCCACTTTGCCGCCGCCGGTTTTGGCAAATTCGGCCGCGCGTTTCTGCGCGTCCTCCGTCGCCTGCGTGATCAAATCGCGTTTGATGGTTTCCAAATTGCCCAGCAAATATTGCGGATTGTCGAAGCGGATGAATTCGTTTTGTGCACGGAAATTCAAAATGGCGCGCTGGGCGGCTTGGATTTTGTCCAGTTTTTTGGTGTTGACCACAATATTGAGGTCGCCGTCGTAGCCGTTGGGCGTGCGGGTTACGTTGCCTAATTCGTCACGGGTTTCATTGAAAACGCGCGACACTTCAGGCAGGCCCACTTTCATTTCAGCCGCCGTAAAGCCTTGCTCACCCAAAAACTTAGACAGCTTCTTGCGTCTTGCCGTCAGCAAATCCAAAACTTCCTGATAGCTCTCGCCGTGCGCGTTCACGCCCGTATTCCACGTTGCGCTGTCGGATTGGAAGTTTTTCTCCGCCAAACCTTTTACGGTAATCGTCCCCGGTTGGCGCAGATTCTTAAACTGCACGCCCAAAATAAACGCCGCAGCCATCAATCCCAGTGCCAACAATACGCCCAAGATTGATAAAGATGAAATCTGTTTTTGTTCGGACACAATCAGCTCCCCTAACCATGTGAGACAGGCGGTTTAAAACAAATATACAAAGGCGGCATAAATGCTGATAACAGCGATCAGGCTGTCCACACGGTCGAACACGCCGCCGTGTCCCGGCAACAGATTGCTGCTGTCTTTGATACCTGCCGCACGTTTGAGCCAACTTTCCAGCAAATCGCCGCACACGCTGACAACGGTCAGAATCAAGCCGATCAAAATAGTTTTTAACCAACCGGCTTCAAAAGCCAGCCAACCGGCTTTCCATACGATGGTCATGTACACGGCAACGCATAATGCGCCGCCGATCGCACCTTCCCAGCTTTTACCCGGACTAATGGTCGGCGCAATTTTGCGCTTGCCAAACGATTTGCCGCAGAAATATGCACCAATATCGGCCACCCACACCAAACCCATAATCGCCAATAAAGACAGCGCGTCTTCAGGCTGAGGGCGCAGGTAAACCAGTGCGAACCAAAACGGCATCACCAACAACCAACCGACCGTGTAAGCCTGCCAGCCACCGTTTAGCTTCCATTTCGCTTTCAGCCACCAAGGCATGACAATCAGCCAAAACGCTAATACGACACACCAAACCAAATTGGGCAGCTGCCAACCGCCGGCATAGGCAATCACACCAAACACCAGCGTTGAAGCCAAATAATGATTGATTTTCAGCTTGTCCAAGCCGCTCATGCGGGCATATTCCCACAAAACCAACATGGCAATCAGGCCGCAAAACGCCGCCCACAGCCACATAGGTGCATAAAACAGCATACCCAGCATCAGCGGCAAGAGCCACAGCGCCGTTAAAATCCGTTGTCTCAACATAATTCTCAACCCCGTTGCTGCTCAAGCGGCAGCTGTTCGGAAGTCCGCCCGAAGCGGCGTTCCCGTTTTTGGAACGAAGCAATCGCCTCGTTCAGCGATTTCTCATTAAAATCAGGCCACAGCGTATCCGTAAAATACAATTCCGCATACGCCATCTGCCACAGCAGGAAATTACTGATGCGCGTCTCGCCGCCGGTTCGGATAAACAAATCCGGCTCGGGTGCATCGCCCAACATCAAATAGCGCGACAACGCCTCTTCCGTAATCTCAGTTACACCCTCGGCAATCAACTGATTTGCCGCCTGCAAAATATCCCAGCGGCCGCCATAATCGGCGGCAATGCTCAAAGTCAAGCCGGTATTGTTTGCCGTCAACGTCTCTGCCGCCTCAATCCCCTTCAGGATCTCAGCATTAAACCGCTCACGGCTGCCGATGACTCTCAAGCGCATATTGTTATCGTGCAAACGGCGCACCTGCTTTTGCAAAGCCTGCAAAAACAGCCCCATCAGAAAAGAAACCTCTTCCTCGGGGCGTCGCCAGTTTTCAGTCGAAAAAGCAAACACGGTCAAATACCGCACACCCAGTTCAGCACAATGCTTCACCATGTTCTCCAGCGCATCCAAGCCGCGCTTATGCCCCATCACACGGGGAAGAAAACGCTTCTTTGCCCAACGTCCGTTGCCGTCCATAATCACAGCAATATGTCGGGGGATGGCAGAGTGTTCCAAAATCGTCTGCGTACTGCTTTTCATGTCTGCCTTTCAGGGAGCAAACCGTCCAAAGGCCGTCTGAACGGTTTGCACACAGGATTAAATCGCCATCAAATCTTCTTCTTTGGCAGCCAAGAGCTTGTCTGCCTCAGCAATATATTTGTCGGTCAACTTCTGAACCGCTTCCTCGCCACGGCGGGCTTCATCTTCAGAAATTTCTTTGTCTTTCAACAATTTCTTGATATGGTCGTTTGCATCACGGCGCACATTGCGGATAGAAACACGGCCTTCTTCCGCCTCGCCGCGTACCACTTTGATCAAATCTTTACGGCGTTCCTCAGTCAACATAGGCATAGGGACACGAATCAAATCACCGACAGAAGCAGGGTTCAGGCCCAAGTTGGAATCACGAATCGCTTTCTCGACTTTTGCAGCCATATTGCTCTCGAACGGTTTCACACCGATCGTACGCGCATCCAAAAGCGTTACGTTTGCCACTTGGCTCACAGGCACCATGCTGCCCCAGTATTCCACTTCCACTTGGTCGAGCAGGCCGGTATGCGCACGGCCGGTACGCACTTTAGCCAAGTTTTCTTTCAACACTTCCAGAGAACGCTGCATTTTGCCTTCAGCTGTCTTTTGAATATCATTAATCATCTTATACTTTCAATTTCATAGGAATAAAACAGGATTAACCGAGAATAGTACCGTTAAACCGCCCCCACGACAAGGCTTTACGCCCCAACAGCCTTGTTTTCTAACCGATATTTAACATCAAACAAAATAAAGGCCGTCTGAAAATCTTTCAGACGGCCTTTTCCTTATTCAAATCCTACTCTCTATTCCGCTCATTCCAAAAGTAACGCCATACGAAGCATGGGAAGGCAAAAATCAGGTAGAGGCAGACAACGGTCGCATAAAACTCCCAATCTTGGGCATGTACGGCTCCGGCGCGCGATTCGAGGATATAGGCGAGAATCGCGGTAAGAAGGAAGCCTGCCAACAATTCGATCAAGTGATGGCCGATGTGTTTGCGTTTCAGGGCGATGATGCCGAAGAATTTGGTGGTAATAAATGGTGCGTTGGCAAAGATAAGTGCCAACAGCAAAAGAATGTACATGGATGCGGTCATGATGGTCTTTCTGTTTTCAGACGGCCTGCGTGTGATTTTAACATGTTAAATGGGCATTCTTGCCCATCATTATCCGTGGGATATTCAATATCTTGATGATACCTGCTTGATGATTGTTCAAAGGCTTGAGGCCGTCTGAACTTTGGGTATATTTCATCCGAATGCGAATCCTAACAAAAACGGCGACTTTGGAACAGCCGCCGTTGGTTTTGTTTGAAGCTTACAAGGTATTTTCCAATGCTTTGGCACACCAGTCGATAACGGTTTGCGGCATGATACCCCAGAGGAGCAGCAGGAAGGCATTGACCGTCAGGACAAATTTGGCGGCATAGTTACTGCCGACTGGCTGGTCATGATCAGGCGCATCGAAGTAGATGACTTTGACCACGCGCAGGTAGTAGAACGCGCCAATCAGCGACATGATGACGGCAAATACGGACAACCAAACATGGCCTTGCTTCAAGAGCGCCATAATCACGCCGAATTTGGCGTAGAAGCCCATCAGCGGCGGAATACCCGCCATGGAGAACATAGACAGCAACATCAGGAAGGCGAACCATGCATGGCGGTGGTTAAGGCCTGCGAGGTCTTTGATGTTTTCACATTCAATGTCTTTGGTAGACAATACCATCAAAACACCGAAGCTGACTGCCGCCATCACAGCATAGGTAATGGCGTAATACAAACCTGCGGTAAAGCCGACCGCGCCTGCCATAAACGCCAACAGGATAAAGCCCATGTGCGATACGGTGGAATAGGCAAGCATACGTTTGATATTGGTTTGCATAATGGCAGCAAGGTTACCGACCACCAAAGAAGCAACGGCAAGAATGGCCAACATCGGCGCCCAGTCTGAATGTATGGTACCCATGCCGGTAACAAGGATACGGAATGCAAAGACAACGGCAGCGATTTTCGGAGCCGTACCCACAAAGGCGGTAACAGAGGTCGGCGCACCATCGTACACATCGGGCACCCACATATGGAATGGAACCGCACCCAATTTAAATGCAATGGCGACTACAATAAACACCATACCCAATTTCAACAACCACTCGTTGGCCTGCTCATTGAAAGCAGAAGCCAAGACGGAAGCAAAATCAAGAGAACCGGTGGCGCCGTAAACCATGGAAATACCATAGAGCAGCAAACCGGAGGCCAATGCGCCCAATACAAAGTATTTCAGCGCAGCCTCGGCAGAGCGGCCGGAATCGCGGCGCAGGGCAATCATGGCGTACAGCGATAAAGACAACAATTCCAAACCGATATACGCGGTCAAGAAATGTGCCGAGCTGACCATGACGCTCATACCCAACAGGGCAAACAGCGACAGGGTGTAAAACTCGCCTTTAAAAATTTGGCGGTCTTGGTTGTACGGTTTACTGTAAATAAACAGACCAAACGTCAGCGCATACAGCACCAGTTTTGCCAAACGGGACATGCCGTCTGCAATATACATACCGTGAAAAGCATCGACACTGCCCTGCTCCCATACCGCCAATTGGGTAATAGCCACAATAATGACCGTTCCCAAACTCATCAGATGGGTCAGATAGCGGTTTTTATCGCAAATCCACAAGTCTGCCAGCAATACGACACCCAATAGCGCAAGCAACACGATTTCGGGCATGGCGGGCATTAAATTCAAATCAGACCAGTTCATTTACACACCTCAAATCTTGCTTTGTGCCACATGGGCAATCAAATCGTTTGCCGCTTGATGCACCACTTCGATAAACGCTTGCGGATACAGACCCATGCCCAATACAGCAACCGCCAAAATCGCCAAAATCGCAAATTCGCGGCAATTGATGTCTTTCATTTCGGCAACGTGCGGATTATGGATCGCACCAAAAATAACGCGTTTGTACATCCACAGGGTATAAGACGCACCGTAAATCAGGGTCATGGCAGCCAACGCACCTACCCAGAAATTCACTTTAACCGCGCCCATAATCACCATAAACTCGCCCACGAAGCCAGAAGTCGCAGGCAAACCGGCATTGGCCATACCGAACAACATCATAAACGCCGCAAACTTAGGCATCACATTGACCACGCCGCCATAATCGGCAATATTGCGGGTATGCAGGCGGTCGTACATCACGCCGATACACATAAACATGGCGGCAGACACAAAACCGTGGGAAATCATTTGAATGATTGCGCCTTTCAATGCCCAGTCATTCAATTGGCCATTTACAAACAGGAACATGCCCAAAGTGACAAAACCCATATGGCTGATGGAAGAGTATGCCACCAGTTTTTTCATATCGGTTTGCACCAAAGCCACCATACCGATATAAATCACGGCAATCAGGCTCAATACGATGATCACAGGGGCAAAATAGCGTGCAGCATCCGGCATAATCGGCAGGATAAAGCGCAAGAAACCATACGCACCCAGTTTCAGCGTAATTGCCGCTAACACCATCGAACCGCCGGTCGGCGCTTCAACGTGGGCATCCGGCAACCAAGTGTGCACAGGGAACATCGGCACTTTTACGGCAAATGACAGGAAGAACGCCACAAACAAAAGCTGTTGTACGCCCAACGGAATCTGTTTGATGTTTTGGAAATCGACAATAGAGAAGCTGCCTGTTTGATAGTACAGGTAAACCATGGCAACCAGCATCAAGAGTGAACCCATCAGCGTATAGAGGAACAGCTTGACCGACGCATAGACGCGGCGCGGGCCGCCCCATACACCGATAATCAGGTACAACGGAATCAGCATACCCTCAAAGAACACATAAAACAGAATCGCATCCTGAGCGGCAAACGCGCCGTTAATCAAACCCGACATCATCAGGAAAGCGGCCATATACTGCGCCGGACGTTTCTGAATGACTTCCCAACCGGCCAATACCACCAACAGCGTAATAAACGCATTCAAGATGATAAAGAGCACTGAAATACCGTCCACGCCCAATGCGTAGTTGATTTTCAGAAGCGGAATCCACTCGTGGAACTCGGTAAACTGATAGCTGCCGCTCAAACGGTCGAAACCGGTAAACAGGGGCAGCGTTACCAAGAAACCGGCAAGCGCACCCATGAAGGCAAGCACACGCGCCAGCGGCGCACGGCTGTCTTTACCGGTAGCCAAAACCAGCACACCTGCGGCGATGGGTATCCATATTGCCAAGCTGAGTAGGTAGTTGGAAAACATAGTGGTTAACCTGTGGTTAAAATAAAAAATATAGTTGTATGGGTTGGTTTCCAGACGACATTTTAGGAGGCCGTCTGAAAAAGATTGTGTATTTTGTGTACGGCAAAATCAAGAAAAATGTATATCTGCCGTCATTCTCTTATTCTGTTGCTGTCTCAAACCTTCTTTTCAGACGGCCTCAAACACTGTCCTCTTTCTCAATCACCAAAATCCGCGCTTCGCCGCACGGATGGGCAACGTGCTCCGTGCCGATTCCTGCGTAGAAGATATCTCCGCTCTTCAAACGAACGATGTGTTCTTCGCCGTTTTCTCGGTAGTGCATATTAACTTCGCCATCCATCACAGCAAACACTTCCTCGCCGTCGTTGATGTGCCATTTGTAGGGCTGGTTCGTCCAGTGCAGGCGCACGGTGATGCCGTTCATATTGGCGATGTCGAGTGCGCCCCATGCGCGGGAAGCGGTAAATTCAGCGGAACAGATGGTTTGCGTGTCCGACATGGTTTTTTCTCGCCTCTATATTTCAGACGGCCTCTTTCCTATTTTTCTTGTCAAAACCGTTATCCGAAGATTTTGACTACGCTCCGTCGGTACGGTTGGTGTCCATCTCAAGTTTAATGAACGCATCAATCATGCTGCGCCAAACTGCTTCTGCTACTTCGGGCGACAAACCGGCCTTTTCGGTATAAGCGCGGCGAGAGGCAATCACTTGAGCCGCCCGTTCGGGCGCGGAAACCGCCTGCACATCGTTTTTAGGTTTCAGACGACCAGCCTGCCGTACCAATTTCTGCCGGCGGGCGAGTAATTCGATTAATCCCTTATCCAAACCGTCGATGGCTTCGCGGACTTCGTCCAGGGTTTGCGGTAATTTGTCTTCAATCATTATTGTTGCTCAAATTTTCTTTTTCAGACGGCCCTATACACAAACTATAAACAGGCCGTCTGAAATCCCGCTTTTATCGAAACAATCCCCAGAAGGTCATGCCGAGCAGTACCAATACGCCGAATACCATAGCGGCGGCGTAGGTGTAGATAAAGCCGGTTTGGGCTTTACGCACTTGCGCGGCAATCGCGCCGACCAGTTTGGCGGAGCCGTTGACGATACCGTTGTCGATAATGGCGGTATCGCCGACTTTCCAGAAGAAGTTGCCCAACGCGCGCGTGCCTTTGGCAAAGACGTTGAAATACAGGGCGTCGAGGTAGTATTTGTTTTCAAACAAAACGTAAATCGGACGGAATGTCTGTGCAATTTTCGCAGGCAGGTGCGGCAGTTTGACGTACAAAAGCCATGCGCTCAATACACCTGCAATAGCGAGGTAGAGTACAGGCGAATGCAGGCTGTGAGACACCATTGCCAATGCGCCGTGGAACTCTTCCTTCATGATGTGCATAGTTGGATGCGCATCGGTATTGACGAAAATCACGTCTTTGAAGAAATCGCCGTAAAGCATAGGCTCGATGGCAACATAGCCGATGATGACGGACGGAATGGCAAGCAAAATCAAAGGCAGGGTAACAACCAGCGGGCTTTCGTGCGGATTGTCGTTTTTGCCCAAGCCGTGATGTTCTTCACCATGATGATCGTCATGATGCTCAGGCAGACTGCGCCATTTCTCTTCACCATGGAACACCATAAAGTATTGGCGGAATGCGTAGAACGCAGTAACAAACACGCTGGCGAGGACGGCAAAATAGGCAAAGCCGCTGCCCGGCAGGGTGCTGTATTTCGCCGCTTCGATAATCGAATCTTTGGAATAGAAGCCGGAGAAGAACGGCGTACCGATCAGCGACAAGTTACCGATCAACATGGTCAGCCAAGTAATCGGCATGTATTTTTTCAGGTTACCCATATGGCGCATGTCTTGGTCGTGGTGCATACCGATAATCGCGCTACCTGCGGCCAAGAACAACAAGGCTTTAAAGAAAGCGTGGGTCATCACATGGAACATCGCCACGGAATAGGCAGACGCGCCCAAAGCCACGGTCATGTAGCCCAGTTGCGACAGGGTGGAATACGCAACCACACGTTTGATGTCGTTTTGAATCACGCCCAAGAAACCCATAAACAAGGCGGTAATCGCACCGATTACCATGATGACAGACAGCGCAGTGCTGCTCATCTCATAAATCGGCGACATACGCGATACCATGAACAGACCGGCGGTAACCATGGTTGCGGCATGAATCAATGCAGAAATCGGAGTCGGGCCTTCCATCGAATCAGGCAGCCAGACATGCAGTGGGAATTGTGCCGATTTACCCATCGCACCGACAAACAGGAGCAAACAGGTTACGGTAATCAAAGACCATTCCACACCGGGGAACAGTTGGATAGTGGCCGTCTGAACATTAGGCAGATAAGCGAATACATCTTGATAGCGCAAGCTACCGCCGAAATAGGCAAGCACCAAGCCGATACCGAGCAAAAAGCCGAAGTCGCCGACACGGTTGATCAAAAAGGCTTTCAGGTTGGCAAATGTTGCGCTTGGACGTTTGAAATAGAAACCGATCAAGAGATACGACACCAAGCCCACAGCCTCCCAGCCGAAGAAGAGCTGGATGAAGTTGTTGCTCATAATCAGCATCAACATGCTGAAAGTAAACAAAGAAATATAGCTGAAGAAGCGTTGGTAGCCGACTTTTTCATCATGCATATAGCCGATGGTGTAGATATGCACCATCAACGACACGCCCGTTACCACGACCATCATCATCGCCGTCATCGTATCGACCAAGAAGCCGACGGAGAAATCCAAACCTCCCATTGTCAGCCAGGTATAGACGTTCTCGTCAAACTTGGCACGGCTGCCGTCGATAAAGCCCCACAGCACATAAGCCGACAGCACGGCGGACACCGCCACGCCGAGTATCGTAACCGTATGCGCGCCGGCACGTCCGATTTTATTGCCGAACAAACCCGCAATCAGCGAGCCTGCCAAAGGCACAAGGGCAATTACCAAATATAAAGTCATGTCGTTCATGATTACCCTTTCAACTCATCCAAATCGGCAACGTTGATTGTTTTTCTGTTACGGTACACCAATACCATAATCGCCAAACCGATGGCAGATTCGGCAGCAGCAACGGTCAGTACGAAAAATACGAAAATCTGTCCGGCAGTATCGCCCAAATGTTGCGAGAAGGCGATAAAGTTGAAGTTTACCGCCAAAAGCATCAGCTCGATGGACATCAACAATACCAGCACGTTTTTGCGGTTCATAAAGATGCCCATCGCGCTGATACCGAACAGGAGCGCGCCCAATACCAAATAATGCGTCAAGGTAATCATGCTTTGCCCTCCTCTTTCGGCTTGAGGTCGTCTGAAACTTCGTTTTCTTCCGCAGATTCGGTTTGTGGTTTCACGGCTTCCATTTTCACCAGACGCATACGGCCTTTATCGGCACGTACTTTAACTTGGTCGGCAGGATCCATGCGTTTCGGATTGGTAGTTTTACGGTGAACCAGCGCAATCGCGGCCACCATACCCAACAGCAGCAATACCGCCGCCAATTCAAACGGCAACAGGTAGTCGGTATAAATACGGCTGCCCAAATCGCGGATATTGTTGTAATCGGCCGGAATGTCTTTCATCAGACCAAATGCGGCCAGGTCGGTTTTCGGGTTGACCAGAATCAGAATCAGGGCAACTGCCAACAATGTGCCGACCACACCGGCAACAGGCGCATGACGCCAGAAACCGGCGCGCATTTCCTCAATGTCGATGTTCAACATCATCACGACGAACAGGAACAACACCATCACGGCGCCGACGTAAACCACCACCAGCGTCACGCCCAAGAATTCGGCCTGCATCAGCATCCAAAGCATCGCGCTCACGCAGAAGGTCAGCACCAGATGCAAAGCGGCGTGCACGGGGTTTTTAGCGGTAACGGTACGAACCGCACCGTATAAAACGATGGCGGCAAGAATATAGAACAGAATCGCGGAAAAAGTCATTCGTCTGCTCCTTAACGATACGGCGCGTCAGCGGCTTTGCGTTTGGCGATTTCAGCTTCGTATTTGTCGCCGATTGCCAAAAGAATCGGCTTGGTCATGTGCAAGTCGCCTTTTTTCTCGCCGTGGTATTCAAAAATATGGGTTTCCACAATCGCATCGGTCGGGCAGGCCTCTTCGCAGAAACCGCAGAAGATGCACTTGGTCAGGTCGATGTCGTAACGCTTGGTGCGGCGTGTGCCGTCTTCGCGTTCTTCCGATTCGATGTTAATCGCCATTGCCGGACAAACTGCCTCGCACAATTTACACGCAATACAGCGCTCTTCGCCGTTCGGATAACGGCGTTGCGCGTGCAGGCCGCGGAAACGCACGGATTGCGGCGTTTTTTCTTCGGGGAAGTAAATCGTGTCTTTGCGGGCGAAGAAGTTTTTGAGCGTTACGCCCATGCCTTTCACCAATTCGCCCAGCAGGAAGGTTTTTACTAAATTAGCCATTTTCGGATGCTCTTTTCGGATTGTTCTGTTTACAGGCCGTCTGAAAGCGGTTTTTTTAACCTGCCGCGCCCACCATTTCTAAAAACTCGGCTTCGGTCAGCTTCGGGGTATCGTTGGCCAAGTCATAATACGGAGCTTTGCAATCAATAAAGATTTGTGAGGTAGTTTCAAAGCCCGCGTTGTCGGCAAACAGCCCGGCGTTGATGTAATAATCGTTGCCAACCTGCACAAACAGGTGTGTGCCGCAGTGTTTGCAAAAACAGCGTTGCGCCCATTCGGACGACTGATAATGCGCGATGTGCTCGCTGCCTGTGATTTCGGGCGACCGGGCGGCCAAAGTAAAAGACGCGCCGCTGCCCCATGTGCGGCATTTCCCGCAATGGCAGGCGTGGAGTTCGCGGTTTTCGGCGGTTTCCAGTGATACTGCGCCGCACAGGCATTGAGCTTTCATCGGTTTCTCTCGGTTTGAAACGGTTAAAAATTTGGGGTTCAGGCTACCTGAAAACTTTCAGACGGGCTCCCTGCCCTATTTCCACAAATTCAGCGGTGAAATCATCCACACGCCCAAAATCACGATGTAGGCGAAGCCGATCGGAATCAGCACTTTCCAGCCCAAGCGCATGATTTGGTCGTAACGGTAGCGTGGGAAAGTTGCACGGATCCAAAGATACCAGTACAGAACCGCCGCCATTTTCACGAACATCCAGAATGCGGAAGGCGTACCGATAAAGCCCCAGCTTTGCGGGAACGGAGACAACCAGCCGCCGAGGAACATCAGCGATGTCAGCGCGGCAATCAGAATCATGAAAATGTATTCGGCAAGGAAGAACAGCGCGAATGCGAAGCCGGAGTATTCAACGTGGTGACCGGCAACGATTTCAGATTCGCCCTCTGCTACGTCAAACGGTGCGCGGTTGGTTTCGGCAACGGCGGAAATCAGATAGACGATGAAGATTGGGAAGAGCGGCAGCCAGTTCCACGAGAACACGGAACCGCCCGCGATGCCTTTTGCCTGTGCGGCAACGATGTCGGAGAAGTTCATGCTGCCCGATACCATCACGACGCACACCAGCGCGGCACTCATGGCAATCTCGTAGGAAATGCTTTGTGCGGAAGCGCGCATTGCGCCCAAGAACGAATATTTGGAGTTGGAAGCCCAGCCCGCGATGATCACGCCATAAACCGACAGCGAGGTAATCATCAGGATGTACAAAAGGCCGATATTGATGTTGGTCAACACCCATTCTTCGTTGAACGGAATCACTGCCCACGCCGCGAAAGACGGGGCAAGCGACATAATCGGGCCGATGTAGAACAGGGCTTTGTTTGACAGCTTCGGACGGGTTACCTCTTTAAACAAGAGTTTAAACACGTCGGCAAACGGCTGAATCAGACCCCACGGGCCGGTTACGTTCGGGCCGACGCGAAGCTGCATAAAGCCGATGACTTTACGCTCGAAATACGTCAGGTAGGCAACGGTCAGAATCAGCGGAATCAGGATAATCACGATTTTGACGATGACGGATACCACCAAACCTACGGTGATACCCAAATCGCCCAGACCGAGCGTTGCGGCAAAGAGGTTTTGGAACCATTCTTGCATGATCAAGCTCCCGCCAGTTCAATAGTGTCCATCAACGCACCCAGCGCGGCATTTTCGGTATGCAGCGGCAGATGCACCACGTTTTCAGGCAAACCGGCATCGGCTTTGACAGCAACCGATACGCTTGCGCCGTTTTGTTTGGCGATAGCAGTTTGTCCGTCTTGCAGGCCTAAGCGCGCCAAAGTGTTCGGATTCACACGCGCGGCAGGCACGGCGGCATGGCTGGTTTCTTGCAACGGTGCGGAACGGCGCACGATAGAATCAGTGTGATAAATACCGACGCCGCCGACACGGACGAGACGATCTGAGGCCGTCTGAACGCCCTCCTCTGTCCATGTGCTGCGGTTGTCCAGTTTAGACGGCAGGCTTTCTGCATCCAGCGCATCTTTCAGAATCGCAGCGGTATCGTGGTATTCAAAACCTTTCAGGTCAAACAGGTTGCCCAATACGCGCAACACTTTCCACATCGGACGCGAATCGCCGAAGCCTTGTACCACGCCGTGGAAAGATTGCAGACGGCCTTCCATATTGATGAAGCTGCCTGATGTTTCGGTAAACGGCGCAATCGGCAACAATACGTCGCACACGTCCAGCAGCGTTTCGCTGACAAACGGTGTAAACGCCATCACGCTTTTCGCCTGTTTCAACGCGGCTACGGCTTTTGTACCGTCCGCCGTATCAATTTCCGGCTCGACGTTGAGCAGCAAGACTGCCTGTTTCGGTGCGCTTGCCATTTCGGCAACGCTCTCGCCAGAGTTCACACCTAATACGTCCGCACCAACGCTGTTGGCGGCTTGTGGCAAAATGCCCAGCACTGCGCCGGTCGCGTCTGCCAGCTCTTGCGCGGCGGCATAAATGGCGGCGTAATCAGGATGGTTTTGCACTTCCGCGCCCAAAATAACCGCTGCTTTTTCAGCGTTTTTCAGGCTGGCGGTAACGGCATGTTCCGCATTGGCAGACAGTTTTTTCAGACGGCCTGCCCACTCGTCGGGATGTGCGGCTTCCTGAGACAGGAGCGGCATAAACAATTCTTCTTTACTGCTGGCCAATACGCTCAAGGCCATACGGTCTTTGGCGGCGCGGCGCAGGCGGGCAGTCAGGAGCGGCTGTTCTTTGCGCAAGTTCGCGCCGACTACCAATACGGAATCGTTGTCAGCCAAAGATTCGATACTTTGTCCCAACCATTGCGCACCTTTAAGGCCGTCTGAAAGACGTTTGTCTTGTTGGCGCAAACGGGTGGCAAAGTTTTTAACACCCAAGCCGTCGGCGAGTTTTTTCGCCAGATACAGCTCTTCAACCGTATTCATCGGATTGGCCCAAACGCCAACTTGGTTTTGGTTGCCGTCTTTGGCGATACATTCAATCGCGCTGCGGACATATTCCAACGCGGTTTTCCAATCCACGTCCATCCACTCGCCGCCCTGTTTGATTTTCGGGTTTTTCAGACGGCTTTCGTGATACAGGCCTTCGTAGGCAAAACGGTCGCGGTCGGACAGCCAGCATTCGTTAATCGCTTCATTTTCCAACGGCAATACGCGGCGGACGGTATGGTCTTTGGTTTGTACAATCAGATTGCTGCCCAAAGCATCATGGGCGGAAACGGATTTGCGGCGGTTTAGCTCCCAAGTACGCGCGTTGAAGCGGAACGGTTTGCTGGTCAATGCGCCGACAGGACACAAATCGATGACGTTGCCTGACAATTCGGTTTCCACCGCTTTGCCGATAAAAGGCATGATCTCGGAATGTTCGCCGCGGTTGGCCATAGCGATTTCTTGCACGCCGGCGATTTCTTCAGTGAAACGAACGCAACGGGTACAGTGGATACAACGGCTCATTTCCTCGGCGGAAACCAAAGGCCCCATGTCCTTGCCGACGACGGAACGTTTTTCTTCAGTATAACGGCTGGTGGTTTTGCCGTAGCCCATCGCCAAATCCTGCAACTGGCATTCGCCGCCTTGGTCGCAGGTCGGACAGTCAAGCGGATGGTTGATGAGCAAGAACTCCATCACGCCTTCTTGAGCCTCTCGGGCTTTTGCCGAATGCGTACGCACAATCATGCCGTCTGTAACCGGCGTGGCACAGGCGGGCAGGGGTTTGGGGGCTTTTTCCACGTCCACCAAACACATACGGCAGTTGGCGGCGATGGAAAGTTTTTTGTGGTAACAGAAATGCGGGATATAAGTACCGAGCTTGTGCGCGGCTTCAATCACCGTCGCGCCCTGCTCCACAGATACCTGTTTGCCGTCGATTTCGATTTGTAACATGGTTCGTTCCTAGTTACGTGTATTTAATAAATAATTCTTTTAGAGGCCGTCTGAAAAACTTAGCACCACTTATTCGGTTTCATCGGTCCGCCGTGTTCGATGTAATGCACAAACTCATCACGGAAATGCTTGGTAAAGCTGCGGACAGGGAAGACGGCGGCATCGGCAAGGGCGCAGATGGTGCGGCCTGCCATTTGGTTACCGACAGAATCCAGCAAATCCAAGTCTTCCATGCGGCCTTTGCCTTCTACGATGCGGTGGACGATGCGGTAAAGCCAGCCCGTACCTTCACGACAAGGCGTACATTGGCCGCAAGACTCGTCGTAGTAGAAGTAGCTCAGGCGCTCAAGGGCTTTCACCATGCACACGTCTTCGTCCATGACGATAATCGCGCCGGAACCCAGCATCGAGCCGGCTTTGGAAATCGAGTCATAGTCCATATTGGTCTGCATCATGATATCGGCAGGCAAAACTGGCGCGGACGAACCGCCGGGAATAACGGCCTTGAGTTTTTTACCGCCGCGCATACCGCCCGCCATTTTCAGGACTTCGGCAAACGGTGTACCCAATGGCACTTCATAGTTGCCCGGACGCTCGACATGACCGGAAATACAGAACAATTTGGTACCGCCTGCATTCGGAATACCTTTATCGGCAAATGCCTGTCCGCCGTCACGGATAATGAAGGGGACGGAGGAGAACGTTTCGGTATTGTTGATGGTGGTCGGTTTGCCGTACAGGCCGAACGAAGCAGGGAATGGCGGCTTAAAGCGCGGCTGGCCTTTTTTGCCTTCCAGCGATTCGAGCAATGCGGTTTCTTCGCCGCAAATATATGCGCCGTAGCCGTGGTGGGCGAAGAGTTCAAATTCAAAATCCGAACCCAAAATATTTTTACCCAAAAAGCCTGCGGCACGCGCCTGCTCCAAAGCGGCTTCAAAACGTTGGTAGCCTTCGAAAATTTCGCCGTGGATGTAGTTGTAGCCGGCTTTCGCACCCATCGCGTAACCGGCAATAATCATGCCTTCAATCAGGGCATGAGGATTGAACATGATGATGTCGCGGTCTTTAAATGTACCCGGCTCGCCTTCGTCGGTGTTACAAACCACATATTTTTCGCCCGGGAAGGAACGGGGCATAAAGCTCCATTTTAAACCGGTCGGGAAACCCGCACCGCCACGACCGCGCAAGCCAGAGGTTTTGACTTCGTCAATCACATCGGTTTGCGAGATGTTTTCGGACAGGATTTTACGCAGGGCGGTATAACCGCCACGTTTGACGTATTCGTCCAATGTCCAGCAATCGGGATTGGCGGTATCCACTTGGTCAAAAATCACGCCTGATTGGTAAATAGCCATTTTTGGTGTGCCTGTTCGTTTTCGTATAAGTTGCAGCCGTTGTTTCAGACGGCCTAATATACTTTTGTATATCGATTACATGCCGACTAAATAAAAATATTGGTTTATAAAATTGATATTTCAGACGACCTTGTGTTTCGTTTTCATGGTTGTAGACCTAGCCTGCTTTGCTGAAGTATTACCATCCACCGCATTTATCTTCACATGGAATACCATCACCATCACCATCCATTTTGGTATCAGAACAATTCTGTAAAAACCATTTGGCCTCTTCGCATGACACCATCTGAGAACAATATTGCCTGCCATCACAACGATATTTATTACTATTGCTTTTTTTAGCTTGTATCGCAGCTGGATCATTAAGCTCTACTGGTGCATTAGTTTGTTTAGGGACTAATTTTGCTGCAGCGAATTGATATATCTGATAACCAATTAACCCGAAAAGTGCCAACCCTACCAATTTCGTCAATATGGAAGACGACGTATCTAAGGCAAAAAATGATTTTTTCTTTGCCCTCGAACGATGGTTATGATTCCGCTTAAAATCTCTTGCCTCACGACTCAAGTAACGAATCTGTTTAGCAACGTTTTTTCCTTTTCCGTTAGAAGATACTTCAAAGCCAACCACCTCATTAAGTTCAGGACGTGGACTTCTTTGGAAAAAGTCAGAAATATGGCAGAAAATTTCTTGTTTACTACCATCTATCCGTATAAAACCATAACCTTTTTCATCATCCCACTTAACAATTATCCCTTTCATTAACCGCTTCCCTTTTTATTGTTACTTTTAAATCACAATTTAAAATTTCGGAATAACTAGTAAGTTTGATTACAAACCTAATATGTTCGACGATCTATTCTAATTCTGCTAATTTTTTCTCAATCGCCTCTTCAGTCATAAAGCTGCACATGCTGTGGTTGTTGACCAGCATGACCGGTGCGTCGCCGCATGCGCCCATGCATTCGCCTTCGACAAGGGTAAACTTGCCGTCGGGCGTGGTTTCGCCGTAGCCGATACCGAGTTTTTGTTTGAGGTATTCGCCGGTAGCCATACCGCCGCGCAGGGCGCAGGGCAGGTTGGTACAAACGGTCAGTTTGTATTTGCCGACAGGCTCAAGGTCGTACATATTGTAGAAAGTAGCGACTTCGTAGGCTTGTGCAGGCGAGATGCCGATATAGTCTGCGACAAAGGCGATGGTCTCGGGAGCGAGCCAGCCTTTTTCGGTCTGGGCAATACGCAATGCGCCCATAATAGCGGATCGGCGTTGGTCGGCAGGATATTTTGCCAACTCGATGTCAATTTGTTTTAAGGATTCTGCGGATAACATTATCGGTCAACCTCCCCGAATACGATGTCCTGCGTACCGATAATGGCAACAACGTCGGCCAGCATGTGGCCTTTTGCCATTTCATCCATGCCTTGCAGGTGGGCAAAGCCGGGTGCGCGGATTTTCAGGCGGTAGGGTTTGTTTGCGCCGTCTGAAATGATGTAAACGCCGAACTCGCCTTTCGGATGTTCGACAGCGGTGTAGGTCTCGCCCTCGGGAACGTGCATACCTTCGGTAAAGAGTTTGAAATGGTGAATCAGGTCTTCCATACCTGTTTTCATTTCGGTACGTTTGGGCGGAGCGAATTTGTGGTTTGTGGTAATGACCGGACCCGGATTGACACGCAACCACTCGGAACATTGTTTGATGATGCGTACGGATTGACGCATTTCTTCCATACGGCAGAGGTAGCGGTCGTAGCAGTCGCCGTTGACGCCGACGGGGATGTCGAAATCCATTTTGTCGTATACTTCGTAAGGCTGTGTCTTACGCACGTCCCATTCCACGCCGGAACCGCGCAACATAACGCCGGTAAAGCCTTTTTGCATGGCGCGCTCAGGGGTGACAACGCCGATGCCGACGGTACGCTGTTTCCAAATACGGTTGTCGGTCAGGAGGGTTTCGAGTGTGTCGATGTTTTTCGGGAAACGTTCGCAGAAGGCGTCGATAAAGTCGAGCATGGTGCCTTCACGGGATTCGTTGAGCTGCTTCAATACTTTGGCGTTGCGGAATTTGCTGCTCTCGTATTTGGGCATGAAGTCGGGCAGGTCGCGGTAAACGCCGCCGGGACGGAAGTAGGCTGCGTGCATACGCGCGCCGGAAACGGCTTCGTACAAGTCCATCAGCTCTTCGCGGTCGCGGAAGGCGTAAAGGATGGCGGTCATCGCACCAATGTCGAAGGCGTGCGAACCGATGCCCATCAAGTGATTGAGGATGCGTGTTACTTCGGCAAACATCACGCGAATATATTGGGCGCGGATAGGTACATCGATACCGGCAAGTTTTTCTACTGCCAAACAATACGCCTGCTCGTTAACCATCATGGAAACGTAGTCCAAGCGGTCCATATAGGGCAGGGCTTGCAGATAGGTTTTGGTTTCAGCCAGTTTTTCAGTACCGCGGTGCAGGAGGCCGATATGTGGGTCGGCACGGACGATGGTTTCGCCCTCCAACTCCAAAATCATACGCAATACGCCGTGCGCCGCAGGGTGTTGCGGGCCGAAGTTGATGGTGTAGTTTCTTAATTTATTGGCCACCGTAGTTCTCCTCACGGACGATACGCGGCGTGATCTCGCGCGGCTCAATGGTAACAGGTTGGTAAATCACGCGTTTTTGCTCTTCGTCGTAACGCATTTCCACATAGCCGGAAATCGGGAAGTCTTTGCGGAACGGATGTCCGACGAAACCGTAATCGGTCAGGATGCGACGCAAGTCCGGGTGGTTGTTGAACATGATGCCGTACATATCGAAGGCTTCGCGTTCGTACCAATCCGCGCTGTTGTAAATATCGACTACGGATTCGACTACGGGGAAGTCGTCGTCTGAAACCCAGACGCGTACGCGGATGCGTTGATTGTTTTTAACGGAAAGCAGCTGACTGACAACGGCAAAGCGTTTGCCCTGCCATACTTCGTTTTTGTAAGTGCTGTAATCGACACCGCACAAGTCAACCAGAAGCTCGAAATGCAAGTCTTCATGGTCGCGCAATGCGGTCATGACGGAAATATAGTGTTCGGGCAGACACTCGACGGTAATCTCGCCCAAAGCTGAAATGACTTTGCCTGCCTGATCGCCAAGCACGCCGACGACGGTCTCATATAAGTTTTGAATGCTTGCCATATCGTCTTCTCCTTACTCGTCACGCGCGATGGTGGAAGTGCGCTTGATTTTTTGTTGGAGCTGAATCAGGCCGTAAATCAGGGCTTCCGCAGTCGGCGGACAACCCGGCACATAAACGTCTACCGGCACGACGCGGTCGGCACCGCGCACAACGGAATAAGAATAGTGATAATAGCCGCCGCCGTTGGCACACGAACCCATAGACAACACCCAGCGCGGCTCGGCGAGCTGGTCGTATACACGGCGCAGGGCTGGCGCCATTTTGTTGGTCAGCGTACCTGCCACAATCATCAGATCGGCCTGACGTGGGGACGGACGGAAAATGATACCGAAACGGTCAAGGTCATAACGCGCCATACCCGCATGCATCATTTCCACGGCGCAGCAGGCCAAGCCGAAAGTAACCGGCCACAATGAACCGGTACGCATATAGTTCAACACCGTATCCGCGCTGGTGGTGATGAAACCTTTTTTCAAAACGCCTTCTATTCCCATTCCAGCGCACCTTTTTTCCATTCGTAAATAAAGCCTACCGTCAAAACGACGATAAACACCAGCATAGACCAGAAGCCGTACGCGCCCAAATCTTTGAACACAACTGCCCATGGCAACATGAACGCGACCTCCAAATCAAACAGGATGAAGAGGATGGCGACGAGGTAATAGCGCACGTCGAACTTCATCCTTGCGTTCTCAAAGGCTTCAAAACCGCATTCGTAAGCCGCGTCTTTTTCGGCATAGTGACGTTTCGGGCCTAAAATTGTGCCGAGCAAAATAAACAGCACGCCGGCCGCAAGGCCGACGAGGATGAATACGAGGACGGGAAAGTAACTGGCCAACATGGTCGTACCTAACTGGTTGACAGACAAATCTTAAAAATAGATTACCATTTTATCGAATTTCAAAAGCCATTTAAAGGTAAATATCAGCAAATCAGCAAAAAAACCTCAATAAATTCAATAAAGTTATGAGAACAATTCTTATTTGTATTTAATATTTCCAAATTTTAATTTCGGTTTAATTATGTATCATTTAATTTAAATTTTCCGCCTATTCAATTTATGCCCCGAATCCTCCCTCTTTCCGATTCCCAATAAAACATGAGGCCGTCTGAAATAGATTATTTTCAGACGGCCTGCGTACATCACATCCATTTAAATGGAAAAATCAATCGACACCTTTGAGCATGCGGTTCAATACCGGGGCGAGTACCAACAGGATACCGCAGGTTACCGCGCCGATGGTGGCCAGCATCCAGTAGAAATCCAATGGCGACTGAGCATTGTAGTAGTCTTTAAACAACACTCCGCCCAAGGTAAAGCCGATGGACAATGCCAAGAAATTCAAAGCAACCATTTGTGTTTTAAACATGCTCGGTGCGATTTTGGTAGAAAACGACAGCGAAATCGGCGACAGCATCAGCTCGCCTATCGTAATCGCCAGCAACACCAGCATAAACACGATAATCGGCATCGGGGTTCCGGATGAAATATACGGAATAAAACTCAAATAAGAGACGCCGGTTACCAACATGGCCAGTGCAAACTTCAACGGCGTTTTAGGTTGGCGTTTGCCCATTTTCGTCCACACCGCCGCCATCACGCCGGAAAAGAGGACCACCCACATGGCCTGTATCGAATCTTTCCATGAAACAGGCACGGTAAAGCCGAAGAAAGTACGGTCCACCGTTTCGTCAAAATAGACCGTCGCAACGGTGTACACCTGAAACCAAACCGCCCAGAACATACAAATGGTCAAAAACAGCGGAATATAGGCCACAATATAGCGTTTATTAGCCGCTTCAACGTGGCTGCTGCCCAACAGTCGCGCGAAATAAGCGACGACGGTAACGATAACCACGCCCAAGAGCCAGCGGGAGAAGTTTTCAAGGGTGAGTGCGCCGGAAGCAATCACGCTGCCCAACACCAAAATCAGCAACACACCGACAGCCATGGCGGTATGCACCTTTTCAGGGCGCAACGGATTGGGAACCGGCGTATGCGGCAGGTTTTTACGGCCGCGCGAATACCACAGCAGGCCGAATGCCATACCGACGGCCGCCGCGCCGAAACCGTAATGGAAACCCATCCTGTCTTGCAAAATACCGGTCAACAACGGGCCTAAGAAGCCGCCGATATTGATAGAAATATAGAAAATAGAGAAACCGGCATCACGCAATTCGCGCAGGTCTTCCCGTTCATACAAAGAACCGACCATCGAACCGGCAGACGATTTCACGCCGCCGCTGCCCAGCGCGATAAACACCAAGCCCAGCAGCAATCCCATCAAACCCGGCACAATCGCCAATAAAATATGGCCGGTCATCACGACGATGCCGGCGATAAACAGGGTACGCTCCGCACCCCAAATGCGGTCGGCCAACCACGCACCGAGAATGGTGGACAGGTAAACGCTGCCGCCGTACGCGCCGACAATGCCGCCGGCCAAGGCTTTATCCATACCCAAACCGCCTTGATTCGCGGTGTAATACAGATAAATCAGCAGGATGCCCTGCATACCGTAGAAGGAAAAACGCTCCCACAGCTCAATATGGAATAGGGTGGATAATTGCAAAGGATGGCCGAAGAAAGTTTTCTCGGCAGAAGACAGCTTTTGACCGGACATTTAATAAGTTCTCCTAATTATATTGGACAGGATCAGACTTCAGACGGCCTGTTATACCTACCAATCATTTTTATAGAAACTATATATTACCGCCAATCTTTGCATTTGCAAAACATGTTTTAATATTTGCAAAATAATGTTTCTTTCAAACTGAAAAATGCCGTCTGAAATCTTTCAGACGGCATTTTATGTTTTACGGTTTATACGCCTTGTTTCAGGCTGGCTTCGATGAAGCCGTCCAAGTCGCCGTCCAAAACGGCTTTGGTGTTGCCGACTTCGTAGCCTGTGCGCAAGTCTTTGATGCGTGAGGAGTCTAAGACGTACGAACGGATTTGGCTGCCCCAACCCACATCGGACTTGCCGTCTTCCAATGCCTGTTTCTCTTCGTTGCGTTTGCGCATTTCCAATTCGTACAGTTTGGATTTCAACATTTCCATCGCAGCAGCTTTGTTGGCGTGTTGCGAGCGGTCGTTTTGACATTGCACCACAATTCCCGTCGGCTCGTGGGTAATACGCACGGCGGAGTCGGTTTTGTTAATGTGCTGACCGCCGGCACCGGATGCGCGGTAAGTGTCGATGCGCAAGTCGGCCGGGTTGATTTCGATTTCGATGGAATCGTCGATTTCGGGGTACACGAACACGGATGAAAAAGACGTGTGTCGTTTGTTGTTGGAGTCAAACGGCGAGTAGCGCACCAAGCGGTGAACGCCGGTTTCGGTACGCAGCAAGCCGTAGGCGTATTCGCCTTCCACGCGGATGGTGGCGCGGTTGATGCCCGCGATTTCGCCGTCGTCTTCTTCGAGGATTTCGATTTTGAAGCCTTTGCGCTCGGCGTAGCGGCTGTACATGCGGAACAGCATGCCCGCCCAGTCTTCGGCTTCGGTACCGCCCGCGCCTGCGGTGATGTCGATAAAGCAGTTGTTCGGGTCGGCAGGATGGTTGAACATTCGTTTGAATTCGAGGTCGGCCATTTGTTTTTCCAAACCGGCCACATCTTCCTGCACGGCGGCGAAACCTTCTTCGTCGTTTTCTTCAACGGCCATTTCGATCAGCATGCGGTTGTCTTCGATGCCTGAGGCGATGTTGTCGAGGGTCAACACGATGCCTTCGAGGATTTTGCGCTCTTTGCCGATTTCTTGGGCGCGTTTGGGGTCGTTCCAGAGTTCCGGGTCTTCGGAGAGGCCGATGACTTCTTCCAATCGGTCTTTCTTGCCCTGATAGTCCATATAGACGCGGATGTCTTCGCTGCGCTTCTCCAAGTCGTTTAGGGTGTTGTTAAGCTGGTTGATTACTTCGGCTTCCATGATTCTTGTGTTCTTTCAAAATTTTAGGGGCGTATTGTAAGGGATTTGCCTGTTTTTTTCCATGACCGGGTCGTCTGAAAATGTGCGGTTTGGATTTTCAGACGGCCTCGGTTTTGAATTTTTCCAACCAAATCCGCCAGTCGTTGTCTATCGGCGCTTGTACGGTTATCCGGCTGCCGTCTTCTATGCTTTGAAAACTGAGGCTTCGCGCGTGCAACATCAGGCGTTGCGTGCCGATATGTTCGGCAACGGCATGATTTTGGCGCAAATCGCCGTAGTTGGTGTCGCCGACGATGGGGTGGAAAATGTGTTTCATATGGCGGCGGAGTTGGTGTTTGCGGCCGGTGTGCGGCGTAAGTTTGGCCCACGAATAACGCGAAGTCGGATAACGCAGGGCGGATTGGAACGGCAACTCGGTTTGCGCCAGACAGCGGTAGGCGGTTTGCGCTTCCTGCAATGTGGCTTCGGTCTGCGCTTCGGCGATTTTGTCGGGCATATATTTGAGGGCGTAATCAATCAGGCCGTCTGAAGGCAGATGGCCGCGAACGATCGCCCAATAGGTTTTTTCGATGGTTTTGTTTTCAAACTGCTGCGTCAATAATCGTGCGGCTTCCGTATCGAGTGCAAACAGCAAGACGCCGGAAGTCGGGCGGTCGAGGCGGTGGACGGGATAGACGTGCTGCCCGATTTGGTCGCGCAGGGTCTGCACGGCAAAACGGGTTTCATGTTTGTCTAACCAGCTTCGGTGCACCAGCATTCCGGCAGGTTTGTTGACGGCGATGGTGCGGCTGTCGCGGTGGATAATATCGAGCATGGCGGAGCAGTTGAATAAAAGCAGATATTGTAACGGGCTTTTGAAAATGTGGCAGGTACACTTGCCGCCGAAACCCGACTTTCAGACGGCCCGCCCCTTTCGGGTTACAATACGGCACACAAAAAAACGAAGGAAAAGCCGTGAGCCTACTCAAAAAACTGCCCAAACCCATGCTGCCCGACGAAACACGCCGCGATATTCAGGCGCGTGAGTCGTATCATGTATTGAAGATTATTTCCGAATTTGTCGAAGCCGGCGAAGAATTACGCGCCATTCAGCCGGCCGTCAGCATTTACGGCAGCGCGCGCACGCCCGAAAACCATCCCGACTACGCGTTCACATTGCGCTTGGCACGCAAACTGTCGGATGCCGGATTTTCCGTGATTTCCGGCGGCGGACCGGGCATTATGGAAGCAGCCAACAAAGGCGCGTTTGCAGGCGCAAGTCCGGCAGTGGGGCTGAATATCGTGTTGCCGCACGAGCAAAAAGCCAATCCGTATCAAGATTTGTCGATTAAATTCCAACACTTCTTCCCACGCAAAGTCATGTTCGTCAAACACGCCGTGGCGTATGTCGTCATGCCCGGCGGTTTCGGCACATTGGACGAATTGTTTGAAAGCCTGACTTTGGTGCAAACCGGCAAAACGCCCGACCGCCCGATTATCTTAGTAGGCAAAGCATTTTGGGCGGGACTGTTGGACTGGATACGCGAGCAGTTGCTGGGCAGAAACCTGATTTTGGAAGAGGACTTGAACCTGATCCGCGTCATCGACGACGAAGACGAAATCATCGAAGAAATCTTCGCCCATTACGAAAACCGCTTGGAAGACTTGTCCGAACACCAAAATGCTTGGTCGCTGGGGCTGTAAAAAACTAAGGTTTCAACTGAAAAAGCAGTTATCCCGCCTGCCCTTTGCTTCATGAATAAAGGCCGTCTGAAAATGTTTTCAGACGGCCTTTTATCTTCTTTCAAAGCGTTTAATTGTTTTCCCACTCGACATGCTCACTCAAGAAACCGCCGCTTTGGTGCGCCCAAAGTTTGGCGTACAGGCCTTGTTTCGCGAGCAACTCGGTGTGGCTGCCTTCTTCGATGATGCGGCCTTTGTCCAAGACGATGAGGCGGTCCATCGCGGCGATGGTGGAGAGGCGGTGGGCGATGGCAATCACGGTTTTGCCTTCCATCATTTTGTCGAGGCTTTCTTGGATGGCGGCTTCGACTTCGGAGTCGAGCGCGCTGGTGGCTTCGTCAAGCAACAGAATCGGCGCGTCTTTAAGCATGACGCGGGCGATGGCGATGCGTTGGCGCTGGCCGCCGGAAAGTTTCACGCCGCGTTCGCCGACGTGTGCGTCATAACCGCGCCGGCCTTTGGCGTCGGAAAGGTTGGGGATGAAGTCGGCGGCTTCGGCGCGTTCGGCGGCGGAAATCATTTCGGCGTCTGTGGCATCGGGGCGGCCGTAGATAATGTTGTCGCGCACGGAGCGGTGCAGCAGGGAAGTGTCTTGCGTCACCAGACCGATTTGGGCGCGCAAGCTTTCTTGGGTCACGCTGTCCACGTTTTGTCCGTCGATCGAAATCGTGCCGCTTTGCGGTTCATAAAAGCGCAGGAGTAGGTTGACGATGGTGGATTTGCCTGCGCCGCTGCGGCCGATCAAGCCGACTTTTTCGCCGGGTTTGATGTTCAGGTTAAAGCCGTTGAGGAGCGGTTTGCCTGCTTCGTAGGAGAAATCGACGTGTTCAAACTTGATTTCGCCCCGGGTAACTTTCAGCGGCAGGGCTTGCGGCTTATCGAGGATGGTGTGGGGTTTGGACAGGGTGACCATGCCGTCGTTGACGGTACCGATGTTTTCAAACAATCGGGCGGATTCCCACATGATGTATTGCGACAAACCGTTCACGCGCAATGCCATGGCCGTGGCGGTGGCGACCGCGCCCACGCCGACTTGGCCGTGATACCAAAGCCAAATACCCAAGGCAGTCGTACCGACGGTCAGCGAGCTGTTGACGATAAAACTGCAGGTGTGAAGCAGCGTTGCCAAACGCATTTGGGCATGGACGGTTACCATAAATTCTTCCATCGACTGCTTGGCATAAGCGGCCTCGCGTGCGCCGTGGGAGAAGAGTTTGACGGTGGCGATATTAGAGTAGGCGTCGGTAATGCGGCCGGTCATCAGCGAGCGCGCATCGGCCTGACGCGCAGCGGTTCTGCCGAGCTTGGGAATCAGGAAACGCATAATCATGGCAAATCCAATCATCCAGCAAATAAACGGCACGATAAGCCAAGCATCGAATGAGGACAGAATCACGCCGGAAGTGATGAAGTACACCAACACATACACAACCATATCGGCAACGGTCATCACGACATCGCGCAGCGCCAGCGCGGTTTGCATGACTTTGGCGGACACGCGGCCGGCAAACTCGTCCTGATAAAAGCCCAGGCTTTGACCCAGCATCAGGCGGTGGAAATTCCAGCGCAGGCGCATGGGGAACACGCCTTGCAGGGTTTGCAGGCGCACATTGGAAGCGAAAAAGGTCCAAACGGCAAAAAATGCCACCATGGCCATCATGCCGATTAATGCATGGCCTTTTTCAACAAAAAGCGTTTGCGGCGTATACGTGCCGAGCCAATCAACCACCTTGCCCATAAATTGGAACATCAAGGCTTCCATGATGCCGACGCCGACCGTAAACACGGCCAACACGGCAATCCATTTGCGCACGCCTTCGATGTTGCTCCAAATAAACCGCCACAACCCTTTTTCAGGCGTTTTCGGGGCGGCTTCGGGATAAGGGTCGATGCGGGACTCGAACCATGAGAATATTTTTTTAATCATTGTTTTTGCAAATTTGATAAGACGGCCAGGCCGTCTGAAAAGGATAACTCAAATACATTCAAGACTGTATTTTACGGTAAAAATCCGACTGATGACAGCAGATACCGTCAGTCCGACCAAACCAATCTATCGATTTGGCCATCTAAAAATCCCTTTTCTTTGCCCAAAACAAAGGCCGTCTGAAACTTTTCAGACGGCCTTTGCCGGATTGGGCTTAACCCTAAAAACTACTCTTTACGTTGACGACCCAAATCGGCAGCGGCAGTAAACAAAACGTCGGTGGAAGAGTTCAACGCAGTTTCTGCAGAGTCTTGAATCACGCCGATAATGAAGCCGACGGCAACCACCTGCATGGCCACATCGTTATCGATACCGAACAGGCTGCACGCCAAAGGAATCAGCAGCAACGAGCCACCGGCCACACCGGATGCACCGCACGCGCTGACAGTTGCCACCAGGCTCAGCAGCAGGGCAGTAGCGAAGTCAACCGTAATGCCTTGCGTGTGCGCCGCAGCCATCGCCAAAACGGTAATGGTGATTGCCGCACCAGCCATATTGATGGTTGCACCCAATGGAATGGAGATAGAGTAAGTGTCTTCGTGCAGACCCAGTTTTTTCGCCAATGCCATGTTCACAGGGATATTGGCGGCGGAAGAACGGGTGAAGAAGGCATACACGCCGCTTTCGCGCAGGCAGGTAAACACCAGCGGGAAAGGATTGCTGCGGATTTGCGTCCACACAATAATCGGGTTGACCACCAACGCAATAAACAGCATACAGCCGAGCAATACGGCCAACAGCTGCATATAACCGGCAAGCGCTTCAAAACCGGTTTCCGCAATAGTAGAAGACACCAAGCCGAAAATACCCAGCGGCGCAAAACGGATAATCCATTTCACGACGGTCGAAACGGTATCGGCCAAGTCGGCTGCCACTTGGCGGGTCGTATCCGAACCGTGATGGCGCAAAGCCGCGCCCAATACCAAAGCCCAAGCCAAAATGCCGATATAGTTGGCATTGGCCAGCGCGTTAATCGGGTTGGCCACCAAATTCATCAGCAGCGTTTTCAACACTTCGATAATGCCGGAAGGCGGCGCAACGGATACATCGCCTGCCGTACGCAGAATCAGCGTGGTCGGGAATGCCATACTGGCGACAACCGCCACCACGGCCGCTGCAAACGTACCGAAAATATACAAAATCAAAATCGGTTTGATGTGGGCCTGATTGCCTTTTTGGTGTTGCGCAATGGCGGCAGTCACCAAAACAAATACCAAAATCGGCGCGATAGCCTTAAGCGCACCGACAAACAGGCTACCCAGCAGTCCTGCGCTGATACCGACTTGCGGCGAAACTGCACCCACAATAATACCTAAAACCAAGCCGATGGCGATTTGCGCCACCAGGCTGACGCGATTGAGCGCGTTCAAAATCGGATTGCCACTTGCCATATCCGTTCCTTCACAATTTAAAGATATGTTAAAAAAGTCTTACATTCTAAAATAAAAAATCATTTGTCGGCGAGGTTTTCATGCACACCTCACAAAAACAGCATTAAAATTTAACATTTATGATACGGTTGGCACTTTATGCCAAAAATACGGTCAAAACTGCTCAAACCCTACTTTAAAGTATGCCCATACCGTTGCTTTACTTCTCTATATCTTGCTTTCAGACGGCCTGAAATCTGCGCCATAAGGCCGAATACAAAGGCAACTTCATCAGTCAAAATACAAAAACATAACTATTACAATCAGATATAAACAAACAAAAATCCGCCCTTAAGTCGCATTTTGCAACGTTATCGCGCTAAATTTCCGTTTATAACCATAGCCTGAAACCTTGCAGAAATAATGTTAAAATCCCCAAACTGAAGAATTGTCGCTGTCGAACACACATCATGACCAAACTGACCTACCCTGTTTTATTTGCATCATTGGCGCTCGCCTACGGACACGCGTTGGCAGTAGATACTTCCGTTCCCAAAGCGGAAGACTACGAAGCTGTTCCCGAATCCGAAATGCCCAAGCAGCCCAAAGACGACCAAACAGGCAAACTCAAGCCCAAATTCCCCGTCAAAATCGACACCCAAGACAGCGAAATCAAAGAAATGCTTGAAGAATACCTGCCGCTGATTACCCAGCAGCAGGAAGAAGAGCTGGATAAAGAACAGGTCAGCTTCCTCGCCGAAGAGGCACCCGACAACGTCAAAACCATGCTCCGGACCAAAGGCTACTTCAACAGCAACGTCAATATTCAAGACCACGGCGAGAGCTACACCGTCAACGTCACCCCCGGCCCGCGCACCAAAGTCGACAACGTCAGCGTGGCCATCCTCGGCGACGTATTGAATGACGACAACTTGGCCGAGTACTACCAAAATGCGATGGAAAACTGGCAGCAGCCCGTTGGCGAAAACTTCGACCAAGACGGCTGGAGTGCAAGTAAAACCTCCGTCCTCAGCGCGGTAACACGCAAAAAATACCCTTTGGCGAAACTTACCACCACCCAAGCCACCATCAATCCCAATACCCAAAAAGCCGACTTGAACGTCATCGTAGAGAGCAACCGTCCCATTTACTTTGGCGATTTCCAAATAACCGGCACACGCCGCTACCCTGAGAGCGTGGTTTCCGGCATGGCGCGCTTCCAACCCGGTTCGCCTTACGACTTAGACAAAATCCTCGACCTGCAACAGGCGCTCGAACAAAACGGCCACTACTCCGGTGCGTCCGTACAAGCCGACTTCGATCAACTGCAAGGCGACCGCGTTCCCGTCAAAATCAACGTGACCGAAGTCAAACGCCACAAACTGGAAACCGGTATCCGCTACGACTCCGAATATGGAATCGGCGGCCGCATCGCCTACGACTATTACAACCTCTTTAACAAGGGCTACATCGGCTCGGTCGTTTGGGACATGGACAAATACGAGACCACGCTGGCCGCCGGTATCAGCCAACCGCGCAACAACCGCGGCAACTACTGGACAAGCAACGTTTCCTACAACCGATCGACCACGCAAAACCTTGAAAAACGCGCCCTGACCAGCGGTATTTGGTACGTCCGCGACCGCAACAATATTGATGCCCGCTTCGGCCTCGAATTCATTACCGAAGACCGCAAAGTCCCCGACACCAGCTACGATTTGGGTCGAAGCCATGCCACCATGCTGACCGCCTCATGGAAACGGCAAAGCATTGAAACCGAGCTGCACCCTCAAAACGGCTACTACCTCGACGGCAAAATCGGCTCGACCTTGGGCAAACTCCTCTCCTCCACCCAAATGGCACGCGCCACGGCACGGGCAGGCTATTTCTTCACGCCTGAAAACAAAAAACTCGGTACGTTCATCGTACGAGGACAAGCAGGCTACGTTTATGCCCGCGAAGGCGAAGAAGTACCGTCCAGCCTGATGTTCCGCACCGGCGGCGCAACTTCCGTACGCGGTTACGAACTCGACAGCATCGGCTTAGCCGGCCCCAACGGCTCCGTTTTACCGCAACGCGCCTTGGTGGTCGGCAGCCTCGAATATCAATTCCCAGTTACCAAGAGCTTCTCCGGCGCCATCTTCCACGATGTCGGCGATGCGGCGAGCAACTTCAAACACATGACCTTAAAACACGGTACCGGCTTGGGCGTGCGCTGGTTCAGCCCGGTTGCGCCGTTCTCCTTCGATATTGCCTACGGCCATCACGACAAAAAAATCCGCTGGCACATCAGCTTGGGCACAAGGTTTTAACAAACATACTCACCATCCATTCTTTCAGACGGCCTCAGCCATTTCAGGCCGTCTGAACAACAGACAAACAGAAAAATATCATGACCGATACTGCAAACACTTCCACGCCGTCTGAACAACAGCCCGCCCCGCCAAAGCGCAAAAAACGCCTGTTGCGCGGCTTTGTCCTGTCCGCCTTGGGCGTATTGACCGTTTCCGCCGGCGCGATCGGCTGGCTGGTCGGTACGGAATCGGGTTTGCGTTTCGGTTTGTACAAAATCCCGTCATGGTTCGGCGTCAAAATTTCTTCGGACACACTGAAGGGGACGCTGATTGAAGGTTTTGAAGGCGACAAATGGTTGATTGAAACAGAAGGTGCGGATGTTAAAATCAGCAGCTTCCGCTTTGATTGGAAGCCGTCCGAGCTGACCCGTCCTTCCTTGCACATTACCGAAGTCGTGGCCGGCGACATCGCCATCGTGACCAAACGCACGCCACCTAAAGAAGAAGAACCATCAAAAGGCCTGCCCGACAGCATAGACCTGCCCGTTACCGCCCATCTCGACCGTTTGGAAACCGGCAAAATCAGCGTGGGCAAGCGTTTTGACAAGCAGACCGTCTATCTCGACCATCTGCACGCAGCCTATCATTACGACAAAAAAGAACACCGCCTCCACATCAAAACCGCCGACACGCCTTGGAGCAGCTCGACAGGCGCGGTGGTGCTTGGTTTGAACAAACCCTACGTCCTCAATACCGCCATCTACACCAAAGGCCAACTTGAGGGCGAAACCCTACATGGTACGGTGCGCCTGTGGGGCAGCCTGCAAGACGTATCCACCGACTTGCTACTCGATAGCGACAACGTTCATTTATCGGCAAAATCCACCATTCACCCATTCGCCGACAGCCTCAATGAAACCGTCGGCGAAATCCTGATTAAAGGTTCCAACATCAATCCGCAGGCCTTCCTGCCCAGCCTGCCCAAAGCGCGCCTGAATTTCGATGCCACCACCATTCCGTCCTTTACCGACGGCGTTGCGCTGGAAGGCTCGATTGACTTGGAAAACGACCAAGCCGGTTTTGCCGATGAAAACCATATCCCCGTCAAACGCATCCTCGGCGAATTCATCGTCGACGACAAAGGCACGGTCATGATTGAAGACATCGGCGTCGACCTGCTCAAAGACGGCAGCATCGATGTATCCGGCTCAATCGATACCGCCCAAGACCAGCTCAAACTCGCACTGGGCATCAACAATACCGGCGCAGACGACTTTGTCCGTCAAAACATCGCAGGCCGTCTGAACGGCAGTATCGACGTCAAAGGCGAAACCTCCTCCCCTGTCGTCAACTGGAATCTCGACAGCGGATTTGCGCGTACAGACGGCATGCTGTTTTTCCAAACCGACAAACAGCTCGGCCAGCGCACGCTCAAGCTCGACAAAGTCCGCCTGGTTCCGCAAAACGGCGGCGAACTCAACGCCAAAGGCTCGCTCGAACTCTTCAAAGACCGCAAACTGCAACTGGACATCGTCAGCAAAGCCTTCAACCCTGCACGCATCGACCCGCAGCTTCCACAAGGCAGCGTCAACGGCAACATCAACTTGACCGGCATACTGGCGCAAGAAAAATTCGCCGGCAAAATGCAGTTCGCACCGAGTACGCTCAACGGCGTTCCGCTCAGCGGCAAAGCCGACGTCGCCTATGAAAACAAACACCTTGCGCGCGCCCTGACCGACCTGACCCTCGGCAGCAACATCGTCAAAACCAACGGCAGCTTCGGCCAAAAAGGCGACCGCCTCAATCTCAACATTACTGCCCCCGATTTGTCGCGTTTCGGCTTCGGCTTGGGCGGCCTGCTCAACGCGCGCGGCTACATCTCCGGCAGTTTTTCAGACGGCCTCAAAACCCTTGAAGCCGATTTGAACGGCGAAGCGCGCAACTTCAAAGTCGCCGATACCGTCAATATCCGCACCCTCGACTTCAAACTTAAAGGTTCGCCCGACACCAACCGTCCGTTGAGTGCCGATATTAAAGGCGAACACATCGCCGTCTCCGGCGGCGCGGCCATGATTGACAACGTCAACCTGCTCATCAGCGGCACAGGTTCTCACCACCACATCCGCGGCAACAGCAGCATGGCGGTGGACAATAAACGCTATAAGCTCGACCTCGATGCCACCGGCGGCCTCAACAAAGACCAAACCCAATGGAAAGGCACGGTCGACACGCTCGACATCAACGGCGCGTTCAACCTCAAACTGCAAAACCGCCTCAACCTCGAAGCCGGCAGCGAACGCGTTTCCCTCAGCAGCGCGCGATGGGCGGCTATGGGAGGCAGCCTCAACCTGCAAAATTTCGTTTGGGACAAAAAAGCCGGCATTACCAGTAAAGGCAGCGCACAAAATCTGCACATTACCGAATTGCACAACTTCTACACCCCGCCTATCGAACACAACCTCGTCTTGGGCGGCGACTGGGATTTGGCATACAGTCAAAACGCGCGCGGCTTCCTCAACATCAGCCGACAAAGCGGCGACATCATCCTGCCGGGCAAAGATCCGAAAAACAAACAGCCTTTGGGACTTTCCGCGCTCGCCCTGCGCACCCGTTTCCAAAACGGCCGCATCGACAGCACGCTGGAAGGCAACACCCGCTTCGGCAAAGTTGACGGCACGCTCGGCATCGCCCAGCAGTTCGGCAACAACATCAACAACGCCCCCGTCAGCGGCAAAGTCAATATCAACGTTCCCGATTTGGGCTCGCTCAAATCCTTTATGCCGGCGACAGCCCAAGGCATTGCAGGCCGTCTGAACGCGACCGCCACCATCGGCGGCCGACTCGGTTCGCCTACCGTCAACAGCAACCTCGACCTCCAAACCAATTACGGCCGTGCCGACGGTACCGTCAACATCGGTCAGGGCACCAGCTTCGATACCGCACCTCTGAGCGGCAAGCTCAACCTGAACGTTGCCAACCTCGAAGTCTTCCGCAACTTCCTGCCCGTCGGCCAGACCCTCAAAGGCCGTCTGAACGCCGCCGTCAACTTGGCAGGCCGTCTGAACGATCCGCAACTGAGCGGCCTGATTAACGGCGACAACCTCTATTACCGCCATCAAACCCAAGGCCTGATCCTCGACAACGGCGTATTGCGTTCACGCCTGCAGGGGCAAAAATGGGTGATCGACAGCCTCAAATTCCACCGTGGCGGCACGATTGAGCTCAAAGGCGCGGTCAACCTTGCCAACACCAACCCCGATGTCGACGTGGACATCGTCTTCGACAAATACCGTACCCTCTCGCGTCCAAACCGCCGACTGCAGCTCTCCGGCGCGGCCAAAGTCCTCTACAATCCGGAAAAAGGCGTATCGCTCAACGGCACGCTCAATACCGACTACGGCATGTTCGGTTCGCAAAAATCCTCCATGCCGACCCTCGACGATGATGTGGTCGTACTGGGTGAAACCAAAAAAGAAGCAACGGCCACCACGCCTATTAATATGAACCTTGTCTTGAACATCAACGACAATGTCCGTTTTGTCGGCTACGGCGCAGACGTTACCATCGGCGGCAAACTGGCCATCACATCACGTCCGGGCGAAGCCGTCCAAGGCGTCGGTACCGTGCGCGTTGTCAAAGGCCGCTACAAAGCCTACGGCCAAGACCTCGACATCACCAAAGGCGCGGTTTCCTTCGTCGGCCCGCTGACCGATCCAAACCTCAACATCCGTGCCGAACGCCGCCTCTCCCCGGTCGGCGCAGGTGTCGAAGTTCTCGGCAGCCTCAACAATCCGCGCGTGACCTTGGTTGCGAAAGAAGCCATGAGTGAAAAAGACAAACTTTCCTGGCTCATCCTCAACCGTGCCAGCAGCGGCAGCGACGGCGACAATGCCACGCTCTCTGCGGCCGCCAGCGCACTGCTTGCCGGCCAAATCAACGACCGCATCGGCCTCGTGGATGATTTGGGCTTTACCAGCAAACGCAGCCGCAATGCCCAAACCGGCGAGCTCAACCCTGCCGAACAAGTCCTGACCGTCGGCAAACAGCTCACCAACAACCTCTACGCAGGTTACGAATACGGCATTTCCAGCGCCGAACAATCCGTCAAACTCGTGTACCAACTGACCCGCGCCATCCAAGCCGTTGCCCGCATCGGCACGCGCTCCTCCGGCGGCGAGTTGAAATACACCATCCGCTTTGACAACTGGTTCGGCAAAGACGAACCCGAGCCGGAAGAACAACACTAAAAGCCGTGAAAAAGGCCGTCTGAAATTCATCTTTCAGACGGTCTTTATCTTGTTCTACCATATCAAAATCCGCAGCCATGCCTCAAAAAACAAAGGCCAACGGCGCAAGTTTGAAAACAAATGCTGCTAAAGAAGTGAACTGCAAACCATGGCTTATTCCAAGTTAGCAATAAATAAAGCAGATACAAAAAGGCCGTCTGAAACTGACAGGGGTAGGTTTCAGACGGCCTTTTTTTAATCATCGAAATATCTTGTGCATGGCGTTGCTGATTAATTCGAGCTGTTTCTTATATTCGCGGCAACGTGGGCAGAGCAACAGGTGCACAGTAAGGGCAATGCGGTTAAAAAGACTGAGATACACTTGGTCTTGCTGTTTGGAAATCAGATCGGTTATTTTGCGACATTTTTTCATGGCATTTTCCTGTCAGGCATGGGAGAACCATTTGATTTGCAGGCACTGGCGCAAGGTTTCGCGCGCGCGGTGCATGATGGTGTGATAGTTGGCATGGCTGATGCCGCATTGCTCGCGGATTTCATCGCTTGAAAAGCCGAGAATTTCTTTCATGGTAAACACGCGGGCGGTGTTTTCCGGCAGATGGTAGAGGCAGGTCTGTAAAACTTGGTAGAACTCTTTATTGTTCAAACTGGCTTCGGGCGAGTCCCAACCCTGAGGTTGTCCTTCATCCGTCCAATGCCCGTCAGCGGCAAAATGTCCTTCAAAGGCTTCATCCAAGGCTTCCTCGTCGCGCGTGACGAAAACTTGGCGTTGCCGTCCGATTTGGCGCAGGCAGTCGGTAATTTTGTTTTTTAAGATTGCAAACAGCCAGCTGCTCACTTGGGCGTCGCCTTTGAAACCCTCGGCCGCACGGTAGGCGGAAAGCATGGTTTCCTGTACGAGGTCTTCCACCAAGTCGGGGCGGTCGGGCAGCTGGATATGGGCAAAGCGCAGCAGCAACTTGCGGGATTCGGCAAGCTCGGCATCGGTCAGTTCGGGTAGGGCCATAATGTATCAGTATGAAATGAATGATCAATATGCTTCTGATTTTACGCTGATACGGCAAGAGCATGCGATTGAATCTATAAACGATTTCAGTAGTATTTTTGTTTCGCCGAAACCGACTGCGCCCGTTTCAAACGGCCTTGGTTTATGCCGCAACCAAAATGCCCTGTTCCAGCCATTCTGTCCATTTCTGCCTTAATGCGTCCTGCCAAACGTTTTCAGACGGCATGAACTCTGCCAGCATGGTTTGCAGGCCGTTTAGGGAAGTGGGCGTTTCTGCCAGCGTTTCCAGCAATAATGCGCCGAAATCGTCGAGCGTTTGATACATCACGTCGTCTTCCTTATCGCGCCACACCAAAACGGCGGTTTCCGCCTCCTGCAATTCGTCCGTCACATCATACTGATAACGGCGCACAAAGGCGGCGGGAGAAAGGGTGTACGCTAAATCGTCTGAATCGTCATGGACTGTTTGGCTGTCGGTTTGAGCGGTTTCGGCGAACAGCTGGGTGTGTTCAAAGTCCATCAATGCCAAGAGGTCGTCTGAAAGCGGCAGGCTTTGGCAATATCGGAGGAACTCGCCGGGGATTTCTTGAAAATAGGGCGTTTGGGCGCGCGCGTCACGGACGAAACCTTCTTTCAGACGGCCCCATTCTTCGCTGTCAAAGTATTGCAGCGTTTCGGTATAACAGCGGTCGATAAAGCTGTGAATATTGTTGCGTATCAGGCGGATATAGACGTTCAGACGCTCTTGCGGCAATCCGTCTTCGGCTTTGCCTTCGCGTATGGCTTGGGCAAAGCGGTGTTGATATTGGGCGGAGGTTTCAGGCTGCACGGCGGTATTCCTTTCCGGCACGCATTTGATAGTCGGCGATTTTAGCGACTTCGGCTTCGAGTTCGGCAAAAGGCGGGAAATTGAAATCGCGTTCCAACAGGGTGGGCGGAATCGTCGGCAGTTTGGCATAGGCCAGTTCGAGCAAATCCCAAACAGTCGGTAAAACCGCCGCGCCATGCGTATCAATCAATAATTCCGGCGTTTCCACGTCATGTCCGGCAATGTGGATATAGCACACGCGCTCTGCGTCCACATTTTCTAAAAAGGCTTCGGGCGACAACAGGCCGTGATTGACGGCGTTGACGTAAATATTGTTCACGTCCAAATGAATGCCACAGTCGGCTTCACGGGCAACGGCGTTGAGGAACTCAACCTCGTTCATCTCGGCAAGCGGGGAATGCAGGTAGTAGGAGGTGTTTTCTACAGCAATGCGACAGCCCAACCGATCTTGCACTTCGCGGATACGGCGTACCGTGTGTTGCACCATTTCTTCGGTGAAAGGCAGCGGCAACAAATCGTAAAGATGACCGCCATCGTGGCAGTAGCTCAAATGATCGGAGAAAAACGTGCAGTCATAACGGCGCATCATTTCTTTGATTCCGTCTATTAAATCGGTATCCAGCGGTGCCTGTCCGCCCAACGACATGGATAACCCATGCAACGCCAGCGGCAGCCGCTCTGCCACGCGGTCAAACTGTTTGCGCGCCCTGCCGCCCATTTTCAGCCAGTTTTCGGGGGCGGCTTCGATAAAGCGTATCGGGCTGTCGTCTGAAAGCGAGAGGAAGTCTTCCGCCAAGTCGCGGCGGTAGCCCAAGCCTGCGTGTTGAATCATGGTGATGTCCTGTTATGATGCCGTATGAACGACAAAGTCGCATTTTTGTTTATAAAATGCGACTTTGTTAAAGGTATGTTGCAGGATTATTTAGAACCGCATTTACCTTCGCCGCATTTACCTTCTACTACTTTGGCAGCTTTGGCTTTAGATGCTTTGCCTTTTTTGGCGTGGGTTTTTTCCACGGTTGAACCGCATTTGCCTTCGCCACATTTGCCTTCGCTTGCTTTAGAAACCGCGCTTGCACCGCATGAACCTTCACCGGCTTTAACTGCACCGCAAGAGCCTTGAGCAGATTTCTGAACACCTGCTTTGCTGCTTAACGGTTTATCAGCGGCAACAACGCCGGCAGCCAGAGACAGGGACAGTGCACCGGCCAAAGCAGCAGCTACATTTTTTTTCATTTTAACTTCCTTTTTAAAATATGGGTTTTAAAACAAATCAAGGGATAATATCGGGCATTTAAAGTCGGCCCGCGACCGTGAATCATTAAAGAAAATGCTTGATGCGGCAACAGCGTTTCTTCAGCAGGGCATCCAAAGACAGACCGCCTGCGCCCTGCAATAGGACAGGAAATAAAACCACCAAATAAATCAGTGCCATTTTATAACCGTTGTCGCACACATTGTACCCCAAGCCGGCATGTACCGCAGACCATGCGACAGCCGTCACAACCATCAATCCCAACGCAGACAGCCGCGTTGCCAAGCCGACGATGAGCAGCGCAGGCAAAACCAGTTCCGCCCACATGGCCAAATTCCAGTTGACCGTATCCGGCAACAAATTGAACGGAAAGGGAAATTGACTGTTTATTTCTGCAAACCAGTTTTCCCCGTTCCATTTTTCCAGGCCGGATTCAAGAAATTCATACGCGGCAAAAAGCCTGAGCGTCAACAAACCGAAAGCGGCCTGCCAAGAGGGATTGGATGAGGTGTTCATTTATTTTCCTAATCGATGTGTGTCGAATGAGATGGAACGAAAAATCCATCGGTACCATCCCATCTTTCATGCCTGTTTAGACGCGGCAGCTTTAAAAAACTGACGAAATAAATAAAGTTATTTTCTTATTCATTGTTTTATAAAGATTAAAAATTCAAAAGGCCGTCTGAAACACCATGCTTGATTGGGTTTCAGACGGCCTTTAATGATGAACGCGGTCAATTAATCCGCTTGTTTGCACAATTCGACAATTTCCGCGCCGTATTTGTCGATTTTCTCCTCATTCATGCCGTGGATTTCCGCCAGTTCCGCCAAATCCTGCGGCCGTCGGGCGGCAATGGCGCGCAGGGTAACTTTGCTGCATATCTGATAGGCTTCGAGGCCCTCATGGCGGGCAGTATCGATGTTCCACTGAAGCAGACAGCGCATCAAGCGGCGTTTGCGTTTGTCCTCTTCACTCAGGCCGTCTGAAAACGGGCGGCAGATGTTTAAAATGCCCTCGCCGTATTGTTCGATACGTTTTTCGCCGAGTTTATACACGCCTAAAAGGTCAATGGGTTCGGCAGGCGTATTGGTCAGCAAATCGTCCATGCTTTCGTTGGAGAATACCGTTCCCAGCGTCACTTGATCGGCACTTGCCTGCTGCTCGCGCCAAGTTTCCAAAGCCTGTTTTAAGGCCTGTTCGCGCTCGCCCAAGCTGTGGATAACTTGTGCACTGTCTATGGAAACCGTACCGGCTTCAGCCGTTTCGCAAACGTCAAGTATCTCCAAACCGAATTTATTGATTTTTGCCTCGCCCAAGCCGTAGATTTGATGTAAATCTTCCAAACTTCGGGGCATTTTTTCGACAATATCGCGCAGGGTTTTGTCGCCGCAAACCACATAGGCCGGTACTTCCTCTGCCCGGGCGCGTTGTTGCCGCCAATGGCGCAATGCCTGCCACAAACGCTCTTCGCGCTCGGTACGCAACCAATCGTCTTTCGGTTTTTGGGTGGCCGTTTTTTCTCGGCGCAGGGGGCGCAGCATGACTTCGGTTTCGCCCTTGAGGACTTTTTTTGCCGCTTCGGTCAGCTGCAGGGCTTGGTGCTGCTCGACATTGACGGTGAGATAGCCCAAGCTGATGCACTGGCGGATGACGCTGCGCCATTCTTTGTCGGTCTGTTCGCTGCCGATGCCAAATGTGGATAACTTGTCATGGCCGTTGCGCTGTATCCAATCATCGCTTTTACCGCGTAAAAGGTTGGTGATGTAACCGGCGGCAAAACGTTGTCCGGCGCGGTACACGCAGCTGAGTAATTTTTGCACCAACACCGTGCCGTCAAACCGCACGGGCGGATGCAGGCAGTTGTCGCAATGGCCGCAGGGTTCGGATTCTTCGCCGAAATGTTTGAGCAGCAGTACGCGGCGGCAGGCGGCGGTTTCGCAGACGGAAAGCATGGCATCGAGTTTTTGCATTTCGATTTGCTTTTGCACCTCGTCGCTGTTGCCTTCGGCAATCCGTTCGCGCAGTAACACCCAATCGTTCAAGCCGTAACACAGCCAGCTCACGGCAGGCAGCCCGTCCCGGCCGGCACGTCCCGATTCCTGATAGAAATGTTCGACACTTTGGGGCATATCGAGATGGGCAACAAAGCGCACGTCGGGTTTGTCTATGCCCATACCGAACGCCACGGTCGCCACCACAATAATATTGTCTTCATGCGTAAAGCGGCGTTGGTTTTCCTCGCGCACGTCCATGCTCAAACCGGCATGATACGGAATCGCCTCCAAGCCGTTTTCACACAAAAACTGCGCCACATCCTCGACTTTTTTGCGGCTTAAGCAATACACAATGCCGCTTTGCCCATGCATTTGCTTGCGGATGAAATCCAGCAGTTGTTTTTTACCATTATTTTTTTCGATAACCTGATAATAAATATTCGGACGGTCAAAGCTGGAGATAAATTCGAGCGCATTATCCAAGTGCAGATAATGCTTGATGTCGGAGCGCGTGGCCGCATCGGCGGTAGCGGTCAGGGCGATGCGCGGGATGTTCGGATAGCGTTCGGCAAGCATGCCGAGCTGTTGATATTCAGGGCGGAAATCGTGTCCCCATTGGCTGACGCAATGCGCCTCATCAATGGCAAACAGGCTGACGGTTTGTTGGTCGAGAAAACGTAAAAAGCGGTCGGTAACCAAGCGTTCCGGCGCGACATAAAGCAGTTTCAGACGGCCTTGGGCAAGCTTGTCGGCAATCTCGCGCGCCTCATCTGCCGATGTGCTGCTGTTGACTGCCGCCGCTTCAATCCCGGCCACATGCAGGCTGGCTACTTGGTCGTTCATCAACGCAATCAGCGGCGATACGACAACCGCCACGCCTTCGCGCATCAGCGCCGGAATCTGGTAACACAAAGACTTGCCCCCACCCGTCGGCATCAGCACCATCAAACTCTCGCCGCCGGCCAAAGCATTGACGATAGCCTCCTGCTTGCCACGAAATTCGGGATAACCGAATACTTCGTGCAAAATCTGTTTGGCGGTCGGCTGAGGCATAATGGTTCCGTAGAATAGGGGAAAGCGTTATTTTAACGGTTTTACACCCGCGTATGTGTGGAACATTTTGCCGCCGCTTTTTCAGACAGCCTGAAATGCAATCCCATTCAATTTATTTAATTTTAAATAAAGATTTATTTTATTTTGAATGATGTGTATAAAGACCGTCTGAAACCTGATATTAGGGTTTCAGACGGCCTTTCAAAAATAAAATCTTTAAGCTTTTTTGACGAACTCAGATTTCAAGTTCATCGCGCTGCCATCGATTTTGCAACCGATATTGTGGTCGCCCTCTTGCAGGCGGATGCCTTTGACTTTGGTGCCTTGCTTGATGACCATAGAGCTGCCTTTGACTTTCAGATCTTTAATCAAGACAACCGTATCGCCATCTTGCAAGACCGCGCCGTTGGCATCTTTGACTTCCAAGGCATCATCACTTGCAGCCGCAGCATCGGCCTCGTTCCACTCATGGGCGCACTCAGGGCAAACGTATTGAGCGCCGTCTTCGTAAGTGTATTCCGATTGGCATTTCGGGCAGGGAGGTAGGGACATGAGGTTTCCTTATAAATATGATAAAAGAAGCGTAAAACGCAAATAATACAATGTCTAAATTATTGATTCGCCTTGCTGCCGCCTACGCCGTAAACGGCATTCCAAGCCGCGTCCAACATCTGGCCGGCTTGTTGCAGCTTGGCATTTTGCTGCTCTTTCTGAGCCAAGGCCGTCTGAATTTCGCCTTTCAAACGGTCAATATCGGATTGTGCGGCCTGTAAACGGCGCTGCGCACTTTCCAAATCGCTTTGCAGGGAAATGATTTTGCTGTCGTTGCTGTTTTGCTCATTTAAAGCGGCACGGTAAACCGATTGGACGGACAGCAAACGGTCTTCCGCCTCACCGGCATACACGGCGGCGGCGGATAACATCATCAGGGCAAGTAAGGTTTTTTTCATGGGTTTTCCTTTAAAGTTGTTTGATTTGTAAAGTAAAGCGCAGAGCCGATTTTTCAGCCGCCAATTTTACATAATATGCTTGTTGGTCTTTGTTCTTAATGGCTTATTTTATCCAATCCGGACATTCAGGCTGCCGATAAAAGTTAATTCAATCAACTGTTGTGACAGGTAGGCGGCTATTATTTTCTCATATTCTCCGCCTTATTCCATTATTTTCTGGTTTTATTAGAAAAGGCCGTCTGAAAACTTGGCATCCCTAGTTTTCAGACGGCCTTTTATCATTCATGCCTTACGAACGAATCCGTTTCAACACTTCTTCTTTGCCGATTAATGCCAATACGGCATCGACGCTTGGGGTTTTTGCCGTACCGCAGACAGCGAGGCGTAGGGGCATACCGAGTTTGCCCATTTTGATGCCTTCTTCGTCGCAGAAAGGTTTGAAGAGGTCGTGGATGGCTTCGGCGTTCCAGTCTTCCAAACCCTCGAGGCGTTCGGCAAAGCGCAGCATACGGGCGGCGGCTTCGTCGTCCCAGTGTTTCTGCACGTCTGCTTCGGCAGGCGTTTGTTTGACGTAGAAGTAGAGGCACTCGTCGGCAAGTGTGTTCAGGTCTTGGGCGCGGTCTTTGACCAATGCCAACACGTCTTCCAAAGCAGGCTTGCTTGTTTCATGGATATCGCGCAAGGCAAGGCGCGGTTTCACCATTTCGGCCAGTTTTTCGTTGGCGGTGATTTTGATATGTTCGCCGTTAATCCAGTAGAGTTTCTTCAAGTCCATACGGCTTGGAGACGGGGAAACGTCTTTCAAATCAAACCATTCGATAAATTGTTCCATCGTAAAGAACTCGTCGTCGCCGTGCGCCCAGCCCAAGCGTGCCAGATAGTTGAGCATGGCTTCGGGCAGGATACCCATTGCGCCGAAATCGGTGATGGCAACGGTATCGCCGCTGCGTTTGGAGATTTTTTTGCCTTGTTCGTTAAGAATCATCGGCAGGTGGCCGTATTCGGGCAGGGTGGCGCCAATGGCTTTTAAAATATTGATTTGTTTTGGGGTGTTGTTCACATGGTCGTCACCACGGATAACGTGGGTAATGCCCATGTCGTAGTCATCCACGACAACGCAGAAGTTGTAGGTCGGCGTGCCGTCGGCGCGGGCGATAATCAGGTCGTCAAGTGCTTCATTGGGGATAGAGATTTCGCCTTTGACCAAGTCCGTCCATTTGGTCACGCCGTCCAGAGGCGTTTTGAAACGGACAACAGGTTGCACATCGGCAGGGATTTCGGGCAGGGTTTTGCCTTCTTCCGGACGCCAGCGGCGGTCGTAAGTCGCCGTGCCTTCTTTTTCGGCTTTCTCGCGCATGGCTTCCAACTCTTCTTTACTGCAATAGCAGTAGTAGGCATGGCCTTTTTCTAAAAGTTCGGCAATGACTTCTTTGTAGCGGTCGAAACGGCGGGTTTGGTAAACGACGTTGTCGGCGTTGTCGTAGTTCAGGCCGACCCAATTCATGCCGTCGAGGATGATGTTGACGGATTCGGCAGTAGAGCGCGCCAAGTCGGTGTCTTCGATACGCAATAAGAATTCGCCTTTATGATGGCGGGCAAACGCCCATGAGAACAGGGCGGTGCGTACGCCGCCGATGTGCAGGTAGCCGGTGGGGCTGGGGGCGAAACGGGTTTTGACGGTCATGATGGCTCCAAAATCTTTTAAAACAGTTATTTTACTTTTTCAGCGTAGTTTAAACAATGTAAGGCCGTCTGAAAATAATGTCGGCGCAGAAGGACCGTCTGGGAACTTTTCTCCTAAAAATAAGACAAATGATAATTATTTCTTTGAAAGTATCCGCTCATGAACAAACGCGCTTTATTTGCTGCCCTCGCCCTCCTGCCCCTTTTTGCCCAAGCCGAAATCAAAACTATCAAAGACGTATTGGGACGCGAAGTCAAAGTCGATGTCCCTGTTAAACGCGCGGTTTTGGCGTTTTACTATCCCGACTATATCGCGGTAACGGGTACGGACAAATTTAAAAACGTCATCGGCATTTCGCGTGAGTTTTGGGAGAAATTCAATCCCGGCAGCTGGGCGATGTTCAAACAGAAGCTGCCTACGCTGCAAAACATTGCGGACATCGGCAACATCAGCACCGGCACGTTTTCACTGGAGAAAACGCTCGCGCTCAAGCCGGACGTATTGATTCTGGCCGACTGGCAGTATAAGGCCATCGCCACCCACCTGCCGCGCATTGAAGCGGCAGGCATACCCGTCGTCGTGGTCGATTTCAACGCCGAAACCGTCGCGCGGCACACGCGCAGTGCGGAAATTTTCGGCGAACTCAACGGTACGCAGGCGCGCGCCCAAAAAATTGCCGCCGAATACGCCCGAGGCATTGCCGACATCCAAAAACGTGTCGCGCGCGCCAAGCAGTCCAAACCGAAAATCTATATCGAGTTCGGCGACAAAGGCCCGTCCGAATACAGCTACACCTTCGGCAAAGATATGTGGGGCGCGATTGCCGACACAGCAGGCGGCAACAATATCGCCGCGCCTTACGTTAAAAACTGGGGACCGATAAACCCTGAAAAATTCCTGACGGCCAAACCCGACGTCATCGTCATTTCGGGGACGGAAAACGGCCATAAAGACAAGCCTGGCATTATGGCGATGGGCATAGGCATCAGCCAGGCCGATGCGCAACGCCGCCTGGCCGGATTTGTCAAACGCAAAGGCTGGGCAGACATTCCTGCCGTCAAAAACAAACGCGTTTACGGCATCTACCACACCGCCTCCCGCTCGCTCACCGATTTGGCCAGCGCGCAATTTATCGCCAAAACCCTGTATCCGCAGCAGTTTGCCGACATAGACCCAAACAAGACCTATCTGGACTTCTACCGCAAATACCTGCCCGTCGTGCCGGACGGTACGTTTTACATCCGATTGAAATAGCGGCTGCAAAAATCATAGGCTCAGGCCGTCTGAATATGTATGCTATACTAATAAGGCTTTATTATGTATAATTATTATTCTTTTTATTTAATATAATTGGACAAGATATGATTGAACAAAACCAAATCGGCCATCAGCAGGCTCCGATTGTAAGCATCAAAGAATGGTTGATAACAAACTTGATTATGATGATTCCGCTGGTCAATATAGTTATGATGCTTATATGGGCATTCGGCTCAAACACCAATCCAAATAAAGCCAATTATTTCAAGGCTACCTTGATTCTGTTTGCCATCGTAATGGTAATTTATCTGGTACTGGCTGTAGTCTTTTTTGGCAGTGTAGCTGCAAATCAATATCAATAAGCAAGAATACATTTAGGCCGTCTGAAACCTAAAAGGCTTCAGACGGCCTTTTACATGGATTACCGAAAGCTCAACCACCTATCCAATTCCAAACCGCATCGCTCCATTTGCCGATACGGTAGAGAAACAAAGAATAGCTCTCCTGCATCAGGAACTTGGCTTTCTTGCTGCGCTCATCAAAGCGCGTGGTCGGGGTGGCGGAGAACTGCGCATCTGACAAGCCCAAATCGGCGGCCATTTCTTCAGCGCGCGCCAAATGATACGGGTCGCTGACAACGATAATGCTGCCGATGCCGTTGGCGTGCATGATAGGGACGATATTGCGCAGGTTTTCGTAAGTGTTGCGCGACGTGTTTTCAAATAGGATATTGTGCGCCGGTATGCCCTGCTTGAGCGCGTATCGGCGCCCCACTTCGGCTTCGGTCATGAATCCTTTTTTGGGCGTACCGCCGGTGAAAATGATTTTGCCGACCCGATGGCTTTGGTAGAGCGTGATGGCATGGTTGATGCGCTCACGGAATACCGGCGACGGGCGTTTGTCCCACGCCGCCGCACCCAACACCACCGCCGCATCGGCATGAGCGTCCTTCGGCAAGGTTTGCAAACCTGTCCGGTAAATCTGCCATGTGCCGCTCAAAAAAATACCGCACACCAGCAAAACGCTCAAAGCAAGGCCGCGAAACAGGTAATATCGCAGGCCATTGCGGCTTTTAAGCAGGGAAATCATCTTCAGACGGCCTTATCCAACCCCATCAGCCGAGTAGGGCGGCAATGTTTTCCAACGGACGGCCGATGGCTGCGCGCGTAGGCGTTACCAAAACGGGACGCTCGAGCAGGGCAGGGTGTTCGGCAATTGCCTGAAGCAGGGCGGCATTGTCCAAATCGGGATTGTCCAAACCCAATTCTTTGTACAAATCGTCTTTGGTGCGCATCATGCCGCGCACCGATTCGATGCCGAGTTTGGCAAACATATCCTGCAAAGTCGCCAAATCGGGCGCGGTATCCAGATATTTGACCACGTCGGCGGCAACGCCTTTTTCTTCGAGCAAAGCCAGCGCGTCACGTGATTTGCTGCAACGCGGGTTGTGATAAAGTGTGAATTCAGACGGCATGAAAGTCTCCGTATTATTGCAAAATCATTCAATGATGGCGGTTATTATCGTCTGCAACTGATTTTTACTCAAACTTTTTACCTGATATCTTGATACGAATCGGTAGGCATACCCACCAAACCGTTTTACAATAAACACAATTTCGATTGGCAACCTCAAGGATACAACCATGAAAGCCTTAACCGCCCTTCTACTGTCCGCCACCGTTTTTACCGCTGCTCCGGCCTTTGCCGCCGATGAAACGGCAGGTTGGCAGGACAACAAACCGCAAAGCCTGGAATCGCTCAAAGCCCCCGTGCGCGTGGTCAACCTTTGGGCAACCTGGTGCGGCCCCTGCCGTAAAGAAATGCCCGCCATGTCCGCATGGTACAAAGCTCAGAAAAAAGGCAGCGTCGATATGGTCGGCATCGCGCTGGATACCACCGACAACATCGGCAAGTTCCTGAAACAAACGCCGGTTAGCTACCCGATTTGGCGTTACACCGGCGCCAACAGCCGCAACTTCATGAAAGCCCACGGCAACAACGTCGGCGTATTGCCCTTCACAGTTGTCGAAGCGCCGAAATGCGGCTACAAACAAACCATCACCGGCGAAGTCAACGAAAAAAGCCTGACCGCCGCCGTGAATTTGGCCAAAACCAAATGTAAATAAAACAGCAGATAGGGTGCTTAACCTACGCTGATATCGAGGCCGTCTGAAACCCAATCGTTCAGACGGCCTTTATTTCAAACCATATTGCTTTGTGTTGCAAACCGGCAGTGTCTCCGCCAGCAGAACCGGGGTTTCACTATCAAAAAGCAGCCGAAATATTTATAATCTGTGAATAATCCCATTTTTTCAGACGGCATGTTGCCCTATCGATGACGCCGGCCGTCTGAATCCCTATTTTCAGGAAAACCCATGATCCGTTTCGAACAAGTTTCCAAAACCTATCCCGGCGGTTTCGAAGCCCTGAAAAATGTCAGTTTCCAGATTAACAAAGGTGAGATGATTTTTATCGCCGGCCATTCAGGCTCGGGCAAATCCACCATTTTGAAGCTGATTTCAGGCATTACCAAGCCTACTAAAGGCAAGGTTTGGTTCAACAATCAAGACCTCGGCACCTTGAGCGACAATCAGATCGGCTTTATGCGCCAACATATCGGCATTGTCTTCCAAGACCACAAAATCCTCTACGACCGCAATGTCTTGCAAAACGTTATCCTGCCTTTGCGGATTAGCGGCTACCAGCCGCGCAAAGCGGAAGAGCGCGCACGTATTGCGATTGAGAAAGTCGGCTTGAAAGGCCGCGAAAACGATATGCCCATCACTTTGTCCGGCGGCGAACAACAGCGTTTGTGCATCGCGCGCGCAGTAGTTCACCAACCCAGCCTGCTGATTGCCGACGAGCCGTCCGCCAGCCTCGACCGCGCCTATGCGCTGGATATTATGGAATTGTTCAAAACCTTCCATGAGGCAGGCACGACCGTGATTGTTGCGGCGCACGATGAAACGCTGATGGCGGATTACGGCCACCGCGTCTTGCGCCTGCAGAAAGGACGCCTCGCATGAGTATGATTCACTATATCTCGTTACACGTCGAATCGGCACGCGCCGCGCTCAAAGAGCTTCTGCGCCAACCCATCGGCACGCTGCTGACCCTGCTCATGCTTGCCGTTGCCATGACCTTGCCGCTGTTTATGTATTTGGGTATCCAAAGCGGACAAAGCGTATTGGGCAAACTCAACGAGTCGCCGCAGATTACAGTTTATATGGACACCGATGCGGCAGGTTCTGATGCCGATACGGTGAAAAACCTGCTCCAGCGCGACAGCCGTATCGATAAAGTCCGCTTTATCAGCAAGCAGGAAGGTTTGGAAGAATTGCAGACCAATCTCGACCAAAACCTCGTTTCCATGCTCGATGGCAACCCGTTGCCCGATGTCTTTATCGTTACGCCCGACCCTGCCACTTCTCCGGATCAGATGCAGGCTATCTATAAAGACATTACCAAACTGCCACGCGTCGAATCGGCAACCATGGATACCGAATGGGTACAGACCCTTTATCGTATTAACGAATTTATCCGTAAGATTTTGTGGTTCCTCTCGCTGACTTTGGGCATGGCCTTTGTCTTGGTGGCACACAACACCATCCGCCTGCAAATCCTCAGCCGCAAGGAAGAGTTGGAAATCACCAAACTGTTGGGTGCTCCTGCTTCCTTCATCCGCCGCCCTTTCCTTTATCAGGCAATGTGGCAGAGTATTTTCTCCGCCGCCGTCAGCCTGGGCTTGTCGGCCTGGCTGCTGGCCGAAGTACGGCCGCTGGTGGACGCGATTTTCAAACCCTATGGCCTGAACATCGGCTGGCGTTTCTTCACATTTAGCGAAGTGTCGCTGGTATTCGGCTTCGTCATCGCGCTGGGCATATTCGGCGCATGGCTGGCCACCACGCAACACCTCTTAGGCTTCAAAGCCAAAAAATAAGCCTTGGCAAACAGGCCGTCTGAACCATTCAGACGGCCTGAAATCTTATCCTTTCGCAACTTAAACAAACCTTGTGAAAATTTAATACTGCCATATCTAACAGCAAGGGCATAATCCCTTATAATTGATGGTTTATTATTCATCTCATTTCATTTGTGCGGCATAAGCCGTGCAGACAAATAACGAAAGACATCCTGTGGACAAACTCAAAATCTCTGCCAACGGCCCCCTCAACGGCGAAATCATCGTATCCGGCGCAAAAAACGCCGCCCTGCCGCTGATGTGTGCCGGCCTGCTGACTTCCGGCACTTTACGCTTGAAAAACGTACCCATGCTCGCCGACGTCAAAACCACCCAAAAACTGCTGCAAGGCATGGGCGCACGCGTTTTGACCGACAACATCTCCGAATTTGAAATCAACGGCGGCACCGTCAACAACACCTGCGCACCTTATGAGCTGGTAAAAACCATGCGCGCATCCATCTTGGTTTTGGGCCCGACCCTTGCCCGCTTCGGCGAAGCCCAAGTCAGCCTGCCCGGCGGTTGCGCCATCGGTTCGCGTCCGGTTGACCAACACCTCAAAGGCCTCGAAACCATGGGGGCGGAAATCACCATCGAACACGGTTACGTCAAAGCCAAAGGCCGTCTGAAAGGCACGCGCGTTACCATGGATGTCGTGACCGTAGGCGGCACTGAAAACCTGCTGATGGCGGCCACGCTCGCCGAAGGCACCACCATCCTCGAAAACTGCGCCATCGAACCCGAAGTCGTCGATCTGGCCGAATGCCTCGTCAAAATGGGCGCGAAAATCAGCGGCATCGGTACAGCAACCATGACCATCGAAGGCGTAAAAGAGCTGCACGGCTGCGAACACAGCGTCGTTCCCGACCGTATCGAAGCCGGTACCTTCCTCTGCGCCGTCGCCATGACCGGCGGCAAAGTCGTCCTGCGCAATGCCGCCCCCAAAACCATGGAAGTCGTATTGGACAAACTGACCGAAGCCGGCGCTATCATCGAAGCAGGCGACAACTGGATTTCCATCGACATGCAACAACGCCCCAAAGCCGTGGACATCCGCACCGTCGTCCACCCAGGCTTCCCAACCGACATGCAGGCGCAGTTTATGGCCATGAACGCCATTGCCGAAGGCAGCAGCCGCGTGGTAGAAACCATTTTTGAAAACCGCTTCATGCATGTTCCCGAACTCAACCGCATGGGCGCAGACATCACCACCGAAGGCAACACCGCCTACATCAAAGGCGTAGAAAAACTCTCCGGTGCCGTCGTGATGGCAACCGACCTGCGCGCCTCCGCCAGCCTCGTCATGGCAGGTTTGGTCGCAGATGGCGAAACCATCGTCGAACGCATCTACCACCTCGACCGCGGCTATGAATACATCGAGAAAAAACTCGGCGGCGTAGGCGCAAAAATCGAACGCGTACGCGGTTAATCCCATACGCAGCCGATAAATAAAAGGCCGTCTGAAACACCGGCAATCGGGTTTCAGACGGCCTTTGCCTATTGTTTTGCGGTATAATTCCCGACATCTTTATCCATTGTTTTTAAAAGCACGAACCATGACACGCAAAATCCTTGTCACTTCCGCGCTGCCGTATGCCAACGGCAGCATCCACCTCGGCCACATGGTCGAACACATCCAAACCGACGTTTGGGTACGCTTCCAAAAACTGCGCGGCCACGAATGCTACTACTGCTGCGCCGACGACACCCACGGCACGCCCGTGATGCTTGCTGCGCAAAAACAAGGCATCGCGCCTGAAGACATGATTGCCAAAGTGCGCGAAGAGCACCTCGCCGACTTTACCGGTTTCAACATCGGCTACGACAATTATTACAGCACCCATTCCCCTGAAAACAAACAGTTTTCCCAAGACATTTACCGCGCGCTGAAAGCCAACGGCAAGATTGAGAGCCGCGTCATCGAGCAGCTTTTCGACCCCGAAAAACAAATGTTCCTGCCCGACCGCTTCGTCAAAGGCGAATGCCCGAAATGCCACGCCCAAGACCAATACGGTGACAACTGCGAAGTCTGCGGTACGACCTATTCCCCGACCGAACTGATCAACCCGTATTCCGCCGTTTCCGGTGCCAAACCCGAATTGCGCGAATCCGAACACTTCTTCTTCAAACTGGGAGAATGCGCCGACTTCCTCAAAGCATGGACTTCCGGCAACAATCCGCACGACGGCAAGCCTCATCTGCAACCCGAAGCCCTCAACAAAATGAAAGAATGGCTGGGCGAAGGCGAAGAAACCACCCTGTCCGACTGGGACATTTCCCGCGACGCGCCGTATTTCGGTTTTGAAATCCCCGATGCGCCGGGCAAATACTTCTACGTCTGGCTGGACGCGCCCGTCGGCTACATGGCGTCGTTTAAAAACCTGTGCGACCGCATCGGCATCGATTTTGACGAATACTTCAAAGCCGACAGCCAAACCGAGATGTACCACTTCATCGGCAAAGATATTCTCTATTTCCACGCCCTGTTCTGGCCTGCTATGCTGCATTTCTCCGGCCACCGCGCCCCGACCGGCGTGTACGCACACGGCTTTTTGACCGTGGACGGACAAAAAATGTCCAAATCGCGCGGCACCTTCATCACCGCCAAATCCTATCTGGAACAAGGCCTGAACCCCGAGTGGATGCGCTACTACATCGCCGCCAAACTCAACAGCAAAATCGAAGACATCGATTTGAACCTGCAAGACTTTATCAGCCGCGTCAACAGCGACCTCGTCGGAAAATACGTCAACATCGCCGCCCGCGCGTCAGGTTTCATCGCCAAACGCTTTGAAGGCCGTCTGAAAGACGTTGCCGACAGCGAATTGCTGGCAAAACTGACCGCACAAAGCGAAGCCATTGCCGAATGCTACGAAAGCCGCGAATACGCCAAAACCCTGCGCGACATCATGGCCTTGGCAGACATTGTCAATGAATACGTTGATGCCAACAAACCTTGGGAACTGGCGAAACAAGAAGGCCAAGACGCACGCCTGCACGAAGTATGCAGCGAGCTCATCAACGCCTTTACCATGTTGACCGCCTACCTCGCCCCCGTCTTGCCGAAAGTGGCCGAAAACGCCGCCAAATTCCTGAATTTGGAAGCCATCACTTGGGCAAATACACGCGAAACCTTGGGCGAACACGCCATCAACAAATACGAACATTTAATGCAACGAGTGGAGCAAAAACAAGTGGACGATTTAATCGAAGCCAACAAACAAAGCATCGTCGCAGCAGCTGCGCCTGCCGCCGAAGAGAGCAAATATGAAAAAGTCGCCGAACAGGCCAGCTTCGAAGACTTTATGAAAATCGACATGCGCGTCGCCAAAGTATTGAACTGCGAAGCCGTCGAAGGCAGCACCAAACTTTTGAAATTCGACCTCGATTTCGGTTTTGAAAAACGCATCATCTTCTCCGGCATCGCCGCGTCTTACCCAAATCCAGCCGAATTGAACGGCCGCATGGTCATTGCCGTCGCCAACTTCGCCCCGCGCAAAATGGCAAAATTCGGCGTATCCGAAGGCATGATCCTCTCCGCCGCCACGGCAGAGGGCAAACTGAAGCTCCTCGATGTCGACGTAGGCGCACAGCCCGGGGATAAAGTGGGCTAAGGCTTATACCAAATCTTAAGGAGAAACCATGTTAAACCTTTCCGCACCGGTACTTAAAGAAATTGAGTTGCTTCATGATACAGGCTTATCGGTTGGCGCTATTGTTACAGTGTTGCGTCTGAAGTTTCCGGTAGAGCTCCATGATCGGGAGGACAAACAAATTGAAGAAGCCGTGCTTCTCATGATCAATCCGCCACGAAAAGCACCTTCTCTTTCCCGCTAAGGTAGCGATACCGGTTGAAAGGTAAATTTGGTTATGCTTCAACAAAAGGCCGTCTGAAACTTTCAGACGGCCTTTTTATTTATCCAAACACTTATTTCCGTTAAAACTTTATCTCAACAATTCATCGGTAACACGTTGCAGAAATTCGATGCGCTCGGGTTTGGCTTCGCCTGATTCGGCAGCGGCTTTGACGGCGCAGCCGGGTTCGGCGCGGTGGGTGCAGTTATGGAAACGGCATTGGCCGATAAGGTGGCGCAGGTCGGGGAAGTATTGCAGTAAATCGGCGGCTTGGAGATGGTGTAGGCCGAATTCTTGCAGGCCGGGGGAATCTATGAGTCGGGTTTCTGCGTTTAAATCGTATAGTTGGGCGTGGGTGGTGGTGTGTTTGCCGGAGTCGAGCGCGGTGGAAATGTCGCCGGTTCGGGCGGCTTGGTTGCCGAGTAGGGCGTTGGTCAATGTGGACTTGCCCATGCCGCTTTGTCCGAGCAGGATGTTGGTTTGCCCTTCTAAAATGGGACGCAGGATGTCGGCGTTTTCCAATGCGTTGGTTTCGACCACGGGGTAGCCGAGGGTTTCGTAGAATTTGAGTTTCTCGCGCCATTGGGCGGTTTCGGGGAGGTCAGCTTTGTTGAGGATAATGACGGCATCGATACCGGCCGCTTCTGCCGCGAGGAGGGCGCGTTGCAACAGGGCTTCGCTGGGTGAGGGACTGGCGGCGGTTACGATGAGGAGTTGGGTAACGTTGGCGGCAATCAGTTTGGTTTTCCACGCGTCTTGGCGGTAGAGCAGGCTTTCGCGCGGGAGGTAATCTTCAATCACGACTTGTTCGCCGTTGATGGGGCTGATGCGGACTTGGTCGCCACAGGCGAAATCGACGCGTTTTTTGCGGGTGGTGGCGTCATATGTTTGGCCATCGGGGGTGCGGACAATATAGCGGCGGCCATAGCTGGTAATGATTTGGGCGGTATCGGTCATGATGGGGTTTATTGTTTGGAATGGTGTGATTGTACCGAAAGTCGGCTATGGCCGTCTGAAAACTTGTTTGCACCTTTTAACTTTCTTTGGCTTGGTTTTTTGGTGTTTCTGCCCTATATTTGCAATGTATTTGTTTTCAGGAGATTTTTTTATGGATTTCAGTCAGTTGCTCAATCAGGTTTTGGGTGCGGCTCAAAAAGGCGGCAAAGCAGTGGCGGACAGTCCGCTCAATTCTTTCGGCGGTGGTGCGCTGACGGGTGCTTTGGCATCGATGCTGTTGAAAAAGAAAAATACGAAGAAGCTGGTCAAGGCCGGCTCGGTCGCTGCTTTGGGTTTTCTGGCTTATAAAGGCTATCAAAACTGGAAACAAAACCGCCAGCAGGACGAATTGCCGCAAAGTGCATTCCAACCTGCCGGTCTGATTGGCGAAAACCACAGCCGTGTAATTTTGCAAACGATGATTGCGGCGGCGGCTTCAGACGGCCTGATTGACGATGCGGAACGCGCGGCGATTGAGCGTGAAAGCGGCAGTGATGCGGAAACTGCGGCATGGTTGCAAGCAGAATATGCGCAACCGGCCTCTATCGAGCAAATTGCCGCTTCGGTCGGCAGCGACGAGGCTTTGGCAGCCGAAACTTATCTAGCGGCCCGATTGGTCTGCGCGGACTTGTCGCGCAAGGAAATTGTGTTCCTGAGCCGTTTGTCCCAAGCTTTGAATTTGGACGACCAACTGGTCGAAAGCTTGGAAAAACAGCTCGAATTGGCTTAAGCTTGATTTAAAAGGCCGTCTGAAACTTGATTTCAGACGGCCTTTCGACTTAATTTCAGAGTAAAATAACCCTTTCGACATATTAAAGGTTGTCTGAACATGAATAAACTTTTTTCCACATTCAAAACGTTTTTAGCCGCTTCGTCCGTCTTGGTATTGGCTGCCTGTCCGAGCGGCAACGCACCGCAATCCAAACCTTCTACGCAGGGTCAAAATACGGTTTCGCATCCTGCACCCAAACCGAAAGCCACAGTTGCGCTGGCTTTGGGCGGCGGCGCGTCCAAAGGCTTTGCCCATATTGGGATTATTAAGGTTTTGAAAGAAAACAATATTCCGGTCAAAATTGTTACCGGCACATCCGCAGGCTCGATTGTCGGCAGTATGTACGCTTCGGGAATGTCGCCCGACCGCCTCGAATTGGAAGCGGAAATTTTGGGTAAAACCGATTTGGTGGATTTGACCTTGTCCACCAGCGGCTTCATCAAAGGCGAAAAACTGCAAAACTACATCAACCGCAAAGTCGGCAACCGCCCGATGCAGCAGTTCCCCATCAAGTTTGCCGCCGTTGCGACTGATTTTGAAAGCGGCAAACCGGTGGTGTTCAACGTAGGCAATGCCGGACAGGCCGTCCGCGCTTCTGCGTCGATTCCAAACGTATTCCAGCCTGTCGTCATCGGCAACCGCAAATATGTAGACGGCGGCCTGTCGCAACCCGTACCGGTCAGCGCGGCGAAAAAAATGGGCGCAAACTTCATCATTGCCGTCGATATTTCCGCCCGTCCGGCCAAAAATGTCAGCCAAGGCATGTTCTCCTATCTTGACCAAACCTTCAACGTGATGAGTCAAACTGCGTTGCATCAAGAATTGGGACAAGCCAATGTGGTCATCAAACCGCAGGTTTTGGAGCTGGGTTCGGTTGGCGGCTTCGACCAAAAACAACGCGCCATCCAACTGGGTGAACAGGCCGCACGCGCAGCCCTGCCTGAAATCAAACGCAAACTGGCGGCATATCAGTATTAATCATCCGCCGTTTGAACAGGCCGTCTGAAAGTATGTTTTTCAGACGGCCTTTCTTGTGCAAATCTGCTAAAATCACGCGTTTCCTACAAATCATAAAATCCGAAAAAAATGAATATCTTTTACGAAGAGTCCGGCCAATTCAAAGTTGCCTCCATCGTCCAAAAAAACGACGCCACCTACCAAGTCGATACCCAACACGGCAAACGCACCAAAGTGAAGGCAAACAATGTCTTTGCCGAGTTTGACGGCGATATGGCGGCATTTTTGGAAAACGCGCAGGCACAGGCGGCGGATATCGACACCGATTTATTGTGGGAAGTATGCGGCGAAGAGGAATTTACCGCCGAAGCCATCGCCGAAGAATATTACGGCCATGCGCCGACCAAAACCGAGCTGGCGGCGACTTTGATTGCGCTTTACGCCGCGCCGATGTATTTCTACAAAAAAGCCAAAGGCGTGTTCAAAGCCGCGCCCGAAGAAACCTTAAAACAAGCGCTTGCCGCCATCGAACGCAAAAAACAACAAGACGCGCAAATCGACGCTTGGGCGGAAGCCTTGAAACGCGGCGAGATGCCGTCTGAAATCGCAGCGGATCTGAAAACCATCCTGCACGCGCCCGACAAGCAGTCGCTGACCTACAAAGCCTTTACCAAAGCCGCCGATGCGCTGAAAACCTCCGCCTACGAACTGGCGAAAAAAACAGGCGGCATTACGTCCATTCCCCAATACCTGCAAGACGGGTTTGAAATCAAATATTTCCCCAAAGGAACAGGTTTCCCCGACCTCTCCCTTCCCGAAATGCCCGACCTGCCCAAGGCCGACGTTACCGCCTTTTCCATTGACGACGAATCGACCACCGAAGTGGACGATGCCTTGAGCCTGACCGACTTGGGCAATGGCATGAAACGCGTCGGTATCCACATTGCCGCGCCGTCGCTTGCCATTAAACCAGGCGACAAAATGGAAAAAAACATCATGGAACGCTTAAGCACGGTCTATTTCCCCGGCGGCAAAATCACCATGCTGCCTGAAAACTGGATTGCCGCGTTCAGCCTTGATGCGGGCGCGTACCGTCCTGCCGTCAGCATTTATTTCGATGTGGACAGCGAGTTCAACGTCGGCGAACCGACCTGCAAAATCGAAGCCGTCAACATCGCCGAAAACCTGCGCATCCAAACCATCGAGCCGCATTTCAATGCCGAAACAGGCTTGGACGAAGCCGGTGAAATGATGTTCGCCCATCATCAAGACCTGATTTGGTTCTATCAATTCGCCGTCGCCCTGCAAAAAGCGCGCGGCAAATACGAGCCCGACCGTGCGCCGCAATACGATTACAGCATCGAATTGGATGAGGAAGGCAACGTATCCGTCGTCCGCCGCGAACGCGGTTCGCCCATCGATACGCTGGTCAGCGAGATGATGATTCTTGCCAACAGCACTTGGGCGCAAATGCTGGACGAAAACGAGCTGCCCGGCCTTTTCCGCATCCAACCGGCAGGCAAAGTGCGCATGAGCACCAAATCCGAGCCGCACATCGGCATGGGCGTGCAGCATTATGGCTGGTTTACCTCGCCGCTGCGCCGCGCCGCCGACTACATCAACCAAAAGCAGCTGATCAGCCTGATTGACGACACTGCCGAGCCGCTGTATCAAAACAGCGATGCCGAGCTTTTCGCCGCGCTGCGCGACTTTGATGCCGCCTATACAGCCTACGCCGACTTCCAACGCCAAATGGAAGCCTACTGGAGCCTCGTCTATCTGCAACAGCAAGGCACGAGCGAGCTGACGGCCACCATCCTCAAAGAAGACCTCGTCCGCATCGAAGGCCTGCCGCTGGTAACGCGCGCGACCGGTATTCCGTTTGACGCGCTGCCCAAATCACAGGCATTGTTCAAAATCACTGAGTTGGATGCCGAGAAGCAGTTTATCGCGCTCAACTATCAAAAAGCCGTTTTACCGGGCTGATAACATTATTCCGTTTGAAAAAAGGCCGTCTGAACGAAGAAACAGAAATCTTTGATTTCGTTTTCATCCCTGTTCAGACGGCCTTAATCATCTAAAAATGCTACAATTCCCTTTTTCTGCCCATCATTTCAAACCATGAAAAAAAACGCCCCCCAATCCTTTGAAGAAGCCTTATCCCGCCTCGAAACCCTGACCCAGGCCATGCAAAGCAGCGAAATGCCGCTGGAAGATGCTTTGGCCGCCTATCAGGAAGGCAACGAATTGGTCAGATACTGCCAAACCAAATTGGCGGAAGTCGAGCAGAAACTGCAAGTCTTGGATGCCGGCGAATTGAAGGAGTTGAACCTTGAACCCGGCGAATGAACTCAAAACATGGCAGCAAAAAGCCCAAGCGCAAACCGAATTGCTGCTGGCGCATTTCTTGCCGTCTGAAAGCCAAGTGCCGCACACGCTGCACGAAGCCATGCGTTACGTTACCCTCGGTGGCGGCAAACGGCTGCGCCCGCTCTTGGTGCTTGCCGCGTCCGAATTGGGCGAAGCAAACCAAAATGCCGTCGAGCAGGCGATGGCAGCCATCGAAATGGTACACGTCTATTCGTTGGTTCACGACGATATGCCGGCGATGGACAACGACAGCCTGCGCCGCGGCAAACCGACCTGCCATGTGCAATACGATGAAGCAACCGCCCTTTTGGTCGGCGATGCGCTGCAAACCCAAGCCTTTGATGTATTGAGCCGTCCGACAGGCCTGTCTGCCGAACGCCAGCTTGCCATGTTGTCCACGCTGGCCCAAGCATCAGGCAGCCTCGGCATGGCGGGCGGACAAGCCATCGACCTTGCCAATGTCGGTAAAGCCATGAATCAGGCCGAATTGGAACAGATGCACAGCCTCAAGACCGGCGCACTCATCCGCGCGGCCGTGGCCTTAGGCGCACTTTCCTGCCCGGACTTAACACCGGCGCAAATCCAAACCTTAGACCGCTACGCCGCCAAATTGGGTCTGGCTTTCCAAGTGATCGACGATGTATTGGACTGCGAAGCCGATACCGCCACCTTGGGCAAAACCGCCGGCAAAGACTTGGACAACGACAAACCGACCTACGTCAAACTGATGGGCCTTCAGGCCGCGCGTACTTACGCAGAAACGCTGATTGCAGAAGCCGTTGCCCTGATCGAGCCATTCGGCGACAAAGCCCTGCGCCTGCGCCAACTGGCCGAGTTTGTTACCGCACGGAAAAACTAAACCTGCAAATAAAATAAAGGCCGTCTGAAACCTGATTTTAGGTTTCAGACGGCCTTTTTAACAGCCTGTTTGGCTTAGGTATCCCATACCGAATACAGAGCCTTCAAAGTGCATGAAACACCCTGCAAACAGCGTTCACAAAGCCTCAGCCTGTCTGTTTAATCCAATAGGGCATCCACGAACGCTTTGGCATTAAACGGACGCAAATCATCGATACCTTCGCCTACGCCGATGTAGCGGACAGGAACAGGGCGGTCGGAGGCAAGGGCGGCAAGGATACCGCCTTTGGCCGTACCGTCTAGCTTAGTGACGATAAGGCCGGTCAGACCCAGCGCTTCGTCAAAGGCTTTCACTTGGTTGACGGCATTTTGACCGATGTTGGCATCAAGCACGACGATGATTTCATGTGGCGCATCAGGCATGGCTTTTTGCAACACGCGCTTCACTTTTTTGATTTCTTCCATCAAATGAAGCTGCGTCGGCAGGCGTCCGGCTGTATCAGCCAGCACAATATCGATCCCACGCGCTTTGGCGGCTTGGACAGCATCGAAGCAAACGGCTGCGGAATCGCCTGTGGTTTGCGAAATCACGGTTACATTGTTGCGCTCGCCCCAAGCTTGAAGCTGCTCACGCGCGGCGGCACGGAAAGTATCGCCTGCCGCCAGCAATACAGATTTGCCCTGCGCTTGGAAATATTTGGCCAATTTACCGATAGATGTGGTTTTACCCGCGCCGTTGATACCGGCAAGCATAATCACGAAAGGCTCCCTGGTTTCCGGCAAGACCAAAGGTTTCTCCAGAGGCTTAATCAAGTCGTACAGCGCATCTTTCAGCGCACTGCGCAATTCGTTGCCGTCTTTGAGGCCTTTGAGGCTGACACGGTCGCGCACGTCTTTCATCAAGTATTCGGTGGCTTCCATGCCCATATCGCTGGTAATCAGCACGGTTTCCAGCTCTTCGTACAAATCCTCGTCGATTTGTCCGCCGCCGAACACGCCGGCCAACGATTTTGCCATTTTGTCGCGTGATTTGGTCAAGCCTTGTTTCAAACGCGCGGCCCAACTGAGCTTATGTTCTTCTGCCGGAGCAGGGGCTTCAACCGGTATTTCCACAACGGCTTCTTGAACTTGCTCGACAGCTTCGCTAACTGCCTCAACAGCTTCTTCTTTTACCGCTTCGGCCTGTTCTGCTGCTTTCTCAGCAGCTTCAGCCACTTCAGACGGCATCTCGGAAACAGTTTCTTGAACCTGTTCAACAGCCTCGCTGACTGTTTCAACAGCTGCTTCTTTTACCCCCTCAGCCTGTTCTGCTGCTTTCTCAGCAACCTCAGCCGCTTCAGACGGCATCTCGGCAACGGTTTCTTGAACCTGTTCAACAGCCTCGCTGACGGTTTTAACAGCCGCTTCTTTTGCCGCTTTAAGGTGTTCTTCTACTTTTTCCACTGTTTCAGACGGCGTTTCGGTCAAAGCTTCCCAAACCTGCCCGACGGTTTCGCTGACAGTTTCAACAGCCGATTCGACAACTGATTCGACCTGCCCTTTGACGCTTTCTGCTAAAGATTCGGCATCTTCTTTAATATTTTCAACTACTTGAGCAACTTCAGATTCTGCTTTTGCTGCGGTTTCCTGAACTTGAGCCTCCTCAGGAGCTGGAGTTTCCTGTTTTTTCTTGCGACGGAAGAAGCTGAACATTAAATTTTCCTTTTAATTTTAGAAACTTGAAATAGGGAGTATTGTAGCGTATTTTACATGGCAAGGTCGTCTGAAAATCAAGGTTGTCAGGTTTTGGCATTTCCAACGTCTAATAAGACAAACCATCCATACAGGAAACATAGAGATGAATCCCCGCACATTATTTTCACTTTGCACCAAGTTCGGCTGCCTGCTTGCACTTGGCGCCTGCTCATCCAAAATGATGGATACCGAAGCCGCAACCGTACCGCAGGCATTGTCCTCGTTGAAAACCCCTGACAACCGCCCTGCCAGTGTTTTCCTGAAAAAAGACAAACCCACCCTGATTAAATTTTGGGCAAGTTGGTGTCCTTTGTGTTTGTCCGAATTGGGACAAACCGAAAAATGGGCGCAAGATGCAAAATTCGGTTCTGCCAACCTGATTACCGTTGCCTCGCCCGGTTTTCTACACGAGAAAAAAGACGGCGATTTTCAAAAATGGTATGCCGGTTTGAACTATCCTAAGCTGCCCGTCGTTACCGACAACGGCGGCACCATCGCCCAAAGCCTGAATATCGGCGTTTACCCTTCTTGGGCATTAATCGGCAAAGACGGCGACGTGCAGCGCATCGTCAAAGGCAGCATCAACGAAGCGCAGGCATTGGCTTTAATCCGCGATCCCGATGCCGATTTAGGCCGTCTGAAAAACACATTTTACAAACCTGACACACAGAAAAAGGATTCAGCAATCATGAATACGCGCACTATCTACCTCGCCGGCGGCTGCTTCTGGGGCTTGGAAGCCTATTTCCAACGCATAGACGGCGTGGTTGACGCAGTATCCGGCTACGCCAACGGCAAAACAGAAAACCCAAGCTACGAAGACGTGTCCTACCGCGATACGGGTCATGCCGAAACCGTCAAAGTTACCTACGATGCCGACAAACTCAGCCTAGACGATATCCTGCAATACTATTTCCGCGTCGTTGACCCGACCAGCCTCAACAAACAAGGCAACGACATCGGCACGCAATACCGCAGCGGCGTGTACTACACCGACCCTACCGAAAAAGCCGTTATCGCCGCCGCGCTCAAACGCGAGCAGCAAAAATACCAACAACCCCTCGTCGTCGAAAACGAACCGCTGCAGAACTTCTACGACGCCGAGGAATACCATCAAGACTACCTGATTAAAAACCCCAACGGCTACTGCCACATTGACATCCGCAAAGCCGACGAACCGCTGCCGGACAAAACCAAAGCCACCCCGCAAGGCAAAGGCTTCGACGCGGCAACATATAAAAAACCCAGCGCTGCCGAACTCAAACGCCTCCTGACCGAAGAGCAATACCAAGTTACCCAAAACAGCGCGACCGAATACGCCTTCAGCCACGAATACGACCACTTGTTCAAACCCGGCATTTATGTGGACATCGTCAGCGGCGAACCCCTGTTCAGCTCCGCCGACAAATTCGATTCCGGCTGCGGCTGGCCAAGCTTCACCCACCCGATTAATGCCTCCGCCGTTACCGAACACGACGATTTCAGCTACAACATGCGCCGCACCGAAGTCCGCAGCCACGCCGCCGACTCACACTTGGGACACGTCTTCGCCGACGGTCCGAAAGACAAAGGCGGTCTGCGCTATTGCATCAACGGCGCAAGTTTGAAATTCATTCCTTTGGAAGAAATGGACGCAGCCGGCTACGGTGCATTGAAAGACAAAGTGAAATAACGGATTGAATCGAAAAAGGCCGTCTGAAAAATATTTCAGACGGCCTTTTTAATTTGTCGGATGTAGAGGGTTGGTTTCTTATCTATCAAAAAATCTCAATAACTAAGAAAGTGCACCCTACAAAAACCTTTTAAATTCGTTTTGCCAACTCTTCGGCCTTACCCACATACAACGCAGGGGTCAGCTCAAGCAATTTGGCTTTGGCTTCTGCCGGAATTTCCAACGACTCGATAAAGAGTTTCAACACTTCAGGCGTAATGCCGTCTTTACCGCGTGTCAGGTCTTTCAGCTTCTCGTAAGGATTGGCCACGCCGTAACGACGCATTACGGTTTGAATCGGCTCGGCCAGCAGCTCCCAAGTAGCGTCCAAATCGGCAGCAAGGACGGCAGGATTCGGTTCAAGCTTGTTCAGACCGCGCAGATGGGCGGCAAAACCCAATACGGTATAGCCCACGCCTACGCCCATATTGCGCAATACGGTGCTGTCAGTCAGGTCGCGCTGCCAACGGGAAATCGGCAGTTTTTCAGACAAAAAGCCCAATACGGCATTGGCCATACCGAGGTTGCCTTCGGAATTTTCAAAGTCGATCGGATTGACTTTGTGCGGCATGGTGGAAGAACCGACTTCGCCTGCTTTGACTTTTTGTTTGAAGTAACCCAAAGAAATATAGCCCCAAACATCGCGGTTAAAGTCGATCAGAATCGTGTTGACACGGCTGATGGCTTGGAAGAATTCTGCCATATAGTCGTGCGGCTCGATTTGAATGGTGTAGGGGTTGAAGGTCAGGCCGAGGCTGATTTCAACGAAGTTGCGGCAATGGGTTTCCCAATCTACATCGGGATAAGCGACCATATGGGCATTGTAGTTGCCGACTGCGCCATTGATTTTGCCGAGGAACTCTTGCGCTTGCAGGTTTTTAAACTGACGTTGCAGGCGGTACACGACATTGGCAATTTCTTTACCCAGTGTGCTTGGTGTAGCAGGCTGGCCATGCGTGCGGCTCATCATAGGGACGGCAGCCAACTCATGCGCCATGCCGGTCAGTTTTTCGATGATTTCGGCCAGTTTCGGCAGCAAAACAGCCTCACGCGCTTCTTGCAGCATTAAAGCGTGGGACAGGTTGTTGATGTCTTCGCTGGTGCAGGCAAAGTGGATGAACTCGCTGGCAGCAGCCACTTCAGGCACGCCGGAGAAGCGTTCTTTAAGCCAATATTCGATGGCTTTGACGTCGTGATTGGTGGTCGCCTCAATGGCTTTGACGGCAGCGGCATCTTCAAGCGAGAAGTTTTCGATCACTTTGTCGATTTCGGCAAGCGTAAAATCGCTGAAAGCAGGAACTTCTACAATCTTAGGCTCGGCGGCAAGGGCTTTGAGCCAGTTTAATTCGACTTTGACACGCGCACGCATCAGGCCGTATTCGGAGAAAATCGGACGCAATGCTTCAACGGATTTGGCGTAGCGACCATCTAATGGGGAAAGTGCAGCGATAGGGTTAATCATGTCGGATCTTCCTATGGGGTAAAAACCAAATTGTTTGCAATTATACATGATTTTACACTTCAAGGCCGTCTGAAAGACAGGTTTCAGACGGCCTTTTCAGCGTATTTTTCATAAAATTCTTTTCAGAGGTTCAACTTTGCAAAATCGATTTACGATATATGCCATCTTCACGGATAATATCGGCTGACTTTCTGTAAATAATGAGGTTTTATGAATATCAAACGTTTTTCGCTAGCTGCAACCGTATTTGCTGCTTTGATGTTGAGTGCCTGTGAAACAACCACCACATCGAGCGGTGGCGGCAGCTGGACCAATATCGGCACCATCTCTGAAGGCAATATCAAAGTGGCCATTGATAGAAGCAGCATTAAAAGAAATGGCGCACTGGTTACTTTCCGCGATAAAAAAACCGTTTCCAAACTGAAAGAAGAGCGTTTCGTCAATATGCCGGCCTATAAAACGGCCATCGGCAACTGGGAAATTCATTGCTCAAACAAAACCTATCGTCTGGCAGCGCTGCAACTGATGGACGAACACGGCCGGGTAATTTCCAACCAAAGCTATACGCCGACCAGCATCCGCCCAATGAGCGTCATGAGCGGCACGATTACTGAAAAACAATACGAAACTGTGTGTGGACATAAGCTTTAATCCACACTTATTCACAAAGTTATCCACAGTTTAAATATTTAAAAGGCCGTCTGAATGCTTTGAATATCAAGTTTCAGACGGCCTTTTTATGTTTTGATGGAAATTTATCTTCAAATTTATCCACAAATTTTGTTTATTCAAAAATAATTTATTACAGCGATTCATCTACGCTCAAAATTTGCTTCATTCTTTGTAAGAGTATTTCACAAAATACTGCTTTCTACTCTATTTACTGACTTACTATCTGCTCAATCGATCTGTATTTACAGACTGCTATGCATCAAACTGGATCTGCACTCAATGCTTTTCACACAGGTATTCCAATCTTTTGGAAAAAATTTGCTTCTCAAAATAAATACCTTTCCTTTGACGATACAGCCCTTCTTTAACGCAGCCTTGCTCCTGTTTCTCCGTCAATAATCTGGCTAGGCGTTTTCTGCTTACCTATCAATCCGCCTACAACCCAGACTTTCCTGCCAAACTGTCTTCTGACTTCCCTTTCCGTTTTACATGCCCGTTTGCCTGCACGATTGCATGAAGTAGAGACTAAAGGTGTTTCCAAAACCTGACACAAACGTCTTGCACCTGCGTGCGCAGGAACCCTGACAGCCAATTTACTGCGTCCTTTTCCCCGCAATGAAGGCAATACTTTTTTGCTAGCCGGCAATAAGAAAGTTTTCGGAGCCGGCCATGCTTCATGAAGCATGGTTTGGATATTTTCAGACGGCCTTTGCAGCAAAGGTTGCAACTGTTCCAAGCTATGGCCAATGACAATCATGCCTTTGTGTTGCGGTCGTTTTTTCAGATGAATCAGTTGATTGAGCGCTTTGGACAAAGTAGGGACACAGCCCAAGCCATAACAAGACTCGGTAGGATAGGCAATCAAACCGCCTTTTTTAAGATGCGCCTGCAGCCTGCGTTGGGCTGCAGCCGATAAAATTCTGGGGAACATCATCATATACCAAGGCCGTCTGAAACTACGATTGTCGGACAATCTGTGTTCAGACGGCCTGTTTCTATTCATTATTAACGGTTGATGGCTTTATCGGCAATGTCTTTACGGTATTGCATACCGTCAAAACGGATTGTTTCCAATGCCTCATAAGCCTTGCTTTTAGCTTGGGCAACATCATCGCCCAAACCGACTACACACAACACACGGCCGCCGTTGGTTACCACTTCGCCTTTTTCATTCGTTGCAGTACCGGCATGGAAAACTTTACCGATTTGATTGGCCTTATCCAAGCCAAAGATCACATCGCCTTTTTTCGGAGAATCAGGATAGTTTTGTGCGGCCAACACTACGCCTACCGCAGTCTGCGGATTCCATTCGGCAGTAACACTATCCAGTTTACCGTCGATTGCCGCCTCAACCAAATCCACCAAATCGCTATCCAAACGGCTCATAATCGGCTGGGTTTCAGGGTCGCCGAAACGGCAGTTAAATTCGATGGTATAAGGCGCACCAGTTTTATCAATCATCAAGCCCGCGTATAAAAAACCGGTAAATTCATGACCTTCTGCTTTCATACCGGCCACAGTCGGCAAAATAATTTCATTCATAGCGCGCTCGTAAACATCAGGCGTTACCACTGGAGCAGGGCTGTATGCACCCATACCGCCGGTATTAGGGCCTTTGTCGTCATCCAACAGGCGTTTATGGTCTTGACTGGTTGCCATCGGCAAAACATGATTGCCGTCCACCATAACGATAAAGCTCGCTTCCTCGCCTTGCAGGAAATCTTCAATTACGACTCGCGCGCCTGCATTACCCATTTTGTTGCCCAACAACATATCGTCGATAGCAGCATGAGCTTCATCCAAAGTCATGGCGACAATCACGCCCTTACCGGCAGCCAAACCATCCGCTTTAATTACAATCGGCGCACCTTTTTGGTTGACGTAATCATGTGCTGCATCGGCATTTTCAAAGGTTTGGTATTGCGCAGTCGGAATCTTATATTTTGCCATAAATGCTTTAGCAAAATCTTTTGAACTCTCCAGTTGGGCCGCGTATTGAGTCGGGCCAAAAATCTTCAATCCGGCAGCACGGAAATCATTCACCACACCGGCAGCCAAAGGAGCTTCAGGACCGACTACGGTAAAGGCAATATTTTCATTACGGCAAAAATCAATCAAATCTTGATGCGCCGTCAACGCTATATTCTGCAGTTTAGGCTCAATTGCCGTTCCGGCATTACCAGGTGCAACAAAGACAGTTTCTACTTTAGACGACTGCGCCAATTTCCAAGCCAGTGCGTGTTCACGTCCACCATTACCAATAACGAGCAATTTCATACCATCTCCTTGAAGAATAGATGTTGTAAATAAAATTCAATCGATGGAATATTGTTCCATCTTGCATAGCTGTTTCAAATTAAGAATAATATTGCACCAAGACAACCATACTCTAATTTCAAACAACGAAAGGACAAATCATGCAAAAACGTATTGACGAAATTCAAAGCAAATACCGCGAATGGTGCGAATTACTGCCGCAACTGGAAGCAGATATCGCTCGCTGGAAACATGCTGCAAGCCTCATGCAAGATATAGATGACTTCTATACCAACGAATACCAAGCATGCTATCAAGCCATTGAAGAAGGTGCAGATGTTGATTTGCGTACACAGGGCGAATACAGCATTATGAGCGAAGATGCCCTATGGAACGCACTGGGGGAATTTCATCAACTGGCTTGGGAACACCTGCGCTCAAGCGTAAATGCTCTAGACAGATACCAAGGCTAAAACATCAAAGGCCGTCTGAAACTTTTGATTTCTCAAATATGTTCAGACGACCTTTTATTCAAACGGCTTTTCAGTATCTACTTCAATTTGGCGCGTATTTTTCCAAGCAGCAATACAAGCTTCATAATCGGCCAATGCTATTTTTACAGTCAACTTACAATCCAGCTGCAAATCCTGTTCCACAATATCAGCCTGATATTGTTTGGCAATCCGTATAGCCTCATTCAAAACAGGATATTCACACTTCAACCAAACTGTCTTTTCGACATTCTTTTCAACAACTTCAGCTATCGCCAATGCCTGAGCTGTCGATTCCTTATAAGCATGAATCAGACCGGGAACACCTAATAGCGTACCGCCAAAATAACGTACAACCACAACCAACACATCCGTTACGCCGACAGAATCAATCTGTCCCAGAATAGGGCGGCCTGCGCTTCCAGACGGTTCTCCATCATCGTTTGCACGAAACTGCATTCCATCCACACCCAATCGATAGGCGTAGCACCAATGTCGCGCCTTGTGATGCTCTTCCTTTAATGGGTCGAGATACTTCTTCACATCGGCCAAAGTGCGGATCGGATAGGCGTATGCGATGAAGCGGCTGCCTTTATCTTTAAATTCAGCCTGTGTCGGTGTGGTAATGGTTTTATAGGTCGTAATCATGCCAAAATATTTTCAGACGGCCTTATATAACAAAGGCCGTCTGAACGTTTCACGTGAAACATTAGTTTTTCAGTGCTTCAGTCAATTGAGGCACAACTTCAAACAAATCACCAACCAAGCCGTAATCTGCCACATTGAAAATCGGAGCGTCAGCATCTTTGTTGATGGCAACAATTACTTTACTGTCCTGCATACCGGCAACGTGTTGGATAGCACCGGAAATACCGATAGCAAAGTACAGTTGCGGCGCAACCACTTTACCAGTTTGTCCGACTTGGGCATCGTTTGGCGCATACTCGGCATCCACTGCTGCACGGGATGCACCAATCGCCGCACCCAAAACATCAGCCAACGGAGTCAATACTTCATTGAATTTTTCAGCGCTGCCCAACGCACGGCCACCGGAAACAATCACTTTTGCCTGAGTCAATTCAGGGCGGTCAGACTGGGAAAGTTGACGGCTTACGAAACGGCTCAGGTTCTGAGCAGGCGTTGCCTCAACAGTGACCACTTCTGCATTACCGCCTTGTCCGGCAGCATCGAATGCTGTCGCACGGAAAGTCAGCACCAATTTTTCAGAACTGGATTGAACAGTTTCAAATGCATTACCGGCATAAATCGGACGGACAAATGTCGAGTTATCCACAACTTCGGTTAAATCCGAAACTTGTGGCACATCCAACAGGGCTGCTACTCGGGGCAACAGATTTTTACCAAACGCAGTTGCAGTCGCAGCCACATAGCGGTAATCCGCAGCCAGTTTAACAACCAAAGGCGCTAATTCTTCTGCCAAACCTTCAACGTAATAGGGCGCATCGGCTACCAAAACTTTCGCTACGCCTGCAACCTGTTTCGCCTCTTCAACCACTGCAGCAGAATTACTGCCGGCAACCAATAAATCTACATTACCCAATTTGGCGGCAGCCGTTACCGCATGCAAAGTAGCAGGATTCAAATGTTGGTTATTATGTTCTGCAATAATCAATACGCTCATTTCATACTCCTTAGATCACTTTGGCTTCGTTTTTCAGCTTTTCAACCAACTCGGCAACATCAGCCACTTTCACACCAGCTTGACGTGCTTTAGGTTCGGCAAATTTCACGGTATTCAAACGCGGAGAAATATCCACAGCCAAATCGGCAGGACTCAATTTTTCCAAAGGTTTTTTCTTTGCCGCCATGATATTAGGAAGTTTGACAAAGCGTGGTTCGTTCAAACGCAAATCTGCACTGATGACCGCAGGCAGCTTCAACGCAACAGTCTCTTCGCCGCCGTCAATTTCACGGGTTACCAATGCTTCTTCGCCTTCAATTTGCACTTTTGATGCAAAAGTACCTTGAGCCGCATTCAACAAGGCAGCCAGCATTTGGGCAACTTGGTTGGCGTCATCGTCAATTGCCTGTTTGCCCAGCAGTAAAATTTGCGGATTTTCTTTATCCGCAACAGCTTTCAGCAATTTCGCAACGGCCAAAGGCTCCAACTTCGCATCAGTCTCAACATGAACCGCACGGTCGGCACCCATCGCCAAAGCAGTACGCAATATCTCTTCGCATTTTTTCTCACCAAGAGAAACAGCAACAATCTCGCTTACTTTTCCGGCTTCTTTCAAACGGACAGCTTCTTCTACCGCGATTTCATCAAACGGGTTCATCGACATTTTGACATTACTGATATCCACATCGGAACCATCGGCTTTCACACGAACTTTGACGTTATAGTCCACTACGCGCTTTACTGCGACCAGTGCTTTCATTCAATTCTCCTAAAAAGAATGTCCATCAAATCTAGCATACTGCTTTTGATACATTCTTTATATAAAATCCAATTCGGTTTTCACCAACATGATAAAACCAAATTTGTATAAATCTTGGTAAATAGAGCGGAATTATATCATTTCTAAAGCATTTACTCAGAAAATAAATCCAACTCCCCTGCAATTATTTACCATATGCTGCAACACAATCCATCAAGGTTTGATAAACCTCGTCAACATTGGGAATTTGAGCAATACCGCCTAAATTTTTTGCATAAGCCGAAACTTGAACGCCGGTCTTGACCGGATCTGTATCTGTATAAATTCCTACAACAGGCTTTTCCAACGCATTGGCAAGATGCAGTAGTCCGGTATCTACGCCAATAATACCCTCTGCGTTTTTCAATAAAAATGCAGCCTGTAATAAATTCATTTTGTCGCAAACCGAAGCAAACGGTAAATCGCTTGCAATCTGTTCGGCACGCATTTTTTCGGTTTCATTTCCCCACGGCAAATATACATTGCATTGTTGTTCTTCATTCAACTTTTTCAATAATGCACGCCAGTGTTCTACCGGCCATAATTTACTGTCGCGACTGGTTGCATGCAAAGAAACGTAATAAGGGGATTGCAAATTTTTCAGACGGCCTGATTCAGGAACCGACAAACCAAATACCTGCGTTTCAGGCATTGTATAACCAAATACTTGGGCGAATAATTCACGGTTTCGCCAAACCGCATTTTTGCCTTTCGGCACGGCAAACGCTTTACTGTATGCAAGGGCAGCCAAACTTTCACGCGCGCTGTGTTTATCCAAGCCGTAAATAGGGGATTTCGCCATTTTGGCAAAATATGCGCTTTTAATCAGTCCTTGGCTATCTAAAACAAAATCAAAAGATTCAGCCTGTAAATCCGTTTTCAGACGGCCTATTTCACGCCATGTTTCAGCCTGAAAAAGGTATTTACGCCACTGCCGCCATTTCATTACATGAACCTTTTTGACAAAAGGATGTAAGTGGGCGATATCTGCAAACCCTGCCTCACACAGCCAATGGAGCTCCACATCAGGACATTGTCGAGCCAAATCTTCAACTGCGGGCAACGTATGAATTAAATCGCCCATACTGGACAAGCGGACAAGTAAAATCTTCATATTTTGGGAAGGGTGTTTCACGTGAAACAATTTTAACTTATTAATTATTAATATATTTTTTAATTTTTTCAGCGTTTTTTAAGATAATTGCACCAGCAGAACGCATTTCCTGCCATGCCGTTTCGATGGTTTCCGGAGCAATGCCACGGCAAGCCGCCTGATTGACGATGACTTTCCAAGCCCCGCCTTTAAGCAATTGTAAAACCGTCGTTTTCACACAATAATCCGTTGCCAAACCGCCGACAATGACTGTATCTGCATTTTGACAGCGCAACCATTCGATCAAACCTGTACTGAGCTTTTCTTCAATATCGTGAAAACATGCGCCGTAAGGATGTAACTCAGGATCAACGCCTTTCCAAACGCAATAATCGTATTCCTTGGCTGAAGGCAGGCCATCCAACAACTCATAGCCATATGTTCCAACCATCGCATGCGACACCCAAGTCAAATCCGCATCGGGTAAACCCGTCGATTTCAACATATCAATAGGATTATCCACAAGCCATTTTGCCGCGGTATGATGCGCATCTTTCGTCATCACGCGTAAATCCGCCAATGCAGCTTGGGCATTGAGTTCATCCACAATCAGATGACCTTCGGCAACAGGCAATTCTTTCGGGCACAAAGGCGTAAACGTTTTTTGTGCATCTACATCGATAGAAACAATCATGATTAATTTAACCTATTGATTTTATTTTATATTATTTAAATTGAGCATTTATTACCAATATACGGACATTTGGAATAAATGCTTTGTATTATAACAAATTACTACCGCAAAATGTGGGAAAACATCTGTGATATGATGACAGTTTGCACAGAATATTTATCCACAAATTATGTCCTATTTGATTACGCCTATTGCAACCGTTCATTCCCCCTACAAACAAAAATTCGGCATTGCCCGTCAACCCGGTTTGGTTCCTGCGGCAGAAATTTGCATTGAACTCACTCCTGAATTTACCGCAGACAGCGTTCGGGGCTTGGAAGATTTCGACTACGTGTGGATAAGTTTTATTTTCCACGGCGTATTGGATGAAGGTTGGGCGCAAATGGTGCGTCCGCCACGACTCGGAGGCAAACAAAAAATGGGCGTATTTGCCACGCGCAGCCCACACCGCCCCAATCATCTCGGTTTATCCCTACTGAAACTCGAACGCATCGAAACAGGCAAACCTGTCCGCATCTATTGCAGCGGTGCAGACCTGTTGGACGGTACTCCGGTAGTGGATATCAAACCCTACATCCCGTTTGTCGAATCCAAACCTGATGCATCATCAGGCTTTGTCAGCGGCAAACCTGAAGAATTGAGTGTAGTCTGGGCAGAAAGTACGCTTGCGGAACATTTATCCACAGAAAAAAAACATCTCATTGAGCAAAGCATTGCCCAAGATCCTCGCCCTGCCTATCAAGATATTCCCGAACGGGTTTATGTGATGAATATTGCGGATTATGAAGTGCAGTTTAGGATAGAAAACAAATGTGCCACAGTAATTAAACTATCCACAATCTGATTGCAAATTGAATTTATCTACACACAAAAGGCCGTCTGAATATTCCGGACGGCCTTTTAATTATCCACAGACTGTTTGATTCAGCCTGTTATCCTTTAGATTTTGCTGGCAAAAAATTCCAAGGTGCGAACCAATTGGCAAGTGTAAGACATCTCATTGTCGTACCAAGCAACGGTTTTTACCAATTGTTTGTCGCCAACTGTCATCACGCGGGTTTGAGTCGCATCGAAAAGCGAGCCGTATTCAATACCGATAACGTCGGAAGAAACGATTTGATCTTCAGTGTAGCCTAAAGCATCGTTGGCGGCAGCTTTCATGGCTGCATTGATTTCTTCTTTGGTAACAGGGCGTTCGAGAACAGAAACCAGTTCGGTCAAAGAGCCGGTAGCAACAGGAACACGTTGAGCAGAGCCATCAAGTTTGCCGTTCAACTCAGGGATAACCAAGCCGATGGCTTTCGCGGCACCGGTGCTGTTCGGTACGATATTCAATGCAGCGGCACGGGCGCGGCGGAAGTCGCCTTTACGGTGTGGCGCGTCAAGGGTGTTTTGGTCGCCAGTATAAGCGTGGATGGTGGTCATCAGGCCTTCAACAATACCGAATTCTTTTTGCAATACCGCAGCCATAGGGGCCAGACAGTTAGTCGTACAAGAAGCGGCTGAAATAACAGTTTCGCTGCCGTCCAAAATATCTTGGTTTACGCCATATACAACGGTTTTCACATCATTGCCGCCAGGTGCAGAAATTACAACTTTGCGCGCACCGGCACGGATATGGGCTTCAGCTTTGGTTTTATTGGTAAAGAAACCGGTACATTCGAGAACAACGTCCACACCCAGCTCGCCCCAAGGCAATTCTTCAGGATTAGGATTGGCAAATACCTTGATTTCTTTGCCGTTCACAACAATCGCATCATCTTTCAATTCAGCAGAGCCTTCAAAACGGCCTTGAGTACTGTCGTATTTAAAGAGGTGCAGCAGCATATCGGCAGGAGTCAAATCGTTAACAGCAACGACTTCGATACCTTGGGCTTTTTCAATTTGACGTAATGCCAGACGACCGATACGGCCAAAACCATTAATCGCTACTTTAATACTCATTTTGCTACTCCTAATTAGATGGAATGGGAAAAATTTTTCAGTAAGGCCATTGTATCCTGAAATAAAATTACTTTCTAGGATTAAAGATAATTACTTTTAAGTTGTTTGATTTAAATAAAGAAAATATGAAATTCTTGTTTGTAGAAAAATATCAGGTAAATCGAATCAGTCCTGAATTTTGATATTTTATTTCATAAAAACCATTTTCCAATCTTAAAAGTTTCATAAGTTTATGGAAATCATAAACTTAGTTCTATTTCCTCCTTATTTTGCCATTTTTGTGTTGATCATTCAGTGTTTTCTTCAAATCATAATATTTTAATTCTTAAAATGATGATTTTGATGAAGAACCAAACTATCTGTGGATAACGGGATAACTTTCTTTAAAACCAATTTGATAATTCCTTTTTATCTTTGAGGCCAACCCCAACTGAATGCGGGAATAAAAAAGGATAGAATCTTAGTTTCCCTATTAATCTGTGGATAAAATTCAAATTACCCACTTCAATTTCACATATTATTGTGGATAATTTAAATCTAGAAGTTTCTCTCGCAAAACATCCATATTGGCAAATACTATTAAAAATGATGGCTTGTTTTTTCCTTTTTAACGTATCATTTGCCCATCAGACTTTTTAAAAGGAAGCAATTATGCTGCAACGGACTTTAGCCAAATCAGTAAGCGTTACCGGCGTTGGCCTGCATTCGGGCGAAAGGGTCGCTCTGACTTTGCATCCTGCCGAAGAAAACAGCGGTATTTCGTTTCGCCGTACTGATTTAAGTGGAGAAATGGGTGAAATAATCAAATTGAATCCTTATTTGATTAACGATACCCGCCTCTCTTCAACCATCGTTACCGATAAAGGCGTGCGTATCGGTACGATTGAACATATTATGTCGGCACTGTCTGCCTACGGCATCGACAATGCCTTGATTGAATTAAACGCGCCTGAAATTCCGATTATGGACGGCTCCAGCCTGCCGTTTATTTACCTTTTACAAGATGCAGGCGTGGTGGATCAAAAAGCCCAAAAACGTTTTTTAAAAATCCTCAAACCCGTTGAAATCAAAGAAACCGGAAAATGGGTGCGCTTTACGCCTTATGACGGCTTTAAAGTTACTTTAACCATCGAATTTGACCATCCCGTATTCAACCGCAGTGCACCTACTTTCGAGATTGATTTTGCAGGAAAATCCTATATCGATGAGATTGCCCGCGCCCGTACCTTCGGCTTTATGCACGAAGTGGAAATGATGCGCGCCTACAATCTCGGACTGGGCGGCAATTTGAACAATGCTATCGTGATTGACGATATGGATGTTTTGAATCCGGAAGGTTTGCGCTATCCCGATGAATTTGTCCGCCACAAAATCCTTGATGCGATTGGCGATTTGTACATTGTCGGCCATCCGATTATCGGTGCATTTGAAGGTTACAAATCAGGACATGCCATCAATAATGCGCTGTTGCGTGCCGTTTTGGCAGATGAAACCGCTTACGAATGGGTTGAGTTTGCCGATGACGAAGATTTGCCCACCGCTTTTCACGAGTTGCCGGCAGCCTGATAGAAAATAGATAAAGCAGTCCAATGAAAAGGCCGTCTGAACCTTTCAGACGGCCTAAATCATGTCATTTTCCACAAGTAATTATCCACATATTCATCCTTTTTATCTTATTGAAAAATAAAAACATTAAAATTTAGCGTTATTCTTATACACATCTTATCCATATTTTTTCCTAAACTAAAAGGCCGTCTGAACAACTAGGTTTCAGACGGCCTTTGCATGTCAAACCGACAATATCAATCGCCCATGACCTTGCCTTCACGGCGCGGGTCGGCGCCGCCGAGCAAACTGTCTTTGCCGATCACAATGCCTTGCACGCCGGAATTCAAATCGCGGATTTGGACTTTGTAGCCCAGTTTTTCCAATGCAGTCGCTTTATCCGCCGCAGCGGTTTTATCCTCGATTTCATACTGGCTGCCGCGATTGAGCATATTCGGCAGTGAAATTGCCGTCTGAATGTCCATACCCCAGTCGATATGCGCCACCAACGTTTTAGCAACGAAACCGATAATACGGCTGCCGCCCGGCGAACCAACCGCCATATAAGGCTTGCCGTCTTTCATCACAATGGTCGGCGCCATCGAAGAACGCGGACGTTTGCCGCCTGCCACGCTGTTGGCCACCGTTTTACCGTCCGCACCGACGGGATTGAAGGCAAAATCAGTTAATTCATTGTTGAGCAGATAACCGTTTGCCATCAGACCCGAACCGAATGCGTTTTCAATTGAAGTCGTCATCGATACAACGTTGCCGTCTTTATCCACAACCACCAAGTGGCTGGTGGACGGCAGCTCTATTGCCATGCCCTGCACGTATGCCTTGCCAAACTTGCCTGCCTGAATAGTTTCCAATGCCTTGTCAGCCTTGCGGATTTCTTCGGCACGCGGTTTCAAATAAGTCTGAGAAATCATGGCACGGGTCGGAACATTCACAAACGCAGGATCGCCGACATAATAATCACGGTCGGCAAAAGCAATCCGCGACGCATCACCTATCCAGCGCCAACTGTGGATATTTTCCGCACCCAACGCCTTCATATCCTGATTCTGCAAGACGCCCAAAATCTGCCCCAAAGCGATTGCGCCGGAACTTGGCGCGCCCATGCCGCAAACTTCATATTCACGATACGGCGCACAAACCGGCTTACGCTCGATAACTTGATAGTTTTTCAAATCCGCCATGCTGATTTTGCCAGGATTATCCACAGCACCGGTAACGGCACGGACAATATTCTGCGCCAGCATTCCCTGATAAAACGGCGCACTGCCTTTTTCCGCCAACAGGCGCACAGAACGCGCAAATTCAGGATTTTTCAATACCGTTCCCGAAGCCAAAGGCTTGCCGTCAGGCAGGAAATACGCGGCAGTTTGCGGATAACGTTGCAAGGGTTCCAAATTTTGCTCGATGGATTTCGCCATACGCGGAGAAACGGCAACACCTTGTTCCGCCAAAGTAATCGGTTTTTCAAACAAACTTGTCCACGGCAATTTGCCGTAACGCTTATGGACATCTTCCAGCAGTTTCGGAATCCCCGGCACACCAACCGAACGGCCGCCGACCACCGCTTTCATAAAGCCCATCGGTTTACCGTTTTCGTCCAAGAAAAGTTCCGGTGTTGCCGCTTTTGGCGCTGTTTCACGGGCATCAAACGTCGTCAGCTTTTTCGCCTTATTGTCCCAATACACTAAAAACGCACCACCGCCCAATCCGGAAGACTGAGGCTCAACCAGTCCCAAAGTTGTCTGCATGGCAATCATCGCATCTATCGCACTGCCGCCGCGCTTCAAAATTTCATAACCGGCTTCAGTTGCCAGCGGATTGGCAGACGCCGCCATATAATGCTTGGCGCGGATTAACTTCTGCTCCGTCAGCCCTGTTCCTTGCTCCGGCGCATGGTTATCCACAAATACAGAAGGCAGGGAAACTTGAGATTTTTGAATCGGCTGTTGCGCACAAGCAGCCAAAATCAAAACGGATAACAGGTTAATACTAAAGGAAAACTTCATATGCACACCTTATTGAAATATTTTCAGACGGCCTTTTCCCAGCTTAAATAAAAGGAAATATGAAAACAGCTTGAAATAAAAAACCATTTGACTATTTCTATAGTCAATCAGTTCCGATTGGAGAAGTATAAAACAGGCTAAGATTGTGCACAGGCAAAAAGTTACCCACAGAATGAAGCAGCAGGAAATTTTTATCCACATCTGCAAACAAGGCCGACCATACTTTATCCTCATCAAAAAATATCAGCTAAGTATTTGAAAAAATTTTGTAATCAAAGTTATCAACAATCTGTGGCAGCACTCAATATCATCTTCTATTTATTATTTAAAATCTAATTTATAGTTTGTTTTCCCAAAGGCAAAGGCCGTCTGAAACGTAAAGGCATCTTTTCAAAAAATTAAAAAGTTAAGGATTGTTAAAAAGTTGTAAATCAGCTAGAGTTACGCTTGATAAATTTAATCAATAATGGAGTTTCACCAAATGAAAGGCGACATTGGCGTTATCGGCCTTGCCGTGATGGGGCAAAACCTGATTCTCAACATGAACGACAATGGTTTTAAAGTTGTCGCATTCAACCGTACGACCAGCAAAGTAGATGATTTTTTAAACGGCGCAGCCAAAAATACCAATATTATCGGCGCATATTCACTGCAAGATCTGGTTGATAAATTAGAAAAACCACGCAAAATCATGATGATGGTTCGCGCTGGTTCTGTTGTTGACGATTTTATCGAGCAACTCGTTCCGCTTTTGGACGAAGGCGACATTATTATTGACGGCGGCAATGCCAATTATCCTGATTCCACCCGCCGTACACACGAGCTGGCCGCAAAAGGCATTCGCTTTGTCGGTGCCGGCGTATCCGGTGGCGAAGAAGGCGCGCGTCACGGCCCTTCTATCATGCCCGGCGGCGACGAAGTCGCATGGCCTGCCGTCAAACCGATTTTCCAAGCCATCTCCGCCAAAACGCCTCAAGGCGAGCCTTGCTGCGACTGGGTCGGCCGCGACGGTGCGGGCCACTTCGTCAAAATGGTGCATAACGGCATCGAATACGGCGACATGCAGTTGATTTGCGAAGCGTACCAATTCATGAAAGACGGTTTAGGCCTGTCTTATGATGAAATGCACCAAATCTTCAACGAGTGGAACAAAACCGAACTGGATTCTTATCTGGTCGAAATTACCGCTGCGATTTTGGGTTACAGAGATGAAAACGGCGAACCTTTGGTCGAAAAAATCCTTGATACCGCAGGTCAAAAAGGTACAGGCAAATGGACCGGTATCAATGCCCTCGATTTGGGTATCCCGTTGACCCTGATTTCCGAAGCCGTATTTGCACGTTGCGTGTCTGCGTTTAAAGACCAACGCGCCCAAGCAAACAGCCTGTTTGGCAAAACCATTACCCCGATTGAAGGCGACAAAGCCGCATGGGTGGATGCGTTGCGCCAAGCCCTGTTGGCATCCAAAATCATTTCCTACGCACAAGGCTTTATGCTGATCCGCGAAGCCAGCGAAAACAACGATTGGGCATTGAATTACGGCAATACCGCCCTCTTGTGGCGCGAAGGTTGTATCATCCGCAGCGCGTTCTTGGGCAACATCCGCGACGCATACGAAGCCAATCCTGATTTGGTCTTCTTGGGTTCCGATCCTTATTTCAAAGGCGTATTGGAAACCTGTCTGCCGGCATGGCGTAAAGTGGTGGCCAAAGCGATCGAGTGCGGTATTCCGATGCCTTGTATGGCTTCCGCCATTACCTTCCTTGACGGTTACACTTCCGAGCGTCTGCCGGCCAACCTGCTGCAAGCGCAACGCGACTACTTCGGCGCGCATACTTACGAGCGTACCGACAAACCGCGCGGCGAATTCTTCCATACCAACTGGACAGGCAAGGGCGGCGATACCGCTTCAACCACATACGATATTTAATTTGCCTGGGCAAATAAAAGGCCGTCTGAGTATTTCAGACGGCCTTTTTATAGGGTTATCCACAATGAAGAATGAAACGATTTATAGTATTTGATAGATAACTTTATGAAATAAATAAAGATTAATAAAGGCCGTCTGAATATTTCAGACGGTCTTTAAAATTGTTCACAACCTTATCAACAGGTTTTCCATAGATTAAACCAGATTTTGCGGATTGCCGGCCACGAAGCGGTTGATGTTGTCCAAAAGGATGTCAAACAGGCGGTTGGCGGCCTCTTGGCTTGCCCATGCAATGTGTGGTGTGACGATAAGGTTGGGCAGTCGGGCTTTCAGCAGAGGGTTGTCGTCGCGCGGCGGCTCTTGTGTCAATACGTCAAAACCTGCTCCGCCGATTTGGCCGTATTTCAACGCCGCAACCAAAGCGGCTTCATCGACCAAGCCGCCTCGCCCACAGTTGATGAGGATGGCACCGGGTTTCATTTGCTGCAATTCGGCTTCGCCTATCATATTGGCCGTTTGTGGCGTGAGCGGGCAATTAAGCGATACGACATCGGCGGAGCGGATGGCTTCGTCAAAGGAAACATAACCATCGCGGACGCTTTGGGCATTTTTATGTTCGGCGAACACGACATTCATTTTGAAAGCCTGAGCATAAGTTGCCAGCGTTTTACCGATATTGCCGCGCCCGAAAATCGCCAGCGTTTTGCCGTTTAAATCGCGCATCGGTGCGCCGAGGTGGCAGAAAAACGGCGAGTTTTCCCATAAGCCTGCCGCAACATCGCGCTGGTAGGCAGGCAGGTTGCGCATCAGGGTAATCATCATCATAAACGCGTGTTCCGCCACGGATTCATTGCCGTAAGCGCGGATATTGCACACTGCCGTGCCGTTTTGTTTGGCAGCCTCAACGTCCACATTGTTGACGCCTGTCGCGGTAACGGCAATCAGCTTGAGTTGTGGATTTTCGGCAAATGCTTGGGCGGAAATCACGACTTTGTTGGTAATCACAATGTCCGCGCCGCGGATGCGCTCCAGCGTTTCGTGTGCTTCGGTTGTACAGTAGCTGCTCAATGTATGTGGAAAATCAAAATCAAACGGGCGGTTGACGAGGGTATCGCGGTCGAGGACGACAATATGGAGCGGGGTCATAAAATTCCTATCAGAAATAAAATATCGATTCATAAAATCTAAATTAGGATAAAGGATTTAAAATTTACGCGTTAGTTGATAATAATTATTATGTAGCGATTAAAACATCAATGTATCAGGAAAACAGCATGATTAAAACCATTACATTTGCTATTTTGCATTTCAGCGTCGCATTTAGTGTCGCCTATATTCTGACCGGCAGTATCGGCGTTTCCAGCGCGGTGGCTTTGGTCGAACCCATCGTCAATACCGTCGTCTTTTATTTTCACGAAAAAGCGTGGAACCGCTACGAGAAAAACAAATCCGACAAGCAAAAATTGTGGGTGCCTCTGCATCAGTGCGGCTAAAGTTTCAGACGGCCCTTTGCTTGATTAAAACCGATTATGTCTTTGCGGTTCGTCCATCGCCATCAAAATGCCAAACCCTAAAATAGAGTAAGACTTTACGAAGGCTTCATGAAGGTAAAAATGCTAAAATACGCTATTCTTGCAAACCCATTCAGACGGCCTCAATGCTCACCGATTTAGAAAAAAACGCCATCCGCGACCATTACCAAAACATCGGCAAAAACCTGCCCGGTTTCCGTCCGCGCGCTTCGCAGCGGGAAATGATTGCGGCGATTGCCAACGCTTTTTCGCGGACGTTGACGCGTGAAGAAGGCGAAGAAGCGCCCAAACGCGAGGGTGAGAGTATTGCCGTGATCGAAGGGCCGACCGGTGTGGGTAAATCATTGGCCTACCTTTTGGCAGGCGGCATCATGGCGCAAACGCGCGGCAAACGGCTGATCGTCAGCAGCGCAACAGTGGCTTTGCAAGAGCAGTTGGTTGACCGCGATTTGCCGTTTCTGGTCGAAAAAAGCGGTTTGGAGCTGACCTTTGCGCTTGCCAAAGGGCGCGGCCGTTATCTTTGCCCTTACAAACTCTATCAACTGACGCAAAACAACGCCCAGCAAAACCTACTTGGCTTTGAAGCGCCGAAAGTGTTGTGGGACAGCAAACCAAAACCGGAAGAGTTGAACCTGCTGCGCGACATTGCCGATGAATTTTCCGCCCGCCGCTTTAATGGTGACCGCGATGCTTGGCCGGAAAAAATCGATGACGCGATTTGGCTCAAAGTGACCAACGATCGCCACGGTTGCCTGAAATCCGCCTGTCCCAACCGTCCGGAATGCCCGTTTTACCTGGCACGCGATGTCTTGGAAACCGTCGATGTCGTTGTTGCCAATCACGATCTTCTGCTTGCCGACATCAGCATGGGCGGCGGCGTGATTCTGCCTGCGCCCGAAAACAGTTTCTATTGCATAGACGAAGCGCACCACCTGCCCAAAAAAGCCCTCAGCCGTTTTGCCGCCGAACATTCATGGAATATTGCCGTTTGGACGCTGGAAAAACTACCGCAGCTTACCGGTAAAATTGCCGCACTGACCGATAAAGCCGAACTTGCCAACCTTGCCGACGAAGCTGCCACATCCTTGCTCGACAGCCTGCACGAATGGCAGTTTCACTTGGCGGAAGAGCCGTCTTTAAGTCTGGGGTCGTCTGAAAACGACAGGCGGAAACACAACGAACCGACTTGGCTGTGGGAAGACGGCAAAATCCCCGAAGGCCTGGAAACCACCGTTTCCAATACGGCCATTGCCGCGCGCAGTCTGCTCAAGCACGTTGTCGGCTTGAACGATGCGCTTTCCGCCGCGCGCCGCGAAAAAGAGCAGGACGGTGCGCTCATCGACCGCCTGACCAGCGAGTTTGGCCTTTTTATCGCCCGTATTGAACAAATCAGCGCGGTTTGGGATTTGCTCTCCACCGTTCCCATTGAAGGCGAAGAGCCGTTGGCGAAATGGATAACCCGCCGTGCCGAAGACAAAAACGACTATATTTTCAATGCCAGCCCCATCAGCAGCGCATCCCACCTTGCCAACAGCCTGTGGCGGCGCGCGGCAGGCGCGGTATTGACTTCGGCCACCCTGCAATCGCTCGGTAGCTTCAACCTGATTTTGCGTCAAACCGGCTTATTATGGCTGCACGAAACCACCACGCTTGCATTGGAAAGCCCGTTTAATTTCGATACGCAAGGCGAGCTGTATATTCCACCCGTACACGCCAGCCCTAAAGACCCTGATGCGCACACGGCCGCCATTGTCGAATGGTTGCCGAAACTGGTTTCGCCGGTTGAAGCCATCGGTACGCTGGTGTTGTTTTCCTCGCGCAAGCAAATGCAGGATGTCGCTTTGCGCCTGCCTGATGAATACTTGCCGCTTCTGCTTGTGCAGGGCGAGTTGCCCAAGGCTGTTCTTTTACAAAGGCACCATCAAGCCATTGCCGAAGGCAAAGCCAGCATTATTTTCGGCCTCGACAGTTTTGCCGAAGGCCTCGACCTGCCCGGCACGGCCTGCGTGCAAGTCATTATTGCCAAGCTGCCGTTTGCGATGCCGGACAACCCCATCGAGAAAACCCAAAACCGTTGGATTGAACAACGCGGCGGCAATCCCTTTATTGAAATCACGGTACCCGAAGCCAGCATCAAATTGATCCAAGCCGTTGGCCGCCTTATCCGTACCGAACAGGATTACGGCCGCGTGACCATTCTCGACAACCGCGTCAAAACGCAACGCTACGGCCAACAATTATTGGCTTGTCTGCCGCCGTTTAAGCGGATAGGGTAGTTGTGGATTGTTCAAAGACAAAGGCCGTCTGAAACCAAATGTTCAGACGGCCTTTTATTCTTTTCAAGCTATAAATCCAATTTCATGACGGATACGGTTTCCCCGTTGTGCCAAATTTGGGTGATTTCTTTCCAGCCAAACTTTTCATATACAGCCTGCACATCCGGCGTATAGAGAAACAGATGCGGCAAACCCAGTTCGCGTGCTTTATCCAGACAAAACGAAACCAGCTGCCTGCCTACGCCCAAACCGCGAAATTGCGGCAAAACGAACACATCGCCCAGCCAATATTCGTATTCAGGAAAACACGCCATATCAAACCGTTTTAATGCCGCCGAACCCATCAGCCGCCCTTCGTTATCCACAGCCGCAAACGCCAGCGGCAAATCATCCCCATTAAGGCACTGCGCATAATACGCACGGATTTTATCCAGAGACGACCACGGCTCAAAATCGTGCCATTCCTCAAACAGTGCGAGGGCTAAAGGCTCGACAAATTCAGGCTTCAGACGGCATATGTTCATATCGGGTCCTCTTGTTGTACCGAATAGGGATAGTTTTTACAGTATAGGCCGTCTGAAAGGTTAACACATCTTAAAAAATCAGCGTAAAACACGATAAACCCGCCGCCAGCCCCATTCAAATCACTTATAATTCTGCCCATACCGCACACAAACAAAAGAAGAACATCATGGCTAAGAAATTTCCCATTTTCCCGAAAAATCCCGAGCGTATCTGCTGGGGTTGCGACAAATACTGCAAAGAAGACGATTTGCAATGCGGCAACGGTTGCGAGCGTATCCAACATCCCATTGAGTTGGACGGCCGCGACTGGTATAAAAAAGGCGATTGGAGCAATTTGTTGAGCGAAGAGCAGCAAATCGAACTTGGACTAAAAGAAGCACCCAAGCCAGCCAAACCGCATATCAAGCTGCCTTTGAAAAACAAAACGGCTTAAACGGAATGCCGTAAACAAACGAGATAAAAAAAGGCCGTCTGAAACCTGAAAAACAGGGTTTCAGACGGCCTTTGCGTTGTCGGATTATGCCTTCACATAATGCACAAACGCGTATTCGATGCCTTTGGCGGAAACATGGTTTTCCCGAGAGGCTTCTTGCCATGTTTCTGTGGAAAACTCAGGAAAAAACGCATCGCCGTCCACATCCAAACCGACTTCGGTCAAACGCAAATCGGTGGCAATCGGCAGGGCTTGTGCATAAATTTGCGCGCCGCCCATGATGATGACTTCTTCAACCTCCTGACACAAAGCCAGCGCATCTTCCAAAGAAGCCGCCGTTTGCGCGCCTTCGGCCTGATAATCTTGGCGGGTGATGACGATATTTTGACGGCCGGGCAGCGGTTTGCGCGGCAGCGATTCCCATGTTTTGCGGCCCATAATGACGGGTTTGCCGGTGGTGTAGGATTTGAAAAAGGCAAAATCCTCGGGCAAATGCCAAGGCATGGTGTTGTTGATGCCGATACAGCGGCGGGCGGCGTAGGCGGCGATAAGGGTGATTTTCGGCATGATGAAATCCGTTTGCAAAATAAAATGATTATAGCGGAAGGGAGGTTGGATGGACTGAATGCCCGATATTCTAAAAATGTTTCAATATTTATAAAATTAATATTCAAAATGTTTAATTTTGACAAAAATCATTTATTGTTCATTTTTTTAGGTATATGATAAATATCATACCAAATAAAAAAGGAAAGGAAAAAATGATGAGAACTCTCCGCATTTCTGCTTTGACTGCTTCCCTGTCTTTGATGTTGGCTGCCTGCGGCGGCGCAACAAGTGGCTTGTCGAATGCCGTGACCGAGCCGCTCAATCCGCATCCGAAAGGCGTGTTGTCCGTTGAATTGAATGAATCCGTCCCTGAAAACGGTACGTTGGAGCTGACGGCCAACGGTAAAACGCAAACCCTGCAAAAAGGCGGCAAACTCGATACCGGCTTTTTGAAAACCGATAAAGTATCTTCTTACGACTACGCCCAAAAAATTAAGGTAAACGGCCAAGTCATTACTTTGGAAACGGGCGACTTCCAAGTGTATAAACAAAATTATTCCACTGTTGCTGCGCGTTACACCAAACAAAAAGCCGATGACGCAGGCAAGCTGCAAAACCTCGATATATACACATTCACCGTCGGCGAAGTCCAAGGCGATGAAACTGCGTATCACAATTTGCCCAAACAAGGCAGCTATCAGTATTCGGGTATCGCGTTTAATGGCGACGACCGCAGCGGCCGTCTGAAATACACCGTCGATTTCGATAAAAAACAAGGTTACGGCAACATCAGCAGCATGGCTTCCCACAATAATGTCGACCTGCTTGCCGCAGGCATTGCCAATAACAACGGCAAAGCCGCCATCAGCGGTAAAACCAGTTTGAACGGTGTCGAAAACGGCCGTTACGATTTGAAACTCTTCGGCCCGCAGGCTGAGGAAATTGCCGGTAAGGCGCAAATCAAAGTTGGCGATTCCACCAAAGAAATCGGTTTGGCCGGTAAGAAAGAATAGGAAATAAGGCCGTCTGAAAGGTTCAGACGGCCTTGTTATTATCCAAAAAAAGCAACGGCTCAAACCGTTGCTTTTTTCATGCCAACCTCAATTACAGGCTGCCCAAGATAATGCGCAATACGCGGCGCAACGGTTCGGCAGCGCCCCACAAGAGTTGGTCGCCGACAGTGAACGCGCTGATGTATTCGCCGCCCATTTCCAGTTTGCGGATACGGCCGACGGGAACAGACAGCGTGCCGGTTACTTTGGCGGGCGTCAGCTCGTGGATGCTGGCTTCTTTTTCGTTGGGGATGACTTTCACCCAGTCGTTCGCGCCTGCCAAAATCGCTTCGATTTCAGAAACAGGCAGGTCTTTTTTCAGCTTCAGGGTAATGGCTTGGCTGTGGCAGCGCATAGAACCGATGCGCACGCACAAGCCGTCGATTACGGTCGGATTGTCGCTGCGGCCGAGGATTTTGTTGGTTTCCACGCCGCCCTTCCATTCTTCTTTGGACTGGCCATTACCCAAATCCACGTCAATCCAAGGAATCAGGCTGCCGGCGAGCGGTACGCCGAAGTTGGCTTTCGGATAGTCTTCGCTGCGCAGGAAATCGGACACTTTGCGGTCGATGTCGAGGATCGCGCTGGAAGGGTCGGCAAGCTCGTCTGCCACTTGGGCGTGAATCGCGCCCATGCCGCTGATGAGTTCGCGCATGTTTTTCGCACCCGCGCCGGAAGCGGCTTGGTAGGTCATGCTGGTTGCCCATTCGACCAAATCGTTTTGGAACAGGCCGCCCAAAGCCATCAGCATCAGGGAAACGGTGCAGTTGCCGCCGATGTAGTTTTTCACGCCGTTTTTGAGGCCGTTGTCGATGACGTTGCGGTTGACCGGGTCGAGGACGATAATCGCGTCGTCTTTCATGCGCAGGGAAGAAGCCGCGTCAACCCAGTATCCGTTCCAGCCGCTGTCGCGCAGGGGTTGGAACACGGATTTGGTGTAATCGCCGCCCTGACAGGTAACGATGATGTCCATTTTTGCCAATTTGGCAACATCGTTGGCATCCAACAATGTTTTGGCCGCCTGACCGAAATCAGGGGCAGCACCGCCGACGTTGGAAGTGGTAAAGAAAAACGCTTCGGGAATATGGGCGAAGTCGTTTTCTTCTTTCATACGCTGCATCAAAACAGAGCCGACCATACCGCGCCAGCCGACAAAACCTACTTTCATGTGTTACTCCTTACAAAGAAAATCCGGATAAGTTTATAGTGCATTAACAAAAATCGGAACGGCATCGCCTGCCGCTTTGTTCAGATTTTTGTTAACCCACTATAAAAAAGGGGAAAACAAACGTTTTAACGCCGTCTGCGGAAAATGTAAAGGTTTTTATCGAAAATTTTTAGAATGATAGGAAAATAGGTTAAGATGGCAATGAAATTGCATTTCATTAATGGTACAGAGGAAGATTAAATGAGCAAAATCAATTTGTCGGATTTGCCCCAAACAGAAATAGTAGATGTCCATATTGCTTCGCCGGGGGCGAGGGTTGCGGCATATTTGTTGAATAATCTGTTTACTTTTTTGATATGGTTGCCATTCATTGTGATGGTAGTTTTCACTTTAGATGAAAGCAAAGAATTAGTTTCGGAGTCTTCTCTTTCTAATACCCCTGAATATTTTGCCATAACATTTTTTATTTCTTTGGCTGTTTATTTGGTTTTCGGTATCTTCCAACTGTATTACATGAGCCGGGACGGTCAGTCTTTAGGTAAAAAAATTATGGGCATCCGCGTGTTAAAAAGTGACGGGAATAATCCAGGTTTTGAAGGAACAGTTTTAATCCGCGAAGTTGTTTGGGCGCTTGCTGTTGGTGTTGTGGTAACTATTGTATCGTTGGCAATAAGTGACACGGGTGGAAACCTGATTTCTCTGCTTATAGCCTTCATCAACTTCATCATGCTCTTTTCCGTCAAACGCGACCGCCGCACGCTCTACGATATGCTGGCCGATACGGTTGTCGTCAAATTGCCGCCGCGCCGATAAATCGCTTTTTTTGATAAAAAATTGGAGATTCCTTTACAAATATGCTCTTACGTGCTATTATTTAAGTGACTATTTAAAAGGAGTTAATAAATATGCGGCAAGGTATTCTTAAATAAACTGTCAATTTGATAGCGGGAACAAATAATTAGATGTCCTTTTTTAGGAGGGCTTAGTTTTTTGTACCCAGTTTAAGAATACCTTTATCATGTGATTCTAAAGTATCCAGAGAATATCTGTATGCTTTGTATACCTATGGTTATGCATAAAAATCCCAGTGATAAAAGTATTTATCACTGGGATTTTTATGCCCTTTTGGGTTTTTGAATGGAGGAAAATCACATGAAAATTATTAATATTGGAGTTTTAGCTCATGTTGATGCAGGAAAAACTACCTTAACAGAAAGCTTATTATATAACAGTGGAGCGATTACAGAATTAGGAAGCGTGGACAAAGGTACAACGAGGACGGATAATACGCTTTTAGAACGTCAGAGAGGAATTACAATTCAGACAGGAATAACCTCTTTTCAGTGGGAAAATACGAAGGTGAACATCATAGACACGCCAGGACATATGGATTTCTTAGCAGAAGTATATCGTTCATTATCAGTTTTAGATGGGGCAATTCTACTGATTTCTGCAAAAGATGGCGTACAAGCACAAACTCGTATATTATTTCATGCACTTAGGAAAATGGGGATTCCCACAATCTTTTTTATCAATAAGATTGACCAAAATGGAATTGATTTATCAACGGTTTATCAGGATATTAAAGAGAAACTTTCTGCCGAAATTGTAATCAAACAGAAGGTAGAACTGCATCCTAATATGCGTGTAATGAACTTTACCGAATCTGAACAATGGGATATGGTAATAGAAGGAAATGATTACCTTTTGGAGAAATATACGTCTGGGAAATTATTGGAAGCATTAGAACTCGAACAAGAGGAAAGCATAAGATTTCATAATTGTTCCCTGTTCCCTGTTTATCACGGAAGTGCAAAAAACAATATAGGGATTGATAACCTTATAGAAGTGATTACGAATAAATTTTATTCATCAACACATCGAGGTCAGTCTGAACTTTGCGGAAAAGTTTTCAAAATTGAGTATTCGGAAAAAAGACAGCGTCTTGCATATATACGTCTTTATAGTGGCGTACTGCATTTGCGAGATTCGGTTAGAATATCGGAAAAGGAAAAAATAAAAATTACAGAAATGTATACTTCAATAAATGGTGAATTATGTAAAATCGATAAGGCTTATTCCGGGGAAATTGTTATTTTGCAGAATGAGTTTTTGAAGTTAAATAGTGTTCTTGGAGATACAAAGCTATTGCCACAGAGAGAGAGAATTGAAAATCCCCTCCCTCTGCTGCAAACGACTGTTGAACCGAGCAAACCTCAACAAAGGGAAATGTTACTTGATGCACTTTTAGAAATCTCCGACAGTGACCCGCTTCTGCGATATTATGTGGATTCTGCGACACATGAAATCATACTTTCTTTCTTAGGGAAAGTACAAATGGAAGTGATTAGTGCACTGTTGCAAGAAAAGTATCATGTGGAGATAGAACTAAAAGAGCCTACAGTCATTTATATGGAGAGACCGTTAAAAAATGCAGAATATACCATTCACATCGAAGTGCCGCCAAATCCTTTCTGGGCTTCCATTGGTTTATCTGTATCACCGCTTCCGTTGGGAAGTGGAATGCAGTATGAGAGCTCGGTTTCTCTTGGATACTTAAATCAATCATTTCAAAATGCAGTTATGGAAGGGATACGCTATGGTTGCGAACAAGGATTATATGGTTGGAATGTGACGGATTGTAAAATCTGTTTTAAGTATGGCTTATACTATAGCCCTGTTAGTACCCCAGCAGATTTTCGGATGCTTGCTCCTATTGTATTGGAACAAGTCTTAAAAAAAGCTGGAACAGAATTGTTAGAGCCATATCTTAGTTTTAAAATTTATGCGCCACAGGAATATCTTTCACGAGCATACAACGATGCTCCTAAATATTGTGCGAACATCGTAGACACTCAATTGAAAAATAATGAGGTCATTCTTAGTGGAGAAATCCCTGCTCGGTGTATTCAAGAATATCGTAGTGATTTAACTTTCTTTACAAATGGACGTAGTGTTTGTTTAACAGAGTTAAAAGGGTACCATGTTACTACCGGTGAACCTGTTTGCCAGCCTCGTCGTCCAAATAGTCGGATAGATAAAGTACGATATATGTTCAATAAAATAACTTAGTGTATTTTATGTTTATGTAAAATCAGCACTTTCCAACATAGGCCGTCTGAAAAATCGCTTTCAGACGGCCTTTCGACACGCTATTGATTTCATGAAAAAACATTTGTACCGCATTACGCTCGTCAGCATTGCCGCGGCCATTCTTGCCGCCTGTCCGAGCAAAAGCATTAAAAACCTCCCCGAAACCGACACCAGCGTTATCAAAGGCCCTGACCGCCCCACCGGTACGCCCGATCCCGTCGGTACGACAGTGAGCGGGGGAGGAGCAAACTACACCGTAGTTTCCTACAACGAATTGCCGCACTGGGACCTCCAACACTTTACCAAAAGCCTGCAATCTTTCCGTTTAGGCTGTGAAAAACTTAAAAACCGCCAAGGCTGGCAGGACGTTTGTATCCAGGCCATGCAAACACCGGTGCACCATTTCCAAGCCAAGCACTTTTTCGAGCGCTATTTCACCGCATGGCGCGTCGATAACGGCGGCAATCCTGCCGGCACCATTACCGGTTATTACGAACCGGTCCTGCGCGGCGACGACAAATCCACGAGCCAATCCCGTTTCCCTATTTACGGCATTCCGAACGATTTCGTTTCCGTTCCGCTGGCTGCAAACTTGAGGGGCAGCAAAGCCACCGTCCGCATCCGCCAAACCGGCCCAAACAGCGGCGTCATTGACAACAGCGGCACATACACGGCTGACTTGTCCAGATTCCCGATTACAGCACGCAGCACTGCGCTGAAAGGCCGTTTTGAAGGCAGCCGTTTTGTTCCTTACCACACCCGCAGCCAAATCAACGGCGGCGCGCTTAACGGCAAAGCGCCGATTTTGGGTTATGCAGATGATCCGGTCGAACTTTTCTTTATGCACATTCAAGGTTCAGGCCGTCTGAAAACGCCGTCCGGCAAATACATCCGCGTCGGATTTGCCGATAAAAACGAACATCCGTATGTTTCCATCGGCCGCTATATGGCGGACAAAGGCTATCTGCCGCTGGGTCAGACCAGCATGCAGGGCATCAAGGCCTATATGAAGCAAAACCCCGGCCGCCTTGCCGAAGTTTTGGGACAAAACCCAAGCTACGTCTTCTTCCGCGAGCTGACCGGCAGCGGCGATTCCGGCCCGGTGGGCGCATTAGGTACGCCGTTGATGGGCGAATACGCCGGTGCCATCGACCGCCACTACATCACGCTTGGCGCACCATTATTTGTCGCCACTGCCCATCCGACCACCAAAAAAGCCCTCAACCGCCTGATTATGGCGCAAGATACCGGCAGCGCGATTAAAGGCGCGGTCCGTGTGGATTATTTCTGGGGTTATGGTGACGAAGCAGGCGAAGTGGCCGGCAAAATGAAAACCACCGGCTATGTATGGCAGCTCCTGCCCAACGGCATGAAACCGGAATACCGTCCATAAACAGCGGTTTAAAAAAGGCCGTCTGAAACCAAGATTGAGGTTTTAGACGGCCTTTTTATTTCTATAAAAATGCGGCAGGTTTTTAAAACCTGCCGCGGTATGGGGACATACAGCTCGGACGATAAGCCGGGTTCTGTCGCGGACAGTCATTCCTCTAGGCACATCATTGCTGGTGTGCTCAAGCAACCTACCCGAACGCTCGGCGAGCAGCGTCATTGCGTTCTGTTTGGTCTTGCTCCGAATGGGGTTTAGCCTGCTGCGCTTTGTTACCAAATGCACGGTGCGCTCTTACCGCACCTTTTCACCCTTACCTGTTTTGCCCGAAGGCAATCATCGGCGGTATTGCTTTCTGTTCCACTTTCCGTCGCGTTGCCGCGCCCGGCCGTTAGCCGGCATTCTGCTCTGTGGAGCCCGGACTTTCCTCCCCGTATGCCTTACGCGATACGCGGCGACTGTCTGTCCGACCTGTATGAGGTGCGGATTATAACACAGCCGCCATAGGGTTCAGACGGCCTAAATATTTATTTTTTCTTTTTAAATGCTATTTCGGTCAAACCCAATTCCTGTGCTTTTTTGCGGACTGCGGATTCGGGCATTTCGCGTGCCAGGCGGCTGGTGCAGTATTCGGTCATGGTGGTGGCGCAGGCTTTGAAGTTGCCGGTAAAGTCGCTGGCGGCACTTAAAAACGGGATGAGGCGGCCGGCCATGATTTCTTCGGCCGGTGCGTCTGTTTGGGCGGATACGCGTCCGGACTCGACCGCCGAGAAGATTTGTTCGGTAAAGCGTCGGGCGAAGTTTTCTTCTGTTTGGCAGTCTTGGAATGTGGTGTTTTCATGTTGGCAGACGAGGGTAACTTCGCCTTGAGCTTCTTGCAGCGGTTCGGCCAAATCGAGTTTGAGGGTTTGCTTGTCGGTTTGCAGCCAGGCGGTGCGGCCTTGGGTTTTGATGATTTTGCCGTAAACGCCGATGGCATCGTTTTTGGGGATGTTTTTCTGTTCGGCAAGTTGCTGGGCCGAGAATAAGGGGGCTTGTTCGGCAAATGCGCCGCCGGTTTCGTGTTTGAAGTAGGCGGCGAGGTCTTGTTTGATGAGGGCTTGGGTCAGTAGTTTTTCGCCTTCGGTCAGGCGGTGTGCAAAGCCGTGTGTTTTGGGGGCGGATGCGGCATCCGTGGTCTTGGTGTCCGGTGTGCAGGCGCTCAGGAGTAAAAGCAGGGGAAGGATGTATTTCATGGTTGGTCTCTCAACAGGCCGTCTGAACCTATAGTTTCAAACGGTCAGCGTTGTTTATCGATAACGATAAACCCGGCGGGGATAAACGGGATAGGCCGGGTAATTGCGGACGGGTTCGCTGTCTTGATAGATGACGGTCGTCCCGGGCGGGGCGTTGATGGTCACGGTTTTGTTGACGGTGGTTTGCGAGTGGACGGGCAGGTCCAAGACGGCGGTGCGCCCATACGGAGTCTCGGTATAGACGCACGCGCTCAGCAAGAGGGTGATGCTCAGTGCCAATGCCTTCATGTTTCAGACGGCCTTATTTGAGCAGGTTTTTCAAGGCCAGGCGCACGCCTTCGCCGACTTCCGTACCTTTGGGAATGCCTTTGGTGGCGGCTTTGGCTTCGCGTTCGTTGTAGCCGAGGGCAAGCAGGGTATTGATGATGTCTTGGCTTTCGTCGGCAACGGCATCAGGCGCAAACAGGCCGTCTGAAACGGTATGGGATACAAGTTTGCCGCGCAGTTCCAACACCATGCGTTCGGCGGTTTTTTTGCCGATGCCGGGGGCGGAGGAGAGGCGTTTGACGTCTTCTTCGGCGACGGCTTGCGCCAGCTCGTCGGCATTCATGGCCGACAAAATGCCCAATGCGGTTTTGGCACCGATGCCGCTGACTTTGACCAGTTGGCGGAAGGTGGCGCGTTCCTCGGCCGAGGCGAAACCAAACAGCAAATGCGCGTCTTCGCGGACGACAAGCTGGGTGTAGAGATGGACGGTTTCGCCAACGGGAGGCAGGTTGTAGAAAGTTTGCATGGAAACGTCGGCTTCATAACCGACGCCGTTGACGTCGATAACGACCTGCGGCGGATTTTTCTCAATCAATTTGCCTGTGAGCCTGCTGATCATGGTGTTCCCCTGTGATTAAAAAAGGCCGTCTGAAACCTTGCAATCGGGTTTCAGACGGCCTTGTATTGTATCAAACTTCAGCGGTAACGCGGACGAAATCAGATGGCGGATGCCAGGTTCAGATGACGGGCGCGTTCGCCTGCTTCGGCGGCACGTTCTTGGCTGCTGAACGGACCCATTTTGACAACGTATTCGTAGTTGCGTTTTTCAAGCATGATTTTGCTGTCGGATGGCAGGCTTTGTGCGGTTTGGTTCAAATAGGCTTGCGCTTCGCGTTCGGTACCGAAGGATTTCAAATCAACAAAAAATTCTTTGTTGTTTGGAGTAATAATGGTTTGAGCGGCGGTTTGGCCGGGGATGATTTGTTCAACTTTGACGTTGGCTGTGCCTTGGTTGATGAAACCCAATTGTTGGGCGGCGGCTTTGGAAACATCGATGACGCGGTTGCCGTGGAAAGGGCCGCGGTCGTTGACACGGACGATGACGCTTTTGCCGGTTTGCATATTGGTCACACGTGCGTAGCTGGGAATAGGGAGGGTTTTGTGGGCGGCGGAGAGGGCGTTCATATTGTAACGCTCGCCGCTGGAAGTTTTACGGCCGTGGAATTGGCTGCCGTACCATGAGGCTTTGCCGGTTTGGCTGAAAGAGGAAACTTTGGTCAGCGGCGTGTAGCGTTTGCCGGCAACTTTGTAACTGCGGTTGGCAGAAGGATGCAGTTTTTCGACTCGGACCACGCTGTCGGCGACGGCGGCATTGATGGAAAGGACGCCGATGGTGGCGGCGGCTAAGGAAAGGAGGGTTTTTTTGGTAAAAGTCAAAACGGGTTCCGTTCTTGAGTTGATAACGCAGCGGTTTCAGACGGCCTGTTATACGCCGCCTGCGAAACCGTTTTGTCGCCATGCTTCAAACAGAATAACGGCGACGGTATTGGAAAGATTCATGCTCCTGCTGTCGGGCATCATCGGCAGGCGGATTTTTTGTCCGGCAGGCAGGCTGTCGAGAACTTCGGCAGGCAGGCCGCGCGTTTCGGGACCAAACAGCAACACGTCGCCTTCGCGGAAGGAAACTTCGTCGGGTCGGGTAGAACCTTTGGTGGTCAGCGCGAAAATGCGACGGCCTTCAAGGGCCTTGAGGCAATCATCGAAATTTTCATGTACCGTCAGTTTGGCAAACTCGTGATAATCCAAGCCCGCGCGTTTCATTTTGGACGAATCCAGCGGAAACCCAAGCGGCTTGACCAAGTGCAAATCGGCACCGGTATTGGCGCAAAGGCGGATGATATTGCCCGTATTGGGCGGGATTTCGGGTTGGTACAAAACTATGGTAAACATATAAATCAATCACTTATAGAGTGGCATAATGCCGAAATGTTCCATGGGTGTCAAAAACTTTAAGCTATTTTTTCATTGGCGGACGCGCCAAACTCCAGCAAAAAATCTTACCTGCGCCTGATTTTTTCAGCGTTTTCGCCAATTCGTTTAAAGTCGAACCGGTGGTAAAGACATCATCAATTAACAGAATATTACACGCCTTCGGCAATTCAGTTTTGATTTTAAATGCATTCTTGATATTTCGCCGACGTTCGTCGCTTTTCAGCGTACTTTGCGGCTCGCCGTGCCGTCTGAAAACCGCGTGGCGCGGCAGCAGCGTCCAGCCGTAGCGTTTTGCCAAAATATCCGTCAACACCTCGCTTTGGTTGAATCCGCGCTTGAGCCGCCGCTCTTTGCTCAAAGGCATGGGCAGGACGAAATCGAAGTGTTCTGTCGCCAGCCAGTCCGGTGCGTTTTGGCACATTAAATCCGCCAACGGACGGCTCATGCCCAAATCGGCCAAGTGTTTCAGCTCGCGTATCATGCTGCTGACGGGTGGTTCGTAATACAGCGAGGCCCACATTCTATCAAATGCGGGCGGCTTTTTCTGACAACTGCCGCACACTGCCCCGCCCGCGACATGGCGGAAACACAAAGGGCAGCTTTGTGCTGCGTCGATAAAATATTCCGTCAAATCGTTTACGCAGCCTCTGCAAAGGCCGTCTGAAACGGAATCGTGGCATAATACGCAACATCGCGCATTGAGCTGTTTCAAACTGCGCCACCAAGAAAGAACATTCATGCCACACTCCGCCAAAAAAGTTTATCTGATACACGGTTGGGCGGCGAACCGCCATGTATTCGACGATTTGATACCGCGCCTGCCTGCCGATTGGGACGTCCGCGCGCTTGATTTGCCCGGACACGGCGATGCGCCTTTTACCGAGCCGTTTGATATTGCCGCTGTTGCCGAAACCTTTGCCGGACAAATCGACACGCCGGCACACATTCTCGGCTGGTCGCTGGGCGGACTGGTTGCCCTGTATCTGACCGCGCTTTATCCCGACAAAATCCAATCGCTCTGCCTGACGGCAAGTTTTGCCCGATTGACTGCCGACACGGATTATCCCGAAGGCTTGGCGCAACCTGCCTTGGGCAAGATGGTCGGCGCATTCCAGCAGGATTATGCCAAACATATTAAACAGTTTCTACAACTGCAACTGCTGCATACGCCGCATTCAAGCGAAATCTTAAACCGGGTGCTGCCCGATTTGGCGCGTTGCGGCACGCCTTCCGCCTTACAGGCCGCGCTTGAAGCGGTCAACCATGCCGACGCGCGTCCGCTGTTGCCGCTTATTCAAACGCCGTCACTGCTGGTGTTTGGACAGAAAGACGCCATTACGCCGCCGCGCATGGGCGAATATTTACACCGCCATTTGAGCAACAGCGAGCTGGTCCTTATCGACAAAGCCGCACACGCGCCCTTTTTAAGCCATGCCGACGAATTTGTCGAAACCTACCGCAATTTTGTCGAAAAGGCCGTCTGAAATAGCCTTAAACCATAAAAACATTGCCGGGCAAAGCCCGCTGACACGACCCACTATGACCGAACAAGACAAACGCTGGCAGATTCACCGCCATCTCGCCCAAGACACCGACGAGCGCCTGCAGCTGGTCCGCAATGCACCCAAACGCATCATGCTGATTGGTGCCGATGCCGACATCAGCCGCAGCCTGCTGGCCGCGCGTTATCCCGACGCCGTGTTTGAAGAATACGATCCGGATGCCGACTTTTTGAAAACCGCCGCCGCCGCGCGCAAAGGCGGTTTCTGGCAGAAGCTGACCGGCAAAACCATCTCGCAGCATTGCCAAGCCCTGACCGCGCCGTTGCCCGAAGCATCCGCCGATATGTTGTGGGCCAACCTCAGCCTCAGCCGCGCCAACGATATTTTGCCGGTATTGAAAAACTGGGCCGCTGCTTTAAAAACCGACGGATTATTGTTTTTCACGCACTTTGGCCGTGACAGCCTGAGCGAGCTGACAGGCCGTCTGAAGCATGAAGGCATCGAATGCGAAGCGCCCACGCTGATTGATATGCACGACTTGGGCGATATGCTCGCCGACAACGGCTTTTACGATCCGGTAACCGACACGGCCAAGCTTGAGTTGAGCTATAAAAAAGCCGGGACATTTTGGCAGGACATGGAAACCTTGGGATTGTGGAATGCGTTGAAGTTCAGCAATCCGCAAGCGGCCAAGGAATGTGTGGATAAGATTTTTGCCAACGAAGGCTGTCTGAACATCACGCTTGAAACTGTGTACGGTCATGCCGTGAAGAAATTGGTGTTGCCGCAAGGGGAGAACGTGGTGCAGTTTTTCCCGAAACGGCAGGGCTAGTTTGGCGGTTGTGCCGGTAGGGTTTACACCGCGATTGCGTGTTGTCGAATGCGGTTTGGCGTTTGTATAGTGGATTAACTTTAAACCAGTACGGCGTTGCCTCGCCTTAGCTCAAAGAGAACGATTCTCTAAGGTGCTGAAGCACCAAGAGAATCGGTTCCGTACTATCTGTACTGTCTGCGGCTTCGTTGCCTTGTCCTGATTTAAATTTAATCCACTATATTGATTGTCTGCGCTGTTTGACATGTATGAAAAAGGCCGTCTGAAAAGTTTTCAGACGGCCTTTTGTTTGATTCCAAATTAAGCCTGTTTGGCAGCCCATTCGGCCGGAGTGGCGGCAACGGAAATCGACAGCGCGTGCAATTCGTTGCTTTCGAGTTGCGGCTTGAGACCGTCTTTAATCAGGCGGTGGCGGGCGAGGCGGGCTTTGCCTTCAAATGAGGAGGAAACGATTACGGCGAAGAAGTGATGGCCGTCGCCTTCGACTTCGACGTGTTCGCAAGGGGTAACGCCTTCAATCAGGGTTTTGACTTGTTCGGGTAAAAGCATGGGGGTTCCTTGGGAAATGGTTTGCTTGTAAAAGAGGGCATTATACCGAATCTTGATAAAAACAGGCCGTCTGAAAAACCAAACTTCGGGTTTCAGACGGCCTCGGCCTTTGGAAGCGTCAAATGCTTATTCGTACACTTTCAGCAGCTCGACTTCAAAAATCAAAGTTGCGTGCGGAGGAATCACGCCGCCGGCACCGTGTGCGCCGTAGCCCATTTCGGAAGGAATGGTCAGCTTGCGTTTTCCGCCTTCTTTCATGCCGCCGAAGCCTTCGTCCCAACCTTTAATTACTTGGCCGACGCCTAGAGTGATGGTCAGCGGTTGACGGCGGTCGAGGCTGGAGTCGAATTTGGTACCGTCTTCCAACCAGCCGGTGTAATGTACGGTGATTTCTTTGCCTTTGACGGCTTCTTTGCCGTGGCCTTCTTGCAAGTCTTCAATAATCAGGCTCATGATGTTCCTTTCGGATGTATGGTGAAAATCGGTTCAAGATTACCATATTGTGTGGAATCGTGAAACAAATGCGCCCATATGGCCGGCAACAAAAAGGCCGTCTGAAACGGATTTTCAGACGGCCTTGTTTTATGCTAAACCTTATTTGTTGTCAGGTTGGGATTTGACATCGTGGGAGACGGGCAGCTCAGGCATGGTTCGGGCAGACTCTGGAACATTGCCGGAGAGGGCTTTCAAGAAGGCAACGATGTTTTCAGTGTCTTCCGGAGCCAAGGTTTTACCCAATTGCGCTTTTGCCATGATGTTGACGGCTTTATCCAGTTCCCAAACGCTGCCGTTGTGGAAGTATGGATAGGTACGTTCAACGTTTCTCAAGCCGGGAACACGGAAGAAGAATTCGTCTTCGGCTTTTTTGGTTACGTCCGCACGGCCTTTGTCGTGTTTAGGATCGTCGATGTGTTTCCAGTAAGGACCATCCACCAAACCGAATTTTTGGAACATGCTACCGCCCAAGTTGACGCCGCTGTGACAAGCGATACAGCCGTTGTCCATAAATGCGCGTACGCCTTTGCGTTCTTGTTCGCTCAGGGCAGATACGTTGCCTTTCAGGTAGTCGTCCCAACGGGTCGGGGTCAGCAGGGTACGTTCAAACGCGCCCAATGCGGTGGTGATGTTTTTGAAGGAAACCGCGCCGTCTTCAGGGAATGCGGCTTTGAATTTTTCTTGGTATTCAGGGATACCGGCGATTTTGGCGGCGGCATCGGCTTCGGTAGCGTTGGCCATTTCAACCGGGTTGAGCAATGGGCCGCCGGCTTGTTCTTCCACATCGGCTGCACGGCCGTCCCAGAATTGGCTGCCCAACAAGGCGGCATTCAGGGCAGTTGGGGAGTTACGGCCGCCGAATTGGCTTTTGTGACCCGCGCTGGTCGGCATGTTGTCTACGCCGGCAGTTGCCAAGTTGTGGCAAGAGTTACAGCTGACGGTGTTGCCTTTGGACAGGCGGTTTTCGTACCAAAGTTGTTGGCCGAGTTTGACCTGTTCTTCGGTAAACGGACGAACTTTTTGCATTTCGGCTAAGTCAGGCAAAGGTTTGAACGTAGCTTGCGCGCGTTCCAACAGGGCTTTGTCTTCGGCAGAAACATCGGCAGAATTTTGAGGGGCCGAAACAGCGGCGGTGCTTGCGGCAGCATCGGCACCGCTCGCGGCAGAAGCAGCTTGAGGAGTTTCAGTAGTTTGTGCAGTTTTCTCACCGCAGGCGGTCAACGCGGCAGAAACGGCCAAAGCCAGAACGATTTGGTAGAGTTTCAAACGTGGCATAGGAGGTTCCTTTGTTATGCATTTGTTATGTAATGATTTGCTGGTTGTGGCAGCAGTGTTTGAACTATATAAGATAAGTTGCTGTTAATTCTTGCAATAAATCAACCTTTTAATTTTGATAAATTTTGAAAATATAACCGATAGAGAATTTTATACCATGAAACTTTTTTATTATTTATTTACAGGTAGTTATGGTTTTTAAGGCCGTCTGAAAAAACAAAATTCAGACGGCCTTTTAGTTTTTATTGATTACGTTCGTTATTTTCTTTTAAAAAATCTTAATAAATATAGGGGTATTAAAAAATGAAAATAATTTGCGTTATTAAGCGTAAAGCGTTATAAATGCGTTAACAAATGAACGTTTCACTTTAGAGTTTTTTATGCTGATTGCTTTCTTGATTATGCTGCGCGAGGGCATCGAAGCCGCCCTGATCGTCGGCATTGTTGCCAGTTTTTTGAAACAGTCGGGACACAGCGAGCTGATGCCGAAGGTTTGGCTGGGCGTGTTTTTGGCTGCGGCCATGTGTTTGGGTATCGGTTACGGCATTCATTCCGTTACGGGCGAGATTCCGCAAAAAGAACAGGAATTGGTGGTCGGCGTCATCGGCCTGGTGGCCGTAGCAATGCTGACGTACATGATTTTGTGGATGAAGAAGGCCGCGCGTTCGATGAAACAGCATCTTCAGGATTCTGTCCAGTCGGCCTTGAACCACGGTAGCGGCCAGGGCTGGGCTTTGGTCGGCATGGCGTTTTTGGCCGTGGCGCGCGAAGGTTTGGAAAGCGTGTTTTTCCTGCTGGCCGTGTTCCAGCAAAGCCCGACGTGGTCTATGCCGATAGGCGCGGTGTTGGGACTGTTGGCGGCGGTTGTCATCGGTACGCTGATTTATCAGGGCGGTATGCGCCTGAACTTGGCGAAGTTTTTCCGTTGGACGGGCGCGTTTTTGATTGTGGTGGCAGCCGGTCTGCTGGCCGGTTCGTTTCGCGCGCTGCATGAGGCTGGCGTATGGAATGCGATGCAGGACATCGCTTTCGATACCTCGAAATATTTGCATGAGGACAGCCCTTTAGGCGTGCTGCTCGGCGGTTTCTTCGGCTATACCGACCATCCGACCGAAGGCGAAGTCCTGATTTGGCTGCTGTATCTGGTTCCCGTCATGATTTGGTTTTTGCGCGGCAGCGCGCCGGCAAAAACGTTAACTAAATAAGAAGGAAGTAAAATGAAAAAATTCAATCTGACTGCTTTGTCTGTAATGCTGGCTTTGAGTTTGACCGCGTGTCAGCCGCCTGAAGCCGAGAAAGCCGCGCCTGCCGCTTCAGGCGCATCCGCTGCCGCCAATGCCGACGGTTCGGTCAATATCGGTGTGAACGATACTGCCTGCGAACCGATGGAATTGACCGTCCCCAGCGGCCAAGTCGTGTTCAACATCAAAAACGACAGCGGCCGCAAGCTGGAATGGGAAATCCTGAAAGGCGTGATGGTGGTGGACGAGCGTGAAAACATCGCCCCGGGTTTATCCGACAAAATGACCGTTACCCTGCTGCCGGGCGAATATGAAATGACTTGCGGCCTGTTGACCAATCCGCGCGGTAAGCTGATTGTTACCGACAGCGGCTTCAAAGATACTGCCAACGAAGCGGATTTGGAAAAACTGTCCCAACCGCTCGCCGACTATAAAGCTTACGTTCAAGGCGAGGTTAAAGAGCTGGTGGCGAAAACCAAAACCTTTACCGAAGCCGTTAAAGCCGGCGACATTGAAAAGGCCAAATCCCTGTTTGCCGCCACCCGCGTCCATTACGAACGTATCGAACCGATTGCCGAGCTTTTCAGCGAACTCGACCCCGTCATCGATGCGCGTGAAGACGACTTCAAAGACGGTGCGAAAGATGCCGGATTTACCGGCTTCCACCGTATCGAACACGCCCTTTGGGTAGAAAAAGACGTATCCGGCGTGAAGGAAATTGCAGCCAAACTGATGACCGATGTCGAAGCCCTGCAAAAAGAAATCGACGCATTGGCATTCCCTCCAGGCAAAGTGGTCGGCGGCGCGTCCGAACTGATTGAAGAAGTGGCCGGCAGCAAAATCAGCGGCGAAGAAGACCGTTACAGCCATACCGACTTGAGCGACTTCCAAGCCAATGTGGAAGGCTCCAAAAAAATCGTTGATTTGTTCCGTCCGCTGATCGAAGCCAAAGACAAAGCGTTGTTGGAAAAAACCGATGCCAACTTCAAACAGGTTGAAGACATTTTGGCGAAATACAAAAAACAAGACGGCTTCGAGCTGTACGACAAACTGAGCGAAGAAGACCGCAAAGCCCTGCAGGCGCCGATTAATGCCTTGGCAGAAGATTTGGCCAAACTGCGCGGCATTTTGGGTTTGAAATAAGATAACGCGTTTTCAGACGGCCTTTGGATATTGAAAGGCCGTCTGAATCTTATTGTCGCCCACACAAATATACTTGAAAACCGACCTTACTTCATACGATTGCAATCTTTCCGTTCCCTGCCAAGGAGCAAATAATGAGCCAAAACAAACAACCGGCACAACCCGAAAAACGAACCCTTTTCAAAACTGCCCTTGCCGCCGGTGCCATCGGCGTTGCTGGTTATTTTGCCGGTAAAAAACAAGGCGAAGCCGCCGCCGAGACCCAAAACAACCAACATTCCGAGCTGGCCTATCCGTGTTACGGCGAGCATCAGGCAGGCATCGTCACGCCACACCAGCTCTTCGGCATCATGTGTGCCTTTGACGTTACCGCCAAAGACGCCAAACAACTTGAAAACCTGTTCCGCGCCCTGACCGCCCGCATCGAATTCCTCACCCAAGGCGGCGAATACCAAGACGGCGACGACAAACTCCCGCCTGCAGGCAGCGGCATCCTCGGCAAACAATTCCGTCCCGACGGGCTGACGGTTACCGTCGGCGTCGGCAGCAGCCTCTTTGACGACCGCTTCGGCCTCAAAGACAAAAAGCCGAAACACCTGCAGGAAATGCGCGATTTCCCCAACGACAAACTCCAAAAATCTTGGTGCGACGGCGACCTCAGCCTGCAAATTTGCGCATTCTCCCCCGAAACCTGCCAAGCCGCCCTGCGCGACATCATCAAAAACACCGCCCAGTTTGCCGTCATCCGCTGGAGCATAGACGGTTGGCTCCCTAAAGCCGAACCCGGCGCCATTGCCGCGCGCAACCTTTTAGGTTTCCGCGACGGCTCAGGCAATCCCAAAGTCGAAGATCCCAAAGTCGCCGATCAAGTTCTGTGGACGGGCGTTGCCGCCAACAGCTTGGACGAACCGGCATGGGCGAAAAACGGCAGCTATCAGGCCGTCCGCCTCATCCGCCACTTTGTCGAATTTTGGGACCGCACCCCGATGCAGGAACAAACCGATATTTTCGGCCGGCGCAAATACAGCGGTGCGCCCATGGACGGTAAAAAAGAAGGCGACACCGCCGATTTCGCCAAAGACGCCGACGGCAAAATCACGCCCAAAGACAGCCATATGCGCCTTGCCAATCCGCGCGATCCTGAGTTCATGAAAAAACACCTGCTCTACCGCCGCGCCTTCAACTACTCGCGCGGCCTAGCCGCCAACGGCCAACTTGATGTCGGCTTGGTGTTCATCTGCTATCAGGCCAACCTTGCCGACGGCTTCATCTTCGTGCAAAACCTGCTCAACGGCGAGCCGCTGGAGGAATACATCAGCCCGTTTGGCGGCGGCTATTTCTTCGTCCTGCCGGGTGTCGAAAAAGGCAGCTTCCTCGGCAAAGAGCTTTTGGGCGTATAAATCCGCCGATGGTTTGAATAGATAAAAAGGCCGTCTGAAACCTGATTTCCAGATTTCAGACGGCCTGTGTTTTTTCTATTAAACCAAATGTTCCGCCAAGAAAGCCAATGCGTATTCGACGGCTTGCGCCCTTACTGCTTCGCGGTCGCCTGTGAAAAGCGCGGTTTGTTCAAACGAACCTTCGGGCGTGGCCAGGCCGAACCAGACTGTGCCGACCGGTTTGGCCGCGCTGCCGCCGCCGGGGCCGGCGATGCCGGAAATACTCAAGGCGTAATCTGCCTGCGCCACGGCCTTTGCGCCGCGTGCCATTTCATAGACGGTCTCGCGGCTGACCGCACCGTGTTTCAGCAAGGTATCGGGCATGACACCGAGACGCTCCTGCTTGGCTTGGTTGCTGTATGTGACGAAGCTTTGATGAAACCATTGCGAGCTGCCGGAGAGGGAGGTCAGCGCACCGGCAAGCAGGCCGCCGGTGCAGGACTCGGCGCAGGTAACGGTTTGACGGCGGCTGGTCAGGTGTTCGGCGATAGTTTGCAGATGGGACATGGCGGCTCCTTATGGAAATGGTGGAATGGGGCGGGTGTTCGACCCGCCGGGTTTCAGACGGCCTGAAAGCTGAAATCAGTCTTTCGGCTGAATGAGGTGGACATCACATTGTGGGAATGGGATGTTGATGTTGGCTTCGCGCAGGTTTTCGACGACCTGCTCATTCAAACCAAATCGGAATAAGGCCAAATCCGCTTCGTTCGTCCATGCCCAAAGCGTGATTTCGATGGCGCTGGCGGCAAGGTTGGTAATATATACGACGGCAGGTCGTTCTTCGGTTTGAACACATAATGGATGCTCGGTTGCCGCTCTCAATACGGCGGCTTTGGCGGCTTTCAAGTCGCAGGCGTAATCGACGCCGACAACGACTTGGGCGCGGCACAGGGGCAGGGAGGAGCGGTTGGTGATGCTATTGGTCATGACCACGCTGTTGGGCAGGACGACTTCTTCGTTGTCCGGCGTACTCAAAGAGGTCTGCACCATTTTGATTTCGCGGACGATGCCTTCAAAACCGTTGACGCGGATAAAGTCACCGACTTTAAACGGGCGGAACAGGATAATCAGCACGCCGGCGGCGAAGTTGGACAGTTGGTCTTTCAAAGACAAAGCCACGGCCAAGCCTGCGCCACCGATCAAGGCGGTCACGGAAGTGGTCGGAATGCCGAGTTTACCCAGTGCGGCGATGATGATGAGGATCAGTAGGCCGATGTTGGCGACGTTGCCGAGGAAGCTGACCAGTGTTTTATCGACTTTGGCGCGAGTCAGCGCGGCTTTCATCAGTGTCACCACGCGCGTGGCGACCCAGCGGCCGATAAAGAAGATGGCCAAGGCGGCCAGCAGGTTCATGCCGAAAGACATGCCGGTTTGGGCGAGTTGTTCCCAACCGGAGAAGGAGGAGAGGACTTGAAGATCGAAATTCATAATTGTGTGTGCGTGTGAAGTTGTTTAAAAGGTCATTGTAAAACAAGGCCGTCTGAAAAACTAATGATTTGTTTTTTCAGACGGCCTTTAATCTTTCCTAAATTCTTTTCAGCTTAACGTAAAACGGTTTTGCTCCAACGGCTCACCCATTGTTTTTGTTTGGTGTTGATGTCGGCGCGGTTGGGGGAATCGCTGTGTTTCGGGGTTTGGGCAAATTCGAATACTTTGGGCAGCGGCGTGTTTTTGACTGCCGGATAGACCCACATTTCGGCAGGCAGGGCTTTTTGCACTTCGCCGCTTTGCAGCCAGCTCACCAGTTTGGCCGCCAGCTCGGGTTGTTTTGTGCCTTTCAAAACGGCCGCGCCTTCAACTTGGCGGAATGTGCCGCCTTTGAGGAAGAGGTTGCCGGTGGGCGGGGTGCTGTATTTGCCTTTGGAGTAGTGGACTTCGGCCGCCGGACTGGTGGCATAGCTGACCACGAGGGGGTAGGCGCCGCCGTTTTGGGTGAAGTCGGTGTAGTAGGCTTCGCTCCAGCCTTTGGCAACTTTTACGCCGTTTTGGCGCATTTGCGCCCACCATTTGAATGCGCCTTCTTCACCCATGCCGCCGATGTTGGCCAAGAGGAAGGAGAGGCCGGGCGAGGATGTGGCGGGAGACGGGGTCACCAGAAGGTTTTTATATTCCGGTTTGGTCAAATCTTGCAGGGTTTGCGGCAGGGGCAGTTTTTTCTGTTCAAACCATTTTTTGTCGTAGTTGATGGCGACATAGGCGTAATCGACGGCCAGCGCATCGGGCAGGGAGGCGGTTACGGGTGCGGATTTGGGTTGGCTGGCGGCGAGGACGCCGGCGGCTTTGGCTTTGCCGATGTTGGCGTTGTCCAAACCGTAAACTGCATCGGCAATCGGGTTGGCTTTGCTCAAAATCAGCTTGTTGAGCATTTCGTTGCCGCTGCCTGCCTTGATGACGGACACTTTGGCATCGTTGGCTTTTTCAAATTGCGCGATGACGGATTGGGGCAGGCTGAAGGATTTGTGCACGGCCAGACGTACTTCGGTTTGGGCGTACAGGTTTGCCGAGGCCAGTAATAGAGCCACTGCGGACAATTTCAGTTTCATTCTCTTTCCTTTGTGCGGGTAAAATACGAAATATCATAACAAAATCTGCATATCAAGGCACGATATGAATCATTCCCCCGTTTGGCTGTTTGACCTCGACAATACTTTGCACAATGCCGAAGCCGGCATTTTCTACATCATCAACCGCGCCATGACCGAATACATGGCAGGCCGTCTGAAGCTTTCCGAAGAAGCCGCCTCCCAACTGCGCCAAGATTATTGGCACCGATACGGCGCGACGCTTGCTGGTTTGCAAATCCACCATCCCGAAGTTGATATCGATGAATTTCTGCTTGAAAGTCATCCACTTAAGCAAATTTTGGTAAAGGTGGAGGGTATGGATGGAACTGATAATGTTTTAGGCCGTCTGAAAGGGCGAAAAGCCGTATTTTCCAATGGGCCTTCGTTTTATGTCCGCGCATTGGTTGAAACGTTGGGCTTGGAAGCGCATTTTGACGGCTTGTTCGGCACGGACGACTTCGGCCTGCTCTACAAACCTAATCCGCAGGCCTATCTCAACGTCTGCCGCCTGTTGGGCGTCAAACCCGAACAGTGCATTATGGTGGACGACAGCGCCGACAATCTGCACCAAGCCAAAGCCTTGGGCATGAAGACCGTTTGGTACGGCGAAAAGGCCCATCCGCTGCCATTTGCCGACGGCATAGCGAAAGATATGCAGGGTTTGCTTGAAGTTTGCACAAAACTGCCGTGAAGTTTTGCAAAAACAAGTACAATACACGGTATTGCCGACATTTAAAAACAAGGACAACATCATGCATAAACTCGCTTTAATTCTGACCGCCGCCGCCGTTTTGGCCGGTTGCTCTTGGGAAACCTACACCAACGAATCCGGCCGTACCGCCGTACGCCAAAAATATGCTAACGGCACGCCTATCGTTTATCAGGACGGTACTTATTCTAAAAACATGAATTACAACCAGTTCCGCCCAGAGCGCCGCGCCGTCCAATCCCATCAAGCGGATCACGCTGAACACGGCGAACGCGGCCAGCACTGGCAAAAACCGCAATTTGCCAACCAACAGCCAGCAACCGAATAACAATATCCCCAAGGCCGTCTGAAACGGAGTGAAAAACAATCAACACTTGTTGCCCCACTTTTCAGACGGCCTCAAACAACGACAACGGAAACCGTATCATGGCTCAGACAGCTTTAAATATCGTCATCCTCGCCGCCGGCAAAGGCACGCGCATGTACTCCAAAATACCCAAAGTGCTGCACCGCATCGGCGGCCTTCCCATGGTTGAGCGCGTTATCGACACCGCCGCCTCCCTGAATCCGCAAAACATCTGCGTCGTCATCGGCCACGGCAAAGAGCAAGTCTTGGACACCGTCAAACGCGATGTCGTTTGGGTTGAGCAAACCGAACAGCTCGGTACCGGCCACGCCGTCAAAACCGCCCTGCCGCACCTGTCTGCCGAAGGCCGCACGCTGGTGTTGTACGGCGACGTCCCCCTGATTGACGCAGCCACCCTCGAAACCCTGCTCGAAGCCGCAGGCGACGAAGTCGGCCTGCTGACCGACGTGCCCAACGACCCGACAGGTTTGGGCCGCATCATCCGCGACAGCAACGGCAGCGTAACCGCCATTGTCGAAGAAAAAGACGCCGATGCCGCCCAAAAAGCCGTGAAAGAAATCAACACCGGCATTTTGGTTCTGCCCAACGCCAAACTCGAAGCTTGGTTGAACAGCCTTTCCAGCAACAATGCCCAAGGCGAATACTATCTGACCGACCTCATCGCCAAAGCCGTTGCCGACGGTATCAAAGTTCATCCCGTCCAAGTCCGCGCCTCCCATCTGGCCGCAGGCGTGAACAACAAACTCCAACTGGCCGAACTCGAGCGTATTTTCCAAACCGAGCAGGCGCAAGAATTGCTCAAAGCAGGCGTAACCCTGCGCGATCCGGCGCGTTTCGATTTACGCGGCCGTCTGAAATACGGACAAGATGTCGTGATTGACGTCAACGTCGTCATCGAAGGCGAAGTCGAACTCGGCGACAACGTCGAAATCGGTGCCAACTGCGTGATCAAAAACGCCAAAATCGGTGCCAACACCAAAATCGCCCCATTCTCCCATTTTGAAGGTTGCGAAGTCGGCGAAAACAACCAAATCGGCCCATACGCTCGTTTGCGTCCGCAAGCCAAACTGGCCGACGACGTACACATCGGCAACTTCGTCGAAGTCAAAAACGCCACCATCGGCAACGGCACCAAAGCCAACCACCTCACCTACATCGGTGATGCCGAGATCGGCAGCAAAACCAACTTCGGCGCCGGCACGATTATTGCCAACTACGACGGCGTGAACAAACACAAAACCGTCATCGGTGACGAAGTACGCATCGGTTCAAACTGCGTACTGGTTGCCCCCGTTACCCTCGGCAACAAAGTGACGACAGGCGCGGGCAGCGCGATTACCCGCAACTGCGAAGGCGGCAAACTCGTCCTCGCCCGTTCGCGCCAAACCGTCATCGAAGGCTGGGTGCGTCCGGAAAAAGGCGATAAGAAGTAAGGCTGGTCTTTTATTTGTTTTCAGACGGCCTTGAGAAACAACAGGCCGTCTGAAACCCAGATTTGCCGTTTCAATGAATATAAAACGGCGTTTTCCGACTGCCGCTTTCGGGAGCCGGAGCAGCAGTCATTTTTTCAAACTTTTGATACTAAGGAACTTATATGTGCGGTATCGTAGGTGCTATTCGCGCCAATCACAATGTAGTCGATTTTCTGACCGACGGTCTCAAACGCCTTGAATACCGAGGCTACGATTCGTCGGGTATTGCCGTAAACATGGACGGCAAAATCAAACGCGTCCGCCGTGTCGGCCGTGTGCAGCTGATGGAAGATGCAGCACGTGAAAATGGCGTGTTCGGCCATATCGGCATCGGCCATACCCGTTGGGCAACCCACGGCGGCGTAACCGAGCCTAACGCCCACCCTCACATTTCCGGCGGCATGATCGCGGTTGTCCACAACGGCATCATCGAAAACTTTGAAGCCGAACGCGAACGCCTGCAAGCGTTGGGTTACACCTTCGAATCGCAAACCGATACCGAAGTCATCGCCCACAGCGTCAACCACGAATACACGCAAAACGGCGGCAAACTGTTTGAAGCCGTCCAAGCTGCGACTGCCCGTTTCCACGGTGCGTACGCCATTGCCGTTATCGCACAAGACAACCCTGAACAAATGGTTGTTGCACGCATGGGCTGCCCGCTGTTGGTGGCCTTGGGCGACCAAGAAACCTTTATCGCTTCCGACGTATCCGCCGTGATCGCCTTTACCCGCCGCATCGCTTACTTGGAAGACGGCGACATCGCCCTGCTGAACGCAAACGGTATCGAAAAACTGCTCGACAAAACCGGTGCGCAAACCGAACGCGCGATTAAAGTGTCCGAGTTGTCTCTGGCTTCTTTGGAGTTGGGCCCATACAGCCACTTCATGCAAAAAGAAATCCACGAACAGCCCCGCGCCATTGCTGATACTGCCGAAGTCTTCTTGGACGGCGGTTTCGAACCTGAAAACTTCGGCGCGAATGCACGCGAAGTGTTCGACGATATCCACAGCATCAAAATCCTTGCCTGCGGTACGTCCTACTATGCCGCACTGACCGCCAAATACTGGCTCGAATCCATTGCCAAAGTGCCAACCGACGTGGAAATTGCCAGCGAATACCGCTACCGAGACGTGATTGCCGATCCGAAACAACTGGTCATCACCATTTCCCAATCCGGCGAAACCTTGGATACCATGGAAGCCCTGAAATACGCGCAATCCTTGGGACACAAACACAGCTTGTCTATTTGTAACGTGATGGAATCCGCCCTGCCGCGTGAAAGCGAGTTGGTACTGTACACACGCGCCGGCGCAGAAATCGGCGTCGCTTCTACCAAAGCGTTCACGACCCAACTGGTTGTCTTGTTCGGCCTGGCCGTTACCTTGGGCAAACAGCGCGGCCTGGTTTCTGACGAACAAGCGCGTGAATACGTTGAAGAATTGCGCCAACTGCCGGGCAGCATTCAGCACGCTCTCAATCTGGAGCCGCAAATCGCCGCTTGGGCGCAAAATTTTGCCAAGAAAACCAGCGCACTATTCTTGGGTCGCGGTATCCACTTCCCAATCGCCCTTGAAGGCGCATTGAAGCTGAAAGAGATTACCTATATCCACGCCGAAGCGTATCCTGCGGGTGAGTTGAAACACGGTCCGTTGGCTTTGGTGGACGAGAACATGCCTGTTGTCGTGATTGCCCCGAACGACAGCCTGTTGGACAAAGTAAAAGCCAATATGCAGGAAGTCGGCGCACGCGGCGGCGAACTCTTTGTCTTCGCCGACCTCGACAGCAACTTCAACGCCACCGAAGGCGTGCACGTTATCCGCGCCCCACGCCATGTCGGCGTACTCTCGCCGATCGTGCACACCATCCCCGTGCAACTCCTGTCTTACCACGCCGCCCTCGCACGCGGTACAGACGTGGACAAACCGCGTAACCTGGCTAAATCGGTAACGGTTGAGTAAGTAATAAACCGGTAAAAAAAGGCCGTCTGAAACTTGTTTCAAGGTTTCAGACGGCCTTTATGTTTTAAGAATCCGATTTATTTTTCGTATTCGGAAATGTATTGTGCGACAGCAGCTTCCGGGTTATTGGCCTGAATGATTTTAGGTGCTTCTTGATAGCCGCGTTTTTTCAGATTTCCTTCACGCAATTTGTTGCCTTGTAAGCCAAGTACAATGCCTACACCGAAGCCAAGTGCGCTGACAAGGCTTCCCATGGCCGGATTGTCACCGGCGATTAAATTCAAAATTATAAATACAACAAAGATTCCGATACCCAAACCCCATATTTTTTTCACGCATGCCCAGATGCCGCCAAAGAAAAATGCAGGCCAAGACCAACCTTGTTTGACAGCTTCATATTGACCTGTCGGATTTTTGAATATTTTGTAAGTTTTCATAAAATATATTCCTTTTACGATCAAAAATTGAAAAAACAAGTGATTGTATCACGATAACATAAACGATTTGAATAATTAAGAAAACAGGCCGTCTGAAAAATCTTTCAGACGGCCTGTTGTTTTAAAGCGTTTTATTCTGCACCGACAACGACGGTGTTGAGGTCTTTGAATTTGATGCGGCGTTGCCATGCGTCGCGGACTTGTTCGACGGTCAGGCTGTTGATGGCTTTGGGATAGGCTTCCAAGTAGTCGTTGGGCAGGTCGTAGAGGCCGATCAGGCTCAGGTAGTTGAGCAGTTTGTCGTTGGAGTCATAGCGCAGGGGGAAGCCGCCGACGATATTGGCTTTGGCCTGTTTCAGCTCGGCTTCGGTCGGGCCTTCGGCGATAAACTGCTCGATGACGGCTTGGGTGTCGGCCAGTGAGGCTTTGGTGTTTTTCTTTTGGGTGGAGTAGGAAACCGCAAACGTACCTTCTTCTGTCGCCGGGGCGAGGCTGCTGTATACGCCGTAGGTGTAGCCGTGTTGGTCGCGCAAAACTTTCATGAGGCGGCTGTCGAAACCGCCGCCACCGAGGATGTAGTTGCCGGCAACGAGGGCGTAGTAGTCGGGGTCATGGCGTTTGATGAGGGAGGTGCCGAGCAGGACTTGTGCCTGTGTGCCGGCAAAGGGGATGTCGCGGCGTTGAGCGGTTTGTTTGGAAACGGGAGGGATGGCGTGGGTTGCAGTGGCTTTGACCGGCAGGTCTTTGAGGACGAGCTCGACCAGTTGCTCTGCCTGTTTGCGGTTGAGGTCGCCGACGATGGCGACGATGGCGTTGTCTTTGCCGTAGTGGGTGCGGTGGAAGGCGCGGATGTCGTCCAGACTAACTTGTTTGAGGCTGTCGACGGTTATGTTTGCGCCGCTGCCGTAGGGGTGGTTCGGATAGATGAGCTTGGTCAGTTCGCGCGTGGCGGTGTAGTCGGGGGTGGTTTCCTGTTGTTGCAAGCCGGTAATGGATTGGATTTGACGGCGGCGGAAAACGGCTTCGTCAAAGCGCGGACGGGTCAGCGAGTGGTTGAGCAAGTTGGCGGCTTTGTCGCGGATGTCGGCTTTGCTGAGGCTGCGGAAGCCTGCGGATGCGCTTTCGGCATTGCTGTCGCTGCTGATTTGTGCGCCGATGTTGTCGGCTTCGGCATTGAAGGCTTCTTCGTCCAGTTCTTGGGTGCCGTCGGTCAGAAGGGCGGCGGTAAATTCGGCAACTTGGCTTTTGCCGTCCAGATTGGCGACGCTGCCTGCGCCCTTGAAGCTGACTTCAAGGTCGATGATGGGGTTTTCGTGGCGTTCGACAAGGAGGATTTGGGTGCCGTCGTGGTTGCGCCAGCGCTGGATGTCGGTGGCGGCTTGGACGCTTAAGGGCAGGAGTAGGGCAAGGGCGAGCAGGGTGGGTTTCATGTTGTGGCTTTCTGTTAAGGCCGTCTGAAAGGGTATGGGCTTTCAGACGGCCTGATGTTTATCGGCGTTTGGCAGCTTTTTTGCTTGGCGCGGTGGCTGTTTTTTGCGGCTCGATGATGACGGTACTCATGCGCTCGTCGGTCAACATCCGGGCGGCGACCTGTACTTCTTGCGCGCTGACTGCCTGTAAGCGGCGGTGGATTTCTTGTTCGTCGGTATATTGGAAACCGCGCGCTTCGAGGCGCCCCATCATGGAGGCTTGGGAAGACATGGAGTCTTTGGCGTAGATTTCGTTGACTGCTGCCTGGGTTTTGACGCGCTGCAATTCTTCTTCGGAAACGCCGTTGTCGGCAATGTCTTTGATTTCTTGGCGCAGCTGGGCAATCAGAGTATCGGTTTTCACGCCTTCGGCAGGCATGGCTATGACGCTGAACAGCGGCATTTCACGGCTGATGATGTCGTAATGCGTGCCTGCGTTCAATGCGGTTTGCTTGCCGCGCACGAGGTTTTTATCAAAACGGCTGGACGCGTTGCCTGCCAAAATATCGGAGAGGACGTCGAGGGCAAAAGGCATTGCGTCGTCGAATTTTTGGAGTTTCGGCACACGGAAGTTGATGGCAATCAGCGGCTGGTGTGTGACCGGAGAAGTGGCTTTGACCGTAACAGGCTTGCGCAAATAGGGTTCGGTATGGAGCTTGTTACGCGGCGGCTGGGCTTTGGCCGGAATATCGCCAAAGAGTTTGGCGGCCGTCTGAAGCGTTTGTTTGGCATCGACATCGCCGACAATGACCAATACGGCATTGTTGGGCGCGTAATATTGTTTGTACCACGCGCGCAGGTCATCGGCTTTTAGGGTGTGCAAATCTTTCATGTAGCCGATGACGGAGGCGCGCATCGACGGTTGGGTAAAGGCGGCAAGATAGGCTTGCTCCCACATTTTGCCGTCGGCCGTGTCTTCAGTGCGCTGGCGGCGTTCTTCACGGATGACGTTCATCTCGTTGAGGAATTCTTTGTCGCTGAAGTTGAGGTTGTGCATGCGGTCGGCTTCGAGCTTCAGAATCTCGGGCAGGTTGGCGGCGGCGACGTTTTCGTAATACACCGTTTCATTGCGGCTGGTGTAGGCGTTGTTTTGCCCGCCCAGCTCGGACACGCGGCGATTGAACTCGCCGGAGGGAACGTCTTTCGTGCCTTTAAACATCATGTGTTCCAAAGCGTGGCTCAGGCCGCTTTTGCCCGGTTTCTCATCCACGCTGCCGATTTTGTACCAAATCTGCGAAACGGCCACAGGCGCGCGGTGGTCTTCTTTGACGATGATTTTCAGACCGTTGGGCAGGGTTTCAGAAAGCGTCTGCGCCCATGAAGCGGCAGGCAGCGCGAAGGCAAGCATTAAAGCAATTCGGCGTAACATGGTTCAATCCGTAAAATGAAAATCAATCGCCAAAGTATAGCGGAAAATCTGCAAAGATTGGCCGAATGTTTCAGACGGCCTGCGGCTTTATCTGCTGATTCACATCAAGCACGGCCGTTGCCAATCTTTACCGTCGCGCCTCATTCGCGGATAATCCCAAACATTCCCGTTCCCAATCATCACAAAGGAATCATCATGGCATTTTTGAAACTGACCGAACAAAATGTTCAAGGCAAAACCGTTCTGATCCGCGCCGATATGAACGTACCGTTCAAAGACGGCAACATCAGCGACGACACCCGTATCCGTGCTTCGCTCGCATCCATCAAATACTGCTTGGACAACGGCGCGTCTGTGATCGTGATGACCCACCTCGGCCGTCCGACCGAAGGCGAATTCCATCCTGAAGACGATGTAGCGCCTGTTGCCGCGCATTTGGGCAAACTGTTGGGCAAAGACGTGAAAGTATTGAACGACTGGCGTGAAAACAAACCAACTTTGAACGCCGGTGATGTCGTGATGTTGCAAAACGTGCGCATCAACAAAGGCGAGAAGAAAAACGACTTGGAGCTGGGCAAAGCCTACGCTTCTTTGTGCGACGTATTCGTTAACGACGCATTCGGTACCGCCCACCGCGCCCAAGCTTCAACTGAAGCCGTTGCCCAAGCCGCGCCCGTTGCCTGCGCCGGCGTGTTGATGGCGGGCGAACTCGACGCTTTGGGCAAAGCCCTGAAACAACCGGCTCATCCGATGGTTGCCATCGTTGCCGGCAGCAAAGTGTCCACCAAGCTGACCATCCTCGAATCTTTGGCCGACAAAGTCGACCAACTCATCGTCGGCGGCGGTATTGCCAATACCTTCCTGTTGGCAGAAGGCAAAGCCATCGGCAAATCTTTGGCCGAACACGATTTGGTGGAAGAATCCAAAAAAATCATGGCGAAAATGGCGGCCAAAGGCGGCTCTGTTCCGCTGCCGACCGATGTGGTTGTCGCTAAAGCCTTTGCCGCCGATGCGGAAGCGGTGGTGAAAGACATTGCCGACGTTGCCGAAGACGACATGATTTTGGACATCGGCCCAAAATCCGCCGCTGCTTTGGCCGATTTGCTCAAAGCTGCCGGTACGGTCGTATGGAACGGCCCGGTCGGCGTGTTTGAGTTTGACCAATTTGCCGGCGGTACCAAAGTATTGGCCGAAGCGATTGCCCAAAGCGATGCGTTCTCGATTGCCGGCGGCGGCGACACTTTGGCGGCAATTGCTAAATTCGGCGTAACCGATCAAATCAGCTACATCTCCACCGGCGGCGGCGCGTTCCTCGAATTCTTGGAAGGCAAAGAGTTGCCTGCCGTTGCTGCTTTGGAAAAACGCGGCGCATAATCGGTTTTAATATCGATGGCTGAATAAAGGCCGTCTGAAATCTGGAAATCAGGTTTCAGACGGCCTTTTGTTTTGGTTTTTATTCGAGTAAGTGTTTAGCTGGACTCAACGCCGATGATTGGCAGACTTGTTGCTAAACAGGCTGGAAAGTGTCCGGCTCTTTTCAAACGGCCTCCACGTCGGCTTGTCGGTGCAATGCCTGGTAGCACGGGGTAAGCTGGCGGATGATCAGGTCGAGCTGGTGTTTGAGGATGTGGTCTTGTTGCGCTTGTGTGTTTTGTTCAAGCTCGGCAAATTCCTGACGGATTTGGGTCATGGCCGTTTCAAAAGCCTCGGGGTCGGTTTGGGGCATTTGGGTCAGCAACTCGGCGATGTGGTGGGTCAGCTTGGCATAGGGTGCAAAGCCGTCGTTGCCGTCGATTCGGACTTGGTCGCGGTATGCGCCGAGCGCGGAAATGTGGCCGGTCAGCGCATAGCTGGTTTTGAGCAGGGTAAAACCGTCTTGCAGGCGGTCTTGGTATTTTTTCGGGTTGCTGCTCATGTCCGACAGGGTGCTGCTGAGGGCGGCGATGCTTTCGTGGGCTTGGCGGCGGGTGAGGCGGTAGTCGAAATCGTCGCGGCTGCCGTTTTGCAGCTGGTCGAGGATGGCGTCGAGATAGCGGCCGTTGGCAGTAATGGTTTGGGCGGCGGTGTGGCTGAGGGTGAGGTAACGCCAATCGGGCCAGAGGTAGGTGGCGGCGGCCCATGCGATAACGGAACCGACAATGGTGTCGATGATGCGGATGGGCATGGCGTGGTACACGTCCAGACCGGCAAGCGAGAGGCTGGTCAGGGCTTGGATGGTGATGAAGAAGGTGGAGAAGCTGTATTTGTAGCTTCGGGTCATGAAGAACAGGGTGGTGCTGGCGATGACAATCCAGAGCTTGGTTTCAACAGACGGGGTGAAGTAGGGGACGAGCGAACCGACAATCACGCCGAGAATCGTGCCGGCGATACGTTGGTACACGCGGCTTTTGGTGGCGGTGTAGTTGGGTTGGCAGACGAAAAGGGCGGTCAGCAGAATCCAGTAGCCGAGGTTGAGATGAAGGATTTCGACAATGATACAGGCCGCGGCCACGACGATGGAGAGGCGGGTGGCATGGCGGAAGACGCCGGAGTCGAAATTGAGCTGGCTGAGGACGGTTTCGCCGATATTGCGGAACTTGGTGTTTTCAAGGGCGGCGATGCGGGTGTCGGCGTTGTCGTTTTCGGCAAGGGACGCATCGTTTTGCAGTTGCCGCAGTTGGTAATCGACGCTGCTGAGGTTGTCGAGCAGGCGGCGGATATTGTGGAGGTTGGCATTGTCGGCATGGGTCTCGGCAAAATGGCTGAGGGACTGGCGGCAGCCTTCCATGGCGCGGCCGAGGCGTTTGCTGTATGCGTAGGGTTTGTTGTTGCGCAGGGAGGCGGCAACGTTGCGGCACGCCTGGCCTTGCATTTCGAGCAGGCGGCGGATGCGGAAGATGAGGTCGGTATTTTTGAGCTGCTCGGCCATTTCGCTGTAATCGACGTGGGCGGAGCTGATGCGTTCGTGCATGTCTTGCGCGCAGAGGTAGTAGCGCAGCATTTTGGCGGTACGCGGATGGCGGTGTTGGCCGCGCAATCGGTAGAAAAGTGCGCCGCGGCATTGGTTGAAGGCAGTAATCACGCCGGTGTTGCTCATGGCCAAGTCGATTTGGCGGTTGCCCAACCATGCGGCTTCGTCGGGATCGAAAAAGTCGGCTTTGGCATCGAAGTAGTTGCTGAGTGCGTCGTAGGCGTTGGCGACGGTTTCTTGGACGGGGCGGTGGGGCAGGATAATTTGGAAGATCAGGGTGTTGACGCTGTATAGGACAGTGCCCAACAGAATCATGACGGGGTTGGTCAGCCAGTAGGTCTCGGGTGTGTAGGTCAGCGTGGTGTAAGTGGCGACGGCGAGCGCACCGAAAGCGAAGGTGCGGTATTTGAGGCCGACGGTGCCGAGGATGGTGAAGCCGAAAGTCATCAGGGTCATGGCCAAGATGAAGGGAACGCCTGTGCCGATGGTGCTTTGGGCAAGCAGCGAGGAGAGGGTGAACAGGGCAACGGTGATGACGATGTTTTTCAGACGGCCTGTGAGGCGGTTGTCCAAATCGACTAAACCGCCGGCAATAATGCCGAGTACGAAGGGCATGACGAGCTTGGGCGTGTCGAAGTGCCAAACGAGGGTGGCGGCGATGAACACGCTGGCGAAGACGGGTAGGGAGGCAATGATCAGAGGTTTGAGCGGCGGAGTTTTCATGATTGGGTTGTTTTATTTGTTATGAGATGAATGATTGGATTTTAACAGGATTTTCAGTCGGTTTCAGAATGCTTTAAATGAGATAAGGCCGTCTGAACGGATACGGGGAAATACTTGATTTCGTTTCCACGTCCGTTCAGACGGCCTTTTTTTGGCTTGCGCCATTAGGTCATCAGGTTGAGGTCGCTGATGCGGTCGTAGAGGCGTTCGGTATTGTTGCCCTCGTCGTGCATTTGAATGCGCAGGCGCAAATCGTTGGCGGATACTGCTTGGCGCAGGGCTTCGCTGAGTTCGATTTGGCCTTGTGCGTAGAGGTTGAAGAGGTTTTGGTCGAAAGTCTGCATACCGTTGCTGCCTGAGCGTGCCATCAGGTCGCGGATTTCTAGCAATTCGCCTTTGAAAATCAAGTCCTGCATGGCCGGCGTGTTGAGCAGGAGGTCGGTAATGGCCGTGCGTTGGCGGTTTTTCTTGATGGTGAGGCGTTGGCCGATGATGCCGACGAGGTTTAACGCCAAATCCATCAAAACCTGTTGGCGGCGGTCTTCCGGATAGAAGTTGATGATGCGCTCGATGGTTTGGGAGGCCGTGCTGGCATGGATGGTGAAAACGCACAGATGGCCGGTTTGAGCCAGTTGGAGGGCGTATTCCATGCTTTCTTCGCTGCGGACTTCGCCGATACAGACGACATCGGGTGCTTGACGCATGGCGCTTTGAACGGCGGTTTTCCAGTTGTCGGTATCGATGCCGATTTCGCGCTGGGTGAAGATGCTGCGGCAAGGTTTGTAGATAAACTCGATGGGGTCTTCGATGGTAACGATATGGCCGGGCAGCTTTTGGTTGCGGTAGTTGAGCATGGAGGCCATGGTGGTGGATTTACCCGAACCGGTCGGGCCGGCGAGGATCAGTAGGCCGCGCGGCGCGAGTGCAAGCTCTTGGAGCTTTTCGGGTAAGCCGAGTGTCTTCATTTCGGGAATGTCTTGGCTGACGCGGCGCAATACCATGCCGACGCGGCCTTGCTCGTGGTAGGCGTTGACGCGGTAGCGCGTGTTGCTGCGCGATTGGACGGAATAGTTGATTTCCCAGTCGCGGTTGAAGGCTTCGAGCTGGTCGGGGTTCATGGTGGATTCGGCGATGGCGGCGGTGTCCGCGCCGGTCAGCGCTTTGTGGGGCATGGGCGTGAGGGTGCCGCCGACTTTGATGGCTGGGGGAAAGCCTGCGCTGATGAAGATGTCGGATGCGTTGCGTTTTTCGGCCTCTTCACACATACGGTCGAGCAGGGGGTGAAGATGTGTGCCGATTTCGGCCGGGGTGGGGATGTGCGGTGCTTGGTTTTTTTGTGAGTAGGCTTGCACCATTTCGCTTAACAGGTCGTGCAGAGGGGCGAGGTCGCTCATGATGATTCTCTTTAAAACGGGTATTCGGTCAGGCTGAAAGGCCGTCTGAAAACGGGATGATGGGTTCAGACGGCCTGGGTATGGTTTAGAAAACAGAGAGGTTTTCGATGTTTTGCGCTTTGCTGCGTGCCAGCTCGGGGCTGATGGTGCCTTGGCGGACAAGGGTTTGCAGGGCTTGATCGAGGGTTTGCATACCGTGGGCCTGACCGGTTTGGAGGGCGGCGTTGATTTGAGCGATTTTGTTCTCGCGGATGAGGTTGCGCACGGCCGGTGTGGAAATCAGGATTTCGTGTGCGGCGACGCGGCCGTTGCCGTCGCGGGTTTTCAGCAGGGTTTGGGAAATGATGGCGCGCAAGGATTCGGACAACATGGAGCGCACGATTTCTTTTTCGCCGGCTGGGAATACGTCGACAATACGGTCGATGGTTTTGGCGGCGCCGGTCGTGTGCAGCGTGCCGAAAACCAAGTGGCCGGTTTCGGCGGCGGTCAGGGCGAGGGAGATGGTTTCAGGGTCGCGCATCTCACCGATCAAAATCACATCGGGGTCTTCGCGCAGGGCGGAGCGCAGGGCGTTGGTAAAGCTGTGGGTGTGCTGATGCAGTTCGCGCTGGTTGATGAGTGCCTTTTTGCTTTGGTGGACGAACTCAATCGGGTCTTCGATGGTCAGAATGTGGGCCGGTTGGGTTTCGTTGATGTAGTTGACCATCGCTGCCAGCGTGGTGGATTTACCCGAACCGGTCGGGCCGGTTACCAAGACCAACCCGCGTGGATTTTCGGCAATTTTTTGGAAAATGCGCGGCGCACGCAATTCTTCCAGCGTCAGGACGGTGCTCGGAATGGTACGGAATACGGCGGCCGGGCCGCGTTCGGTCATAAAGGCGTTGACGCGGAAACGGGCAACATTAGGCAGCTCAAATGAGAAATCGACTTCAAAATCCTGTTGATAGAGCTTGCGTTGGTGGTCGTTCATGACCGAGGTAATCATGGTACCGACTTCTTCCGAACTCATCTCGGGCAGGTTGATGCGGCGGATGTCGCCGTGTACGCGTATCATAGGGGAAATGCCCGAACTCAAATGGAGGTCGGAGGCTTTGTTTTTCACGCCGAACGCGAGTAAGTCGGTAATCTGCATAATGTGGCCTTGTTTTGGTTTAGAATAATAAAATCGCTTTATTTTAAATAGATAAATCCGTTCGACCAAGTAAAATTTTCAAAATGCCGAGTGATGAACGGGTTAAAGGAGAAAACCATGTCGGTATTGCAACAAAACTATCAGGACGTATGCCGGGCGGTTGAACAGGCGGCTGAGGCTGTCGGACGGCCTGCGGATGCGGTAAAGCTGGTAGCGGTCAGCAAGACCTTTCCGGCAGACGATATCCGTGAAGTGTATGCGGCCGGTCAGCGCGATTTCGGCGAGAACTATATTCAGGAATGGTTTGAAAAAACGGAAACGTTGGCCGATCTGCCGGATATTGTTTGGCACGTTATCGGCGATGTGCAGTCTAATAAAACCAAATTTGTGGCCGAACGCGCACATTGGGTGCATACGATAGGCCGTCTGAAAACGGCGCGGCGGTTGAGTGAACAAAGGCCGTCTGAAATGTCGCTGTTGCAGGTGTGCATTGAAGTGAACATTGCCGCGGAAGAAGCAAAACACGGCGTGGCGCCCGATGAAGCGGTTGCGCTGGCCCTTGAAGTGGCCAAGTTGCCGAATATTAAAGTGCGCGGATTGATGTGTGTGGCCAAGGCCGACAGCAGCGACGATGAGTTGCGCAGCCAGTTTCACACTATGCAGTGGCTGTTGGCTGAGTTGAATGCGGCTGGCGTCGAAGCAGATGTTTTGTCTATGGGTATGTCCGGAGATATGCCAATCGCGGTAGAATGCGGCGCAACCCATGTCCGCATCGGCAGCGCGATTTTCGGCAAGCGGCATTATCCTCAATAAAAGTAATAGGCCGTCTGAACAGGGCAGACAGCAGTTTCAGACGGCCTGATCGATATCACAAAGGAGTGACATATATATGAATATCTATTTTCTCGGCGGTGGCAATATGGCGACGGCCATTGCAGGCGGTTTGGTCAAACAAGACGGCTATCGTGTCCACATTGTCGAACGCGGCGCTGAAAGACGTGCGCAACTGGTGCAAGAATTGGGCGTAACCACTTCTGAAAACCTGCCCGAATTGAGTGCGGACGACGTCCTTATTCTCGCCGTCAAACCGCAAGACATGCAGGCAGCCTGTCAAAACATCCGTTTAAATGGAGCGCTGGTGTTGTCCGTAGCGGCAGGTTTGTCCATCGATACCCTCAGCCATTATCTAGGCGGCACACGCCGTATCGTGCGCATCATGCCCAATACGCCGGCCAAAATCGGCTTGGGCGTATCCGGTATGTTTGCCGATGCAGGCGTTTCAGAAGCCGACCGCACAGCCGCAGACGGCATCATGCGCTCTGTCGGCACGACCGTTTGGCTGAACGAGGAAGAGCAACTCCACAATATTACCGGCATCAGCGGCAGCGGCCCCGCCTATGTTTTCTATCTGTTGGGCGCGCTCCAAAATGCGGCTTTGGCACAAGGTTTCAACGAACAAGATGCACGCGAACTGAGCCTCGCCACATTTAAAGGCGCAGTGGCTTTGGCCGAACAAACCGGCGAAGCATTCGCACAATTACAGCAAAACGTAACTTCCAAAGGCGGCACGACACACGAAGCCATCGAAACCTTCAAAGCCCGTCACGTTGCCGAAGCCATCGAACAGGGCGTAGAAGCCTGCGTCAAACGTTCGCAAGAAATGGCGCAACAATATAAGGCCGTCTGAACATGCGAGGCGACTTGCTCTTATTATTGGCAGACGCTATTGCCATCCTGTGTATCACGCGCTTTTTGCTCCGATACGCAGGATTGGCAGCAGAACACCCCCTGCTTAAATTCAGCATACAGGCAACAGGCTGGTTGACCAAACCTTGGCAAAAAGCATTTCCATCCGGCGCGAAAACCGATTGGTACTGCCTGCCAGCAGGTTTTCTGGTGTACTACCTTGCCTGTACCGCCATTATTTTCATCTCGCCGGCGCTGTCCATCAGCAATAAGCTGATTTTGGCAAACTTCTGGTTTGCCGTACTCCATATGCTGAAAGCCGCGGCCTATACATTACTTATCGGTCTGATTATTAGAATGGTGTCCAGCATACAGGGCCGCTATTCGCCGTTGACTTATGCCATTGAACGAATCCTGCAACCATTGCTCAAACCGTTTTCCTTCTTACGCGTAGGGCGATACGATTTTTCAGGCAGTTTGTTGGCACTCTTATTATGGTTGTGGTTGGCCAGGTGGTTTCCCCAATTTATCCAGCAAACCAATCTGTGGTTGCTTCAATAGGCCGTCTGAAAGGCTACAGGTATTAACGACCAAAAATACAACGTCCTAAAAAGCGCTTTAATACATTTAGATGTAAGGTAGTGCAAAAAAGTGCAAATCGAAATATAAGGAACAAATGAATAGGTAAAACATGATATGATTCGCCCAATTTCCAAAACGGAAATTTAAGAAAACCCAATAAAAGCAAACCCGTAGCATCCAAATCATTAACAACAAACCGAAAGCAGACACCATGGCAAAGCTGACAGAACAAGATATTTTAAACTGGGATGGTCCTGAAGAGGACTACATGAACAGCGACCAATTGGCCTTCTTCCGCGAACTACTGGTTAAAATGCAAGAAGAGCTGATTGAAAATGCAAACACCACTACCGGCCATCTTCAAGAGCACGAATCCGCTCCCGATCCTGCCGACCGAGCTACTCAAGAAGAAGAATACGCTTTAGAACTGCGCACCCGTGACCGCGAGCGTAAACTTCTCAATAAAGTGCAAGCGACTATCCGCAGCATTGACGAAGGTGATTACGGTTTCTGTGCCGATACCGGCGAACCCATCGGCCTCAAACGCCTGCTGGCACGTCCGACCGCGACATTGTCCGTAGAAGCGCAAGAGCGACGCGAACGAATGAAAAAACAGTTCGCCGACTAAGAATATAGATATAGAAACCTCAAAAGGCCGTCTGAAAGAGCATTTCAGACGGCCTTTGTTTTGTGTTTTTTTGTATGTATGGATTGTGTAGGAAGTTTGATTGTATTTTTTATAAAATAAAAACCCTGTTAAAACAGGGAAGTGGTTAAATTTCTGAAAATAATTTTGCGAAAGGTGTTGACTGGTTTTGTGATGGGGCGTATAGTTCGGTTCTTCGCTGCTGACGCGGTGAAGAAAACGAAGCAGACAG
>NZ_JBQCUX010000005.1:0-181573 GCF_051962875.1 Neisseria sp. P0007.S010 | reverse complement strand
AATTAGGAGCGGAAATAGACGAAAACCTATGTTTGGATTTCGGCTGTCGGGGGAAAAGGAATTTTGCAAAGGTCTCAGTCTTTCAGACGGCCTTTTCATTGATTAAATCAGATTATTTGCAGCTGACGCCTTGAATTTGAGGCGTATCGCCGTTGCCGACTTTGAATGCGCATTTGGTTGCGCTGCTGCCGGATACGGTAACAACACCGTTTCCGCTGTTGAGGCTGACAGGTTCTTTCACGCCCATGCCGACAGCCGTGGCTGCCAGTTTTTGAACATCGGCGTCGGAGTAAGCGGTATTGTTTGAACTGATTTTGATTTCTTTGGCGGCATATGCATTGAAGCTGAAAGACAAACCTATAGCTACAGATACGAGGGCCAAGAATTTTTTGCTGTTCATTAGTGTATTTCCTTTTTGATGGTGACAAAGTGTGTTACAGCTTCAGAATAAGGGCGATTGGCAGATTGTGCAAGTTTTTCGGCGGAATTTACGGGAAGATACATGGTTTTACATACACTTTATCCCTGAATGCTACATCAGTCGGGCAATCGGACGACCTGTCGGTTTTACGGTACAATAAGCCTTTTTTGACAAACGAATGAGGCATTTTTGAATGGCTTCTTTAGAAACTTGGATAGGCCTGCGCTATCTGCGTGCGAAAAAACGCAACGGCTTTATGTCATTTATTACCATGATTTCAATCGCCGGTATCGCCTTGGGCGTAACGGCACTGATTGTGGTGTTATCAGTGATGAACGGATTTCAGAAAGAGATACGCGGCCAATTGTTGAACGTCGCACCTCATGCGGAAATCGGCTATTACGATGTCGGTAGCGCTCCGGGTTGGCAGAGTTTGCGCGAATTTGTAAAAGGCAAAAAGGAAGTATTGGCCAGTGCGCCTTATGTTTCCGATCAGGCTTTGCTTGCTAATGCCGGGGAAGTGCGCGGTGTACAGATACGCGGTATTTTGCCGTCTGAAGAAAAAAATGTCGTTGATTACGGTAAGGATATGCCGGCCGGCAGTTTTGACGATTTGAAGCCGGGCGAATTTGATATTATTTTGGGTCAAGGGCTTGCTGAGGCATTGGGAACGGAGCTTGGCGGCAAGGTTACAGTGATTACGCCAGAGGGTAACGTTACCCCTGCCGGTGTAGTGCCGCGCTTGAAGCAGTTTAATGTGGTCGGTGTGGTAAAAACCGGTGTATATGAAGTCGATAACACATTGGCCATGACGCATATCAAGGATGCGCAAGTCTTGTATCGACTGGGAGAAAATGTCGGTGGGCTGCGTTTACGATTGGCTGATCCTCAGAATGCGCCGTCTTTCATTGCCAAGTTGATTCCTGATGCTAAAAAAGATGAAGTATGGGTGCGCGACTGGACGTTTAACAACCGCAGCTATTTTGAAGCCGTTGAGTTGGAAAAACGCATGATGTTCATCATTTTGACACTGATTATCGCGGTTGCTGCGTTTAACCTCGTTTCTTCTTTGGTAATGGCGGTAACGGAAAAACAAGCCGATATTGCGATTTTGCGCACTTTGGGTTTGTCCCCGGGTGGGGTCATGAAGATTTTCTTGGTACAGGGCGCATTTGCGGGGTTCTTTGGTACGCTTGTTGGTGTCGTATGCGGTGTATTGCTGGGTTGGAATGTCGGCAAGATTGTCGCGTTTTTTGAAGACCTGTTCGGCGTGCATTTGATTAACTCACAGGTTTATTTCATCGATTACCTGCCTAGCGATGTGAACTTGAAGGATGTCGCCGTTATTGCCTGCATTTCGCTTGGCTTGGCATTTATCGCCACACTGTATCCGAGCTGGCGTGCTGCAAAAACCCAACCTGCGGAGGCTTTGCGTTATGAGTAAGACAATTTTGAAATGTACCGGCGTTGGCAAAAGCTATAATGATGGCGCATTGAATGTACAAGTGTTGAATCATTTGGATTTTGAAGTTGCTGAAGCGGAAAGCGTGAGTATTATTGGTTCGTCAGGCAGCGGTAAATCTACGTTGCTGCACCTTCTTGGTGGCTTGGATATGCCGTCTGAAGGCAAGGTAATACTGATGGATCAGGATTTGGGCGGTTTGAGCCAAAAACAGTTGGGCGAATTGCGCAACCGTTATTTGGGCTTTGTGTATCAGTTCCACCATCTATTGCCTGAGTTTTCTGCGTTGGAAAATGTCATGATGCCGCTTTTAATCGGCAAAATGCCCAAGGCGATGGCTGAGGAGAAGGCTGTCAAGATGCTGAAAAAGGTTGGCTTGGACAAGCGTATGCTGCACCGTCCGAGCGAACTTTCCGGCGGTGAGCGTCAGCGTGCGGCGATTGCCCGTGCTTTGGTTAATGAGCCGAAATGCCTGTTGGCAGATGAGCCGACGGGGAACCTTGACCGTAAAAATGCGCAAAATGTGTTGGACATGATGCTGGACTTGAAACGCGAATTAAACACCAGCCTGATTGTGGTGACCCATGATGACGAGCTGGCTGAGCGTTTCGACCGGGTAATGACCATGAAAGACGGCAGCCTGCAAGTGCTGCAATAAGGTTATTATTTCAGGCAAATATTTTATGCTTTGAAAGGTATAATAGAGGCCGTCTGAAAAATAGGTTTTCATTTATGGAAACGCTGTTTTTCAGACGGCCTTTCTTTTTTCCGTATCAATCAATCCTGAGCCATGAATCCGACCGACTCTATCCTTTCCTCTGCCGCAGATGTGGCCATAGCGTTTTTCCGCCGTCACGAAGTACAGGGTGCATCCGTTATTGAGCCTTATGTGGTTAGACTGTTTGCAGCCTTGCAAAACGGGCATTCGTTTATTTACTTGGATAAAGCGGATGTCGATGCCTTAAGCAACTTGCCGAATTTGGTCGGTAATGCGGATAAACCGCTTATCCTGCAAGGCCGGAAATTGTTTTTAGGGCGTATGTGGCAGTTGGAGCATGATTTGGCTGTTGAAATCAAACGGCTGGCCAGTGCAGAGGCGGAAGAAGTGAATTTCATGGCGGCTTCAAAAAGCCTGAGCGACTGGTTTGATACTAAAGACAGTAAAGAGCAACGGGATGCTGCGGCTTTGGCTTTGCTGCAAAACTTTATGTTGATTACCGGCGGGCCGGGTACGGGTAAGACGACTACCGTAGCAAAACTTTTGGGTCTGATTTGCAATAACAGTACGAAGCTGCCCCGTATCGCTTTGGCGGCGCCGACGGGTAAAGCGGCTGCGCATATGGCACGGGCTTTGCAGCATGCTTTGGACGGTTTTGATTTGTCTCCGAGCATTAAAGCGCATTTGGAAAACTTGGAAGGGCAGACCGTCCATCGATTATTGAAATTGAGGCCGCCGCAAATGTGCCCTGCGTTCAATCATGAACATCCGCTTGCTTTGGATGTTTTGGTGGTGGATGAGGCGTCAATGTTGGATTTGCCGCTGGTGTTGGATTTGTTGCGTGCCGTGCCAACCGGCTGTCGTTTGGTGTTGCTTGGCGATGAAAACCAGTTGCCGTCGGTTGGGTTGGGTGCCGTATTGGCGGCATTATCGCGTCCGACGGCTTTGGATAAAGCAACCGCTGAAAAGTTGGAAGTGTACCTGCCCGATCATGGCTTTGAGATTAAAGAGCGGCCACAGGCTTTATCGCAAAACAATGCCAAATTGACGTTCAGCCACCGTTTTGGTGCAGACAGCGGTATCGGTTGTTTGGCGAGGGCGGTGGTGTCCGGGGAAAAGCAAACTGCGGTCGAACAGTTTGACAAGTTCCCCAAAGAATTGGAAATGAAATCAGGCTGTCTGAAAGAGCAGGTCGCCTTGCTGTATCAAAAGCAACAGGATTATTGGCAGGCTGTGGCAGAGAATAATGTTGCACTCGCCTATGGTCATGCGGCCGATGTGGTGGTATTGGCGGCTTGGCGGCAGGATGCGGATGATTTGAATCAAGCTTATCAAGAATACTTGCAACGACAAGGCAAGGCTTCGGGCGAAACGCCTTGGTTTGCCGGACAAATCATCATGATTACGCACAATGATTACATGCTGGAAGTATTTAACGGCGACATCGGTCTGATTATGAAAGATGAAGAATCGTTGAATGGTTTGTCTGCATTTTTTCCTGAGAAAGATGGATTCAAAAAAATTGCCATCAGCCGTTTGCCTGATTTTGAATCGGCTTTTGCCATGACGGTGCATAAGAGCCAAGGTTCGGAATATCGGGAAGTATGGCTGTTCCCCCCGTCAGTGCCTGTAACGACGGAAAGCGAAGAGGAAGCCCGAGGTTTGGATAAGGCTCTGCTTTACACAGCCATTACCCGTGCACGTGAACGTTTTGTGTTTTGGGGAAATGCGGAGGAATTGTGTCAGGCTGTGGGATGCCATCAAAAACGCAGGACGGCATTGGCCGATGCCTTGAAATGGCAGTTTGAACAGACTGATGAGCAGGCTTCCGTTTGACCTGAATCAAGAGGCCGTCTGAAAGAGGATAAAGCGTTTAAATCTGCTTGACTGATTACACTAATTTACATACGATAAAAATAATTAGTAAATAAATGAATGATTTATACGAAATTCATAATGTTGTACGCTTTATCGAATACTTCACTTTCAATACCTTCTTTTGGAGAGTCGGCATGAAATTTCAAACCAAACTGATTGCAACCTGTATTTTATTGGCTTCATCATCTTATTCTTTGGCAGAGAATGCTGATGGCGGACATGATGCGGCGGCTTTGGTCACCACCAACGATTACGTCAATTCCGGCAGTATCATTCGCAAAGATGACGATAAAATCAGCATTTTCAATGATTTGTTGACTGTGAATGGTGGCTTGCGCGTACGTGCGGATACCAAAGACATCAATGCCAACAACAGCAGCATCAATCCTACGCCTGAAGATACCAATGCCAACTTCAATGCGGAGTTTTGGTTACGCGCAAAACTGTATAAAGATTGGAAATTGGTGGCGCAAATCGAGCCGAATATCGATTTGGAAACCGGTAAGTTCAACGGCGATCATGATGTGCCGGTCAATAAACTGTATGCCGAAGGGACTTTGTACAACAATATTAAAGCGCGTGTCGGTAAATTTGGCGCGTTCTCTTCCTACGGCCGCGTCTGGGATGCCGAAGTAACCGGCGGCGAAATCTTCTTCGACAATAAAACCCTGCCTACCAAAATCTATGCGGGCCGCCGTACCGGCAACCTGAACGACAACGCATGGGGCATTGGCGGCCGCCGCAGACATTTTGCCGCGGTTCAAAGCATGTTGCCTGTGAATGAGAATATCAACGTCGGCGCAACAGTCAGCTACATGAAGGACATTGATGTACGCGGTGCGAAGAAAAATGCGGTCTTCGGAGAAATCGGTACGGACATCAAGTTTAATGACGATTGGCATTGGATGGCCGCAGTCAGCAAGTCCAATATCAAAGCCTATAATGATGCCGGACAAAAAATCAAAAATGACGGCGTGTTCACTGAAGTGCGCTATAAATTGGCCGACTGGAACGTCCGTAATTCTTACGACGTATTCTTGAACTACCGCCGTGTCGGTTCGTTGTCCGGAGTCTCTTCTGTTGAGGATTACAGCAAAAACGTCCAAGGCGTGCAAATCGGTGCGACCTATATTCCTTGGAAAAACTGGAAACTCAAAGGTTTCTATTTGGCCGGCAAACAAGTTACGCCTACCGTCGGTACGGATAAGCAGGACGTAAACGTTATTCGTGGTCAGTTAGAATATAAATTTTAATCATCACAAATAAAAAACAGGCAGGATGTCCTGCCTGTTTTTGGTTTTCAGACGGCATGGATATAGGGTCGTCTGAAACAATGGAAGAAACGCTTTACCAGCTATCGCGCTTCATACGGTCAAGCTGGCGGCGGTCGCGTTTGGTCGGGCGTCCGTCCGGATAAGCGGCACTGATGCGGCTGGCTTGGTCGAGCTGTTTTTGAGCTTCGCGTTCGGCAGCCGTTTTCATGTCTTCTTCGTAGAGTAAACGCGCTTCCGGTGCCGGTCGGCGTTGATGATTGAGTGCGGCAACTTTGAATTTGTAGGGTAGGGAGTTCAAAGTCATGTCGATGGTGTCGCCGGCGGAAATATTTTTGCTGTTTTTCACCTTTGAGCCGTTTACCAAAACCCTGCCCAGCTCAATATGTTTTTGTGCCAGCGCGCGGGTCTTGAAAAAGCGCGCGGCCCACAGCCATTTGTCCAAGCGCATGGACGAATTGTCATGATCGTTTTTCATAGCCTGTTTGAAATGATTGAACTGAATTGAAGTTTATCATAAGATACGGCACTCCATGTGTTTAGTGCAGATATACTATTTCTTTATTATAAAGGCCGTCTGAAAGATTTTTTATTGCAAAAGATGGCAGTTTCCCTTTGAGAAATGCTGTCAAATACGTCTGATTAGCGTATCATGTCAGCAACCGTTACCGAGAGCTTTGTTTTATGAAACCCGTTTTTTTGGACTTTGAACAACCCATCGCCGAATTAACCAATAAAATTGACGAGTTGCGATTCGTACAAGACGAATCTGCCGTTGATATTTCCGACGAGATTGCCAGACTGAAAAAGAAAAGCAGTGAGTTGACCAAGTCAATTTTCAGCAAGCTGACTCCGGCTCAAATTTCACAAGTGTCCCGCCATCCGCAACGTCCTTATACTTTGGACTACATCAACGGTATTTTTACCGATTTTGAAGAGCTGCACGGCGACCGCCATTATTCTGACGATCATGCCATTGTCGGCGGTTTGGCACGTTTCAACGGCCAAAGCGTGATGGTTATCGGCCATCAGAAAGGTCGCGATACCAAAGAAAAAATCCGCCGCAATTTCGGTATGCCGCGTCCTGAGGGTTACCGTAAAGCACTGCGCTTGATGAAGACTGCCGAAAAATTCAATATTCCGGTCATGACCTTTGTCGATACCCCGGGCGCATATCCGGGCATTGGCGCGGAAGAGCGCGGCCAGTCCGAAGCCATCGGCCGTAATTTGTACGAACTGACTCGCCTGCATGTACCGGTATTGTGTACCATCATCGGCGAAGGCGGTTCGGGCGGTGCGTTGGCAGTGGCTGTCGGTGACTACATCAATATGCTGCAATACTCGACTTATTCGGTGATTTCTCCTGAAGGTTGCGCCTCTATTCTTTGGAAAACTGCCGAAAAAGCAGCAGACGCCGCGCAAGCATTGGGCATTACCGCCAAACGCCTGCAAGAATTGGATCTCATCGATAAAGTCATTGACGAGCCGTTGGGCGGTGCACACCGTGATTACGAAACCACGATGAAAAACGTTAAAACCGTTTTGGAACAGCAATTAAGCGAAGCGCAAAGCATGACCATGCCTGATTTGCTTTCCCGCCGTTTCGACCGCATCATGGCTTACGGTAAATTTACCGATAAATAAGTTTGACTGCTGAAAAAGCAAGCAGATGCCGCTGCTTGCTTTTTTTGTATTCTATTTTTGAGTCATTCATAATTTCAGGCCGTCTGAAATGTCGCAACTATCCCCTGATTCCCTATTTAAAAGTTTTCAAGCAGCTTTTCCTGATTTGCCGAACCATACTGTTTTTGAAGTCGGTTTGAGCGGCGGATTGGATTCCGTTGTCCTGTTGCATCTTTTGCACCGGATGCGTGAATTCCGCCGTTTTGATTTGCGTGCCGTCCATGTTCATCATGGTTTAAGCACCAATGCCGACAGTTGGGCAAAATTTTGTCAGGATTATTGTCAGCGTTTGAATGTTGCCTTGCGGGTATGCCGTGTCAATGTGGAAAAACAAGGAAAAGGTTTGGAAGCGGCGGCCAGGGCTGCCCGATATCAGGCATTTTCAGACGGCCTGAAAAAAATTATTGTTTTGGCCCACCATCGCAATGATCAAATCGAAACATTTATGCTGTCGGCCATACGCGGCGGCGGATTGCGCGGTATGGCGGCCATGCCGGTATGGCGTGATCTAAATGAAGAGATCCAAATCTGGCGGCCGCTTTTGGCATTTTCCCGTCAGGAATTGGCAGGGTATGCGCAACAATGGAGGTTGTCTTTTGTCGAGGACGAAAGTAACGAGGATCCTGTCTATTTACGCAATTGGATGAGAAATCAGGCCTTGCCGCAATGGCAGCAGCGGATTCCGAATTTTGAGCGGCAAATTTGTGCCAATATCCGATTATTGCAGGAAGATTTGCAGCTTTTAGATGAATTGATTGAGTTTGAATACCAGCGCATCAGTCCAAACGGAATATTCAGCATCAGCCGGTGGCGGCAATGTACGCCGCTTTTGCGTCGTCGGCTGCTTTGGTATTTTTTGCGAAAGCAAACGGAATCATTGCCTTCTTATCACAGTATTGCCGATTTTGCCCGAGTATTGGAAACCGCTGATCAGGCGCAGTTAAATTTACCAGACGGAGAACTGGTCGCCTATCGGGACAAGCTGTTTGTTTGTCAGGAAAGTGAGTTTCAAAAACTGCCTTGGTGTAATGGCAGCGAAGTTCGAGGCCGTCTGAAAGATATTTTGCTGGAAAATGGTTTTGTTTTATTACCGTATAAGGGAGGTTTGTCAGAAGAGGAGTTGGAGAAGCAGGCGGTACTTCGAAGTGTGGTCAAAGGCGATGTGATTCAGTCAGGACAAAGGGAAAAATCAGTCGAAAAACTATTGCAAGAGTGTCATATTGTGCCACTCGTCCGTAAATATTGGCCGATTGTCTTAAGTATGGGCAACAAGTGCCTTGCTGTTGTTAATCTTCGGGTGGGAAGCGATGTTCAAATAGGGGAAGGCTATCTGCTTGTTCATGAAAAGTTAGCCAAATATATAGCAAAAGACAAAGTGGTTGACTCTAAGTTTAGTAACTATTAGTAATTAAACTACTTTTATTAAGTCCATGTATATCAAGAAATATAGTCAGTGTTAGAGTATCTATACGAATAAACTTTGGCAATTGAGTGTAATCTCGTGGAACTATTTCAAAGCGTTGCTGTCTTTACTGTGCACAGCACGCTTTACTATTTTTGGTTTAAAGCAGTAAAACGATTAAAGGTTGAATATGAACGATCGCCAAATAGATCAAGTTTTGGTGGAGCGCGCACAGAAAGGTGACCATAAGGCATTCGAGATGCTGATGTCCAAGTATCAGCGTCGGCTAAACAGACTGATTTCCCGTTTTATTCAGGATGAGCACGAAGTACACGATGTAACCCAAGAGGCAATGATTAGGGCTTATCGTGCATTGGCAAATTTTCGTGGAGAAAGTGCATTTTATACGTGGCTGTACCGTATCGGTATCAATACAGCAAAGAATTTCTTGACCACTTCGGGTCGCCAGTTTTTTGTCAGCTCGGAAGCAGCCAATGAGGAGGGAGATGTTCTCGATTTAACCGATCAGATTGCGGATTACCATACGCCGGAAGCTGAAATGATGAATCGGGAAATCTTGCAGACCGTCGAAGCAAGCATTGCGCAACTGCCAGACGATATGCGTCAAGCCATTACGCTTAGGGAAATGGATGGCTTGTCTTACGAAGAAATAGCTCGGGTAGTGGATTGTCCGATAGGTACTGTACGTTCGCGTATTTTCAGAGCGCGTGAACTGATTGCAAAAGATTTGCGGCCGCTGTTGGATACTTCTGAAGATCAAAGGTGGTAATAAAAATGAACGACAAAACAAATAAAGCATTGGAGTATGTGTCTGCATTGATGGACGGTGAAGCATTGACTGATGAGATGCTGGATGCCGTATTGGCAGACGAGGAAGCTATGCGCGCTTGGCATGAGTACCACATTATCGGCGACTGTATCCGTCAGGGTGCGGCGGCGAGTGTTGCCGGTGAAACCATGCAAAGCAAAGCATTTACAGTGCCTCAAGCTGAAGGCAAACAGGAAAAATATGCTCAGCGTGAAGCGGCCAATAGCGGCTTCTTCAAATTCTTCGCGGCCGCTGCCAGCGTGTGTGCGATTGCTGTTGCAGTATGGCAATTTACACCGCAAACTTCTCGTGACGCTATGCCGGTTGCAGAGAAGTCTAATATTCAGCCTGCCCAAAATATTATTCCGGTAAGCGGTACGCCTAGTGATAAAGCAGCTTCAGAGCCTGGCGAGACTGTTGTGCCGAATGCGGCAAAAGACGGAAAAATTGAAAATCGTCCGACTGTCCGCACCGAGCAAAAAAATGAGCAGCAGACTGTTGTGCAGTAAAAAATGAAATCATGCAAAACCCTTGCTTTATTGCAAGGGTTTTTTATTTCCGAAGTAAAACCGTCAGGCCGTCTGAAAGCATAGCTTCAACGAAGTCAAAACAGTTATAATGCGCTCCATGAAACTGATTACCTCTGCTCAAAACGAACAGCTCAAACATTTATTCCGTCTGCTGACGCAGGCCAAAGCAAGGCGTGAAAGCGGTGAAACCGTATTGGAAGGCATACATCTGCTGCAAACTTATTTGCAAAGCGGCGGTACGCCCAAACAGGTTTATCTGCCTGAAAAGAAACAGCAGCATCCTGAAATTCAAGAAATTGCGGCGCAGTTGGATGAGGGATTGATTACTTGGGTCGGTAACGAAGCGCTATCTAAAATCACCAGTTTGACCGATGCCGATGATGTGATGACTTGGATTAATATTCCGAAACAGACAGGCTTGCCTTCAGACGGCGATTGCGTGGTATTGGAGCGGGTACAAGACCCCGGCAATGCAGGCACAATTTTGCGCAGCGCGGCGGCGGCAGGAGTCAGGCAAATCGTGTGCGGCAATGATTCCGTGGATATCTGGTCGCCTAAAGTGTTGCGGGCGGGGATGGGCGCGCATTTTTTGCTGTCTATTTTCAGCCGAGTGGAATTATCCGCTTGGATGGGAATGTATCAGCATCAAATTTGGGCAACTGCCTTAGGGGAGCGCAATATCGGTTTGTATGAAATGGACCTCAGTCAACCTTGTGCTTGGGTGTTTGGCAACGAGGGCAGCGGCGTGAGCGAAACGGTAAAAGAGAAGGCCGATGCCTGTGTCAAAATCCCAATGTTGGGACAAACCGAATCATTGAATGTCGCGATGGCGGCAACGGTTTGTTTATTTGAACAAATGCGGCAGCGTATCCATGCTCAGGCCGTCTGAAAATAATAATACGATTTTATTTTAAGGAATAAAAATGCAAATACTGACTTTTGATGAAGTGGCACGCAGCCGCTTGATGGAATTACTGGATGCCAAATCCGAAGCCCACAACACCATGCGTTGTGATGAGGTTCAAGGTTTTATGATGGCTTTATTGAGCGGTCCGGATGCTTTGAATCCGACCAACTGGTTGCCTGAGATTTTGGGTGAGGAATCTTTGTTTGATGCCAAAGAACGCACCGAAATCGAGCGTTTGGTGATGGCAATGGCCGCCGATATGCGCATGAAGCTCAACGAGAAAATTCTGCCTGATTTGTGGTTTTATGAAGATGAAGCCGGCAATCCGGATTTCTACACTTGGTGTAACGCCTATCTTTACGCATTGGATATTGTGCCTACCGATTGGTTTGAAGCAGTCGATCAAGAAGAGTTTGAGGATTTGTTCTATCCGATTATGGCTTTGGGCGGCATCTATGATGATGAGGAAAACGGCGAAGTCATCTTGCATCTGAATGAAAAAGAGCTGACCCAGCTGGAGTCTGATTTGCCGCATGTCCTGCTGGATATTTACTGGTATTGGCAGGCCATCATCAATAAGCCGCAAACCGTACGCCGCGAAGGCGAAAAAGTGGGGCGCAACGATCCTTGTCCGTGTGGCAGCGGTAAAAAATACAAAGCCTGCTGCGGCAAATAAGAAAATAAATAGTGCAATGAAAAGGCCGTCTGAATGCTTGAAATTCAGACGGCCTTTAATGTTTTGTCTTAGAACAACGAGGCCAACCAAACAAACAGAATGGTCAGTGCGATGGTCAAGGCGCAGCCGATTTTGGCCACGGTACCGATGATAAAGCCGATAAACGTACCGATACCGACTTTGCCTGCCTGCCAAGTGTCTTTGCGTGCGATAAATTCGCCGATGGCCGCACCGGTCAACGGGCCGAGCAACAAGCCGGGAATGGAGAAGAATGCGCCGACGATGCCGCCGATAAACGCACCCCAAACCGCGGTTTTGCTTGCGCCGGTATATTTTGCACCCAATGCGCCCGCCACATAGTCCATCGCAGTACCGAATACGGCAACGATGGCCAAAAATGTCAGCGTACCCGAGCCAAACACTTGATAATCGCCGGCATAACCCAACAGCCATGCACCACCAAACATCAAACCCAATCCGGGCAAGGCAGGATAAATAGTGCCTAAAATACCGACAATAATGGCGATCAAGCCGAGAACGATGAGAACAGCAGTCATAAGGTTCCTTTTGAATTTAAGAGTGTAATAACGGCAGTATTATGGGCACGTTTTGTTATATTTTCATGAGAGATTGTGCAATAAAATGAAAAATTATCCGGAGGAGCGCCCAATTAAAATCAATAGATAAATATCTGAGCGAATTATTGTGAATCACGCTCTGAATGATTGAATAAATTTCTATTCAAATATAAAAGCAGGCCTACCAATACGGCCAAGCACACTGCAACCCAATACGCATCTGTATAACCAATAGCCTTTGCCAGCCGCAGGGCGGCGAAACCGGCCGCGTAACTGCCGAGCAGGACGACGGAAAATTGCAGGCTGCTGTCGAGTGCGGCGGTGGCACGGTCGGATTTGTCCATCACCAACGCCAGTATCACCGGCAGTAGCAGCGTGTAGCTCAGGCTCAGGGCGATGATTTGCGTGGGGGGCAGCCAAGAGCGGACGCGGGCGAGCGTATCGATGGCGGTCATGGACGCCAAAAGCGGCAGTTGCAGCGCGTAGAGCAGGAACACGAGTTTGCGGCGCGGATAATTGCGCGAAAACCAGCCCGACAGCGGCGTCACAATCAGGCAGGCAACAGGAATACCTACCGCCAAAATTCCACCCGTCTGTTTCGGAGTGAAGCCCAAATCCGCCAGCTTGGGCACAAAAGTCGCCGCCATAAACGCATACGGTGCGGCAACGGCAAACAGCAAAACCAGCCACCGCCAGCCCGTTTCAGGTTGCTGCCAAAAAGAAACCAGCCGTGCTGCCAACGCCGTCCAACTGCCTTGCGCAGTCGGACTTTCCGGCTCGCGGTAGCACAAGAGTTGCAGCAACATCAGCAGGCTGAACGCCAGCATAAAGCCCGCCGCCGCCGTCTGCCCGTATTCCTGATACAGCCACAACACCAGCGCACCGCCGATCATCTTGCCGCCGCGTGCCGCCATCGTTTGAATCACGCCGCCGAAACCGCGTTCGCGATGCGGTAGGACGATGCACGACAAACCCAGCATCGCGCAGCCGTACACCGCCGACATCGCCGAGAGCAAAACGCAGCAGGCCAGAAGCAGCGGGAAGTTCTGCGTGATGTCGGTACAGGCCATCAGCCCGAATACTGCCGAAAGCCCCAGCGTCGCCGCCAGCAGCCAGCCGCGAAACCGCCCGAACCGCCCCGCCGGCCGCCGTTCCATCAGTGCGGCAAACAATACCTTCGCTGCTTCGATACTGCCGATTAAATGAATCCAGCTCAGTTGATTCAGGCTATAACCGTGATTTTTCAAAATAGCGACCAGTGCGACCAGATAAAAACCGGTTAGCGTGAATTTGTAAGTGCTGCCGCCGATAAGCAGCAGCCAGTCGCGTGAGTTTGGGGAAGTCTGATTGTCGGACATCACATGATTCTTTTGAAGATGAGGCAAATAAAGGGACAAGGCCGTCTGAACATATTGGGTGGTAATACTTGATTTGTATTTAAATAGGTTTAGTATCTTTTCAGACGGCCTTCAACGCTTCTTCTGCGCGAAGTAGGGCGGTTGTTTCATCTACTTCAACGATGTAGTTCACGCCCAGCGCGGGGCCGAGTTTGGACGATTGTTCGCGGAAGAACGCCAGTTGTGCCGCGTCGGATTCGATAAGGAGCATGGCGGCGCAGCGTTCGGACAGTTGCGGCCGATGTGCCTTTATCCATTCGATGTAAGTTTTACGGTCGGCAATGCGCTGTTCGTCGCTTACCTGCCGCCGCATCGGGGCGCAGACGGTGGCGAAGCGGGGGTTTTGGTTTAACAGGGTTTCGAATTCGGTCAGCCAGCCGGCGAAGTCGGCGACGTGGGTCAGGTCGGTCAGGTAGATGGTGCCTTCGGGCAGGGTTTTGGCGGGGGTGAAGTAGTGCATGGGATTCCTTTGGGTGTTTTGGAGGAATAAACGGTAGGTCGGGCATAAATGTCCGACCTATGTTTTTTCAGACGGCCTCCATCATTTCAGCTTCATTTAAAACTTCCATTCCGCGCTCACGCCCACGCTTCTGGGGCGTTGGTAGAGCGCATCTTGGCGGTCGGCGCTGGAAATGAATATGGGTCGGCGGCGGTTGAACACGTTGTCGGCGTAGAGCGAGACGCGGCCTTGTTTGAAGTTGTAGGCGGTGTAGAGGTTGACTTGGTTGTATGCGCCGATTTTGCCTGATTCGGCATTGTTGGCGGCGGAGTAGTAGCCGCCGTAGAAGCGCACGTCGCCGCCGGCTTCCCAGCCTTTGTCGTTCAGGTATTTCACGCCGATGTTGGCGGTGTATTTGGGCGCGCGGCCGAGTTTGTTGCCTTCGATGCCAGTGTCGGGATAGCTTTTAATTTTGGTGTTGAGCAGCCCCAGTCCGGTGGTGAGTTTCAGGCTGTCGGTCGCCTGCCAGTCGGCGGCGAGTTCTGCGCCGTAGGTATGGACTTTTTTGGCGTTGCGGATGACGACGGAGTTGGTGCCGAGATAGAAGGGAAGCTGCATGTCGCGGTAGTGGTTCAGGAACAGGTTGCCGGAGAGTTGCAGGCGGCGGTCTGCGCTGCGCCAGCGGGTGTACCACTCGTAGTTGTTCACATATTCGGGTTCATAAGTGTAGGTTACGACGGGGCGGCCGAAGGTGATGCCCGCGCCGCCCGGGTTGTAGCCGCGCGCGGCTTTGATGCCGCTGACCCATTGGTCGGTGGGTTTGAAGGCGATGTCGATTTTGGGCAGGAACACGGTCTGGCCTTTGTCTAAATCAAGGTGCAGTGCGCCGCTACCGCCGTTTCGTTTGTGCGTTTCTTTTTCAATGCGGGCGGCGGCCGTGATGTCCCATTGTTCGCTCGGACTGTATGTGGTTTCGGCAAACAAGGCACGCACGTTGTTGCGGTCATCAAAGGTGTTGCGACCGCCGACGCTGCGGATGTCTACCCATTCATCTTGTTTGCTGTGGAAGTAGTGCAGCCCGGCAAGGCCTTTCAGACGGCCTTTGTTGGAAAAATGCAATACCGGCTCCCATTGCAGTTCGCGGCCTTTGAGTTCGGCGGGTACGCCTTGCGGGCTGACGGTCATCGGCAGATGCAGCCGCTCGTTGTGGTAGCGGCCGTAAACCAGTTTGTTTTCCAGTTTCAGATAGTCGTTAAGCTGCCACGATACGTCCCAGATGCCTGATGTCGAGCCGGTTACGAACACGGGCTTTTCTTTTAAAAAACGGCGGCTGGCGGTGTTGCCCATGATTTCGTTTTGCGGCGCGCGCGAACGGATGTGGTTCAGCGTCAGGCGGCTGTAAAAATCGGGATGGCTTTCGGGCGTGAGCAGGAGTTTGAAGCGCACGTTGGTGTTTTCCACACGGCGCGGGTTGCCGGTCGGCTCATAGGACACGAACGGCTCGTAGCTTTCGCGCTGCTGCCGTTCCGCGCTCAAGCGGAAGGCAAGGTTGTTTTTCACAATCGGACCGGACACTACGCCGGCGATATTGCGCGTTTTCTGGTTGCCCAAACCCAAGCGCAGCGCGCCTTCCCATTCGTCGATCGGGTCTTTGGAGCGCATCACCACTGCGCCCGCCACTGCGTTCTGCCCGCGCACATGGCTTTGCGGCCCGCGCAAGACTTCCACCTGCTGCATGTCCCACAGCGACTGCGTGCCGAAGGCGTATTCGTTGTAAGTGGCGGAGCGGCCGTCTATGGACAGGTTCAGGCGCGGCCGCGTGCCCGCAAAAAACGCCACTGCACCGACGGCAGAGCTGGAGCCGTCCACGCCGCGCACGGTCGGCAAATCGTTGCCGCTGCCCAAGTCCACCGTATTCACAGTCTGTTTGAGCAGGTCGGTCGCGGAAAGATTGTGGCCGCTGCGGTCGATGTTCGGCGTGGTGAAAACGCGGTTGGACGTGGCGGTTTCAAAGCCGCTGCGGTTGGTGCGTTCGCCGGTGACGACGACTTCTTCCAACTGCACCTGTTCCACATCTTGCACCGCATCGGCGGCATAAATCCATTCGGAGGCGAAAGCGGCAGCAATCAATAGGGGGAGGCGGCGGAGGGTGTGTTTCTGCATTTCCTTATCCTTTCAGACGGCATACGTCGGGGTGGATTGAACATCAGGTAATCCAATTGCTCCGTCAGTATGCAAATATTTGTGTTTACATATTTACATAAAACAAACTATTAATGTAAAGTATAAGAAATAAGAAACAGGAATGCAAGTGTTTATCATTCACTTTGTTTCCCCTCTTATCGTGAATTGTCCAAAAAAATCCCTCTCCTATTTGGGGAAGAAGGTTGGAGGAGGAAAATTATGTAATTTTCATGAATTTAGCCTGCTAAGCATCCGACAGCCTCTATCAGTAGGGCAGTGAAGGAATAAGGAAAGAGGCCGTCTGAAACGCCGCCGTATTGCCATTTCCGCCGTGGGGAAATATGATGAGTATCCGACTTGCGGATAACTTTAATGAAAAACCTTTATGAATAAAATCAAAATCTTCTTACCGTCATGACCTCCAGCAAACAACAAACCATCACCGACACCGCCCGCCGCCTATTCCGCGAACATGGCTTTTCCGCCGTATCCGTAGGCAGTATCTGCGCCGAGGCCAGCGTCAGCCGCGTCACTTTTTACAAATATTACAGCGGTAAAAACGCACTCTTGCAGGAAATTGTTACCGAGCAGAAAAACTGCGTCCGTGCCGAATTTGAAAATCTGCTTGCACGGCAATGCAGCCTGCGCGAAGCTGCCGAGGCTGTGTTTGCCCTGCAACGGCAGTCGTTCGACGAGCTTTATTCCGCCGCCTTTCTGCGCGATATTGAAGAAAATACCGATTTGGAGCTGGAGCGGTTTTTCCATGAGTTGAACGAAGAAAAATACGCCTTTATGCGCGGCTTCTTCCATACCCTGCAACAACGCCGCCTGATCCAGCCCGATTTGCCGGTGGAACTCATCGACCTGTTCATCCGTCAGGCGGATATATTGATGCGCCATCCGCAACTGGCCGCGCTTTATGCCGCCGCGCCGCAAAAGTTGCCGCAAGACGTATTGGGATTGCTGCTGCACGGTTTGTCAGGGAAAGAATAGATAAAAAAGAATAGAAGAAATTTTAAATATGAATATTCAGACGGCCTTTCGGTAAATAGCTACCGAAAGGCCGTCTGAAAATTAAATGGAATTATAAACCGCAGGTTTTGGGTTTATTTGCCAAAATATTGATGACTTTGCGTTCGACTTTTTGCGGTTCGATTTTGATTTCGCTTTCGTCTTCTTCGCTGCCGTCGGAGAAACGTTCCGGCATTTTTTCGCTGTCAAACGCCAAGTCGCCGCCGTGTTTCAGGCTTTGACCACGCTCCAAGCCGACAAAGTCGAAAAGTTCGGTATCGGCCAAATGCGATGGAATGACGTTTTGCAGGGCGGAGAACATAGATTCAATACGGCCGGGGAAACGTTTGTCCCAATCGCGCAACATATCGCCGATGACTTGGCGTTGCAGGTTGGGCTGAGAGCCACAGAGGTTACATGGAATAATTGGGAATTGCTTCAGCTCGGCGTATTTGATCAAGTCCTTCTCTTTGACATACGCCAGAGGACGGATGACGATGTGTTCGCCGTTGTCGCTGACCAGTTTGGGCGGCATGGCTTTGAGTTTGCCGCCGTAGAACATATTCAGGAACATGGTGGCGAGGATATCGTCGCGGTGGTGTCCTAAGGCGATTTTGGTGCAGCCCAATTCTTTTGCAGTACGATAGAGAATACCGCGGCGCAGGCGGCTGCACAGCGAACAAGTTGTTTTACCTTCGTCCAACACGCGTTTAACGGTGGAGTAGGTGTCTTCTTCAACGATTTTGTAGGGAACGCCGATGCTTTCGAGATAGGTCGGCAATACTTCTTCAGGGAAGCCCGGCTGTTTTTGGTCGAGATTGACGGCGACCAGCTCGAAATCAATCGGCGCGCTGGCTTGAAGCTGGCGCAGAATGTCTAACAGGGCGTAGCTGTCTTTGCCGCCGGAGAGGCAGACCATGATTTTGTCGCCCGGCTCGATCATGTTGAAATCGTTAATGGCATCGCCGACGGCGTGGCGCAGGCGTTTGCTGAGTTTGTTGTTTTCTAATTCTTGCTTGGTTTTTTTTGACATGGCTGTTTGTGCTTTGAAATAATAGAAAAATTTAAGGGCGGTATTGTACCGCAAAAGAATAAAGGCCGTCTGAAAAACTGCGCTTGTTTGATTGAAGCGGCGTTTTCAGACGGCCTGATATTTGTGTTCTATTTGATTTGAAGGGCGGTAATTTTGATTTCAACCTTCCAGTTTGGTGAAGCCAGTTTCGCTTTCACGCAGGCGCGGGCCGGAGCGCGTTCAGGTGCCGTCCATGCGTCCCAGGCTTCGTTCATGGCGGCGTAGTCGTTCATATCGGGCAGATAGATGGTGGCCTCCAAAATATGGGCTTTGTCGGATTGGCATTGTGCGAGCCATGAATCGATTTGTGCCAAAACATTTTCAGTTTGCGCTTTGGCATCGGCTTCAGGATTTTCGGGAACCATGCCGGAGAGGAAAACCAAGCCGTTGGCCACGACGGCTTCCGAATAGCGTTTGCTTGTGCCAAGATAGCGGATGTCCATGTTGTCTCCTGATTTCAAAAAGAAGGTATGGTAACATTGCGAATGTTTACGTTCCACATTTAAGAGGGGCCGTCTGAAAAGGATGGCGGAAAACAACCTATGAGTAAAGCAGAATATCCGGTTACGCAGGCAGTACGCTTTTTACGCAGTAAGAAAATCGATTTTGTTCCTTATGTTTACGCGTATGAAGAACACGGCGGTACGGCGCGTTTTGCCGAATGTACGGGCAAGCCCGAGCATCAGGTCATCAAAACGATTGTTTTGCAGGATGAGCATAAAAAAGGTTTGGTTGTTTTAATGCACGGCGACAAACATATTTCTACCCGCAATCTGGCGCGTGAACTGGACTTGAAACACATCGAGCCGGCAACGGCGGATCAGGCGGCGAAATGGACGGGCTATTTGGTTGGCGGGACATCGCCGTTCGGTATGAAAACCGCGTTGCCGGTTTATGTGGAAGAAAGCATTTGGGCTTTGGACGAGATTTTTATCAATGGCGGCAAACGAGGGTTTATCGTAGGCATGAAGCCTGAAAACCTGCGGACGCTCAATCCGAAAGATGTTCATGTTGCAGTCGATTCATAAAGGATAGGAATACAGATGGAACAATTAAATTTATACGAAATCTTGGGTGTATCTCAGGATGCTGATATCAGCGTTATCCGCGAGGCTTACGGTAAATTGGTGGCCAATCCGGACATTCAGAAAGATGCGGAGCGGTTTAAAGTCATCGGACAGGCGTTTGAAGTATTGTCTCATCCGGAAAAACGTTTGGCTTATGATGCGGCTATGCAGTACGAGCGTCAGGAAGTCAAAGAAAACAGCTTCAATGATACGGCGACAAATGTGGTCAACACGCCCAGCTCTGACGTAAAAAACTATGTTTTTATTGCCTATGTGACATATGCCTTGGGCTTGTTTATTTGGTTTACACCCGTCGTCGGTGTGATTTTGGCGTTTATCAAACGCGATGAAGCGCAAGGCAGCATTTACGCCAGCCATATTGATTATCTGATTAAGACATTTTGGGTGTCTTTGATTGGTATGGTTTTAGGGATGCTGACCATACTTATCTTAATCGGTTGGCTGATTTTGGCAGCAACCGGTATTTGGCTCATTTATCGCGTAGTCGTAGGACTTATCAAACTGAATGAAGATAAGCCTGTTTCCACTCAAGGATGGTTTTAAAGCATGGCATATTTATTGGCAAGTATCGTTTGCAGCGTGTTGGTTTCCGTATTGCTGAAAGTGGCGCGCAAGCAAAAAATCAATATCGAGCAGGCGGTGGCGGTGAACTACATCGTTGCCGTCACTTTGACCATGCTGGTGTTAAAACCCGATTTGAGCAATCCGCAGGTATTTTTACCGACTTGGTGGCTTTTTGCGGCCTTGGGCATCTTGTTGCCAAGCGTGTTTGTCATTATGGGCAAATCCGTAGATGCGGCAGGTATCGTCAAATCGGACGCGGCACAACGCTTATCGCTGTTTCTGCCGATTGTCGCTTCATTCACGCTTTTCCATGAACAGTTGACCGAAGGCCGTCTGATTGGTTTGGTATTGGCATTTACGGCACTGTTTTTCTTGCTTTGGAAAAGCGATGGCGGCAAGAAATCCGGCGGCCTCAGCACGCAAGTGATGCTGCTTTTGGGCGTTTGGTGCGGCTACGGCGTCATCGATATTTTGTTCAAACAAGTGGCGAAAAGCGGTACCGCGTTTGCCGGTAATTTGCTGGTGGCGTTTTGTTTGGCCGGTATCTTGATGTTTGGCTACCTGTTTGCCAAAGGAAGCAAATGGACCAAAGAGGGCATAGTGGGCGGTATGATTTTAGGCTGCCTGAACTTTTTGAATATTGTTACCTACATTTCTGCACACCAAATCATGAAGGATAATCCGACCTTGGTATTTGCCGGAATGAACATCGGCGTGATTGTTTTGGGTACGCTGATTGGTGCGGCAATATTTAAGGAAAAAATCAGCAGAATTAATGCAGCCGGTATCAGCATTGCTATTTGTTCGATAGCCTGCCTGTTTTACTGGCCGCAGATTCGCAGCTTGGTAGGTTAAAAATACTCAGGCCGTCTGAAAGTTTTCAGACGGTCTTATTTTTATTATAAAATAGCCATTCATGCGCCGATTTGTCCGTATGGAAATTAATTTGCGCTTACGGGCGTTTCTATGTTAAACAAAGAAGTTGAACTCACACAATAATATCGATAGTTACATCATGAAACATATTAAAAAACACATTCAATGCGCCGTTTTCGGCATGCTGGTATTGTCCGGTTGCCAATCGTATCAGGAAGATCAAAGCCGCCGCAGTAAAATGGCACAATTTGCGCTTAACCATCCCGTAGCCGCCCAAGTTATCGGCATGGAAGACGAAGGCTTAATCAATATGACCAGTAATGCCACACGCTTTGCCGAGCGTACAGGTTTGGACGACAAAGCAAACAGCGACAGCAGGGGGACACAGGTCAATGCCGTACGCCAAGCATTATGGCAGGCGGCGATTGCTTCTAAATTCGACAGCATTATTGCCGAAAAAGCAGGTAATGCGCGCCTGACGGATATGGAGTTGCGAGAAGGTAAAGACGATTACTTCAGCCGTTACCTTGCCGACCAGGCAGTCGATCAACGCAACAACCGTATCGGCCGCAGTATCGGCAGTGCCAAACCCGACAGCGATATGAAGACGCTGGCGGCAAGCATTTTGTTCTACTACAACAAAGTAGGCTTATGGACGGCTTCCGAAGTGAACAACCGTTGGCGCATCAAACAGGAAAAGCTTTCAGACGGCCAGTATGCCGAGGCATTGAAAAATATCGCCAAATTGGATCAAAACGGTATGACCGAACAAGAACGTAATAGTTATAAAACCGGTACGCTCAGCGAAATCAAACGTTCGGTCAAAGCCATACGTCAAGTCGAAGACTGATTTTAAGACTTCATTATTGAAAGGCAATTGTTATGAATTTCCCTCAGCGTTATGTCTCAAACACCCGTATGCGTCGTATGCGTAAAGATGATTTTTCACGTCGTCTGATGCGCGAGCATACTTTGACGGCAGATGATTTGATCTATCCGGTTTTTGTATTGGAAGGCCAGAATCAGGAAGAGGCAGTACCATCTATGCCGGGTGTCAAACGCCAAAGTTTGGACAAATTGTTGTTTACCGCTGAAGAAGCACTGAAGCTTGGCATTCCTATGCTGGCTTTGTTTCCCGTGGTAACGCAAAACAAAACCGAGTTTGCGGAGGAGGCTTATAACCCTGAAGGCTTGGTACCGACAGTAGTACGAACCTTGCGCGAGAAATTCCCAGAACTGGGTATCATGACCGACGTTGCCTTGGATCCTTATACCATTCACGGCCAAGACGGTTTAACCGATGAAAATGGCTATGTCCTCAATGATGAAACCATTGAAGTTTTGGTAAAGCAGGCTTTGTGTCATGCTGATGCGGGCGCACAAGTCATTGCCCCATCAGATATGATGGACGGACGTATTCTTGCTATCCGCGAAGCCTTGGAAGATGCAGGACATATCCATACGCGCATCATGGCATATTCGGCAAAATATGCTTCAGCATTCTATGGCCCATTCCGCGATGCCGTCGGCAGCTCCGGCAATTTGGGTAAAGCAGACAAGAAAACCTACCAAATGGACCCTGCAAACACTAATGAAGCCTTGCACGAAGTAGCATTGGATATTCAAGAGGGCGCAGATATGGTCATGGTAAAACCGGGTCTGCCGTATCTGGATGTCGTCCGCCGAGTTAAAGACGAGTTTGGCGTACCGACTTACGCTTACCAAGTTTCCGGCGAATATGCCATGCTTCAGGCTGCCATTCAAAACGGCTGGTTGGATGGCGAAAAAACCATTTTGGAAAGCTTATTGGCATTCAAACGTGCTGGTGCTGATGGTATTTTGACTTACTATGCGATTGAAGCGGCAAAATTGTTGAAGAAGTAAAATAAAGAAATAAATCAAAAAGCGGCAAACAGTGTTTATCCTGTTTAGCCGCTTTTTTGTATTACTTAAGATTGGCTCAATAGGGCCTGACTAAGGTTTATTTTTTGAAAATCTAAAGAGTTTTGCATAAATAAAGGCCGTCTGAAAAACAGTTACCAGACGGCCTTATATGATTTAAACCTTAGTGGTGGCTACAACCGCCGTGGGTTTTGTGAATTCCAATGTTGTTTACGACTAGAATATGCAAAATCTTATACTTCTAATAATGTTATTTGCGACTGAAAACAAAAATTTTGCATTAAGATTTGAAAATAATATTGTTATTTGAGACTAAATTATAAGAAAGCTAATTGAGTTTGGGTTATTGATAAAGGGCATTAACTCATTAAGATTGTCTTCCTTTTAATCCTTTTTCTACTACACATATAAAACTATGCCAATCCGTAAAATTCCTAAAAACTATCGAAATATTACAGGTATCGCTCCATATAACAAAGCTATAGGCATTGCAGCTTATGAGTCATCTTTGGAGCGTGATTTTTTAACTCTGCTGGAATTTGATTCTAATGTGCAGCATTTCGAAGTACAGCCTATCACGATTGAGTGGTTTGACCCAGCAGGAAAGAAGCATATCTATACCCCTGATGTTTTGGTTCATTATCAAAATGATGTAATTATTTACGAAGTAAAATATCGTAGCGATTTACGTAAAAACTGGTGTGAACTCAAACCTAAATTTCAGGCTGCCTTACATTTTTGCAAATTACACGGTTGGCATTTTAAACTGATTACAGAGTTAGAGATTCATACTGATTATTTATGCAATGTACGCTTTTTATTGCCATATCAACAAAATGGCTTATCTGGCGAATACAGCGAAGCATATATGACTTTATTGGATGAATCGTTACGCGAATTGAAAAAATCCACACCTAAACAGCTTATTCAACAGACTTTTCAGGATGAATACAATCAAGCAAAATTATTGCCTGTATTGTGGTACTTAATTGCAGAACGAAAAATTGGCGCAGATTTAAATCAACCACTCACTATGCAATCCGCTATATGGTTTAAAAAATGAAAGCAACTTTAAATGTGAATGTCGGTGCAATGGTTTTGTTTCAAAACAAAATCTGTGTAATTACAGCAGTCCTGGATTTAGAAACATATCAGTTACGCGATAGTGTAACCGGTGCAGATTACCAAGCAAAATTAGCGGATCTATCAACAGTCCAGAGTGCTGAATTAACCCACTTAGATAGTATTCCTGAGCAAAAATGGCAATTAGCTCAACAACATTTCGATGTAATTGAGCCACTTATCCGAAATCCAAAACGTAGTAAATCTGATGTTCAAGCGAGAGCTGCCGAATGCGGTGTACATATCAGTACGGTTTATCGCTGGTTAAAAAGTTATAAGGAAAGCGGCGTTCTGACTGCTTTAACACGTAAGCAGCGTAGTGATAGTGGTAAAACACAGCTTTCTGATGATGTAGAACAGCTTATCAGGCAAGTATTGGAAGTGGATTATTTAAGCACACAACGTAAATCAATACAGAAAATCATTAGAGAAATTACACGGCGTTGCCATAAACAAAATTTACCAGCTCCTCATGCTAATACCATTCGTTCTCGAATCAAAAATATTGCGCCTCAAATTAAAACTGCTAAACGGCTAAGCCATAAAGCAGCAGAAATGAAATTTTCTCCTTTACAAGGTAGCTTTCCAAATGCCGATTATCCGCTTTCAGTGGTACAAATAGATCATACAAAGTTAGACATTATTTTAGTCGATGATGTATATCGTAAGCCTATTGGTAGGCCGTGGATTACGCTGGCGATTGATGTGTTCAGCCGAATGGTTACGGGATTTTATGTGTCATTCGATCCACCAAGTGCATTATCTACAGGTTTGTGTTTAGCACATAGTATTTTGTCTAAAGAAAGCTGGTTGGCAAAACATGGAGTGAAAGGGCGGTGGCCTGTGTGGGGTTTGCCACGCAAAATTCATTTGGATAATGCAAAAGAATTCCGTGGCAAAGTGCTGGAAAAGGCGTGTAAACAATACGGTATTGAAATTGAGTGGAGGCCTGTGGCACGTCCTCATTTCGGAGGACACATTGAGCGTTTACTGGGTACGATTTTGGATGAAGTCCACGGTTTAACTGGTACTACTTTTGCAAATACACAACAAAGAAAAGATTATGCTTCCGAAAGCAAGGCGGCATTAACGCTAACTGAATTTGAAACGTGGTTAACACTATTTATTTGTGATGTTTATCATCAGCGTACTCATTCTGGATTGGGAATCTCACCGTTAGCCAAATGGAAATCAGGTGTATTAGGAGATGATGTTTCTTTAGGAACAGGATTACCTGATAAAGTGGTTGATGAGACACTATTGCGCTTGACCTTTATGCCGTTTGAAATGCGAACGGTGCAGCAATATGGGGTAGTTATCCATAAAATCACTTATTGGCATGACGTTTTACGACCGTGGATTGCAGCAACTAATCCGACTAATCCTAGACAGGCTCGCCAGTTCATTTTTCGCATAGATCCACGTGATTTGAGCGTGATTTGGTTTTATGACCCAGATTTATTGATGTATTTTCCAATACCTTATCGGAACAGTTCGAATCCGGTTATCAGCATTTGGGAGTTACGAGAGATTCAGAGACAATTAAAAAATGAGCAGAAACAGAATATTGATGAGAACATGATTTTTGCAGCATACGGACGAATGCGAGAATTGGAACAGCAAGCTCAAGGTAAGACTAAAGCCATCCGTCGCGCTCAACAACGTCGCCAATTAGATCAAAGTACTCGAGCATCTTTACCTATGCCTCAAATTGATTCGAGGAATATTATATCGTCTGAAAATGAGGAAAATATGTTTGATGATATTCAGCCTTTTGAAGATTTGGACGATTTATCATGAATTATCCTCACCTTTCTCCCAAAGCAGAAGAACAACTAAAGTATAGTGATATTGAGCGCATTGAATACATACGTTCCCCACGTTGGATAGGTTATCCGCAGGCTCAACAGATTTTGGTAAAACTGGAAGATTTGCTAAGTTTCCCGAAACAAAACCGTATGCCTAATATGTTGTTGGTTGGTGATACTAATAACGGTAAAACCATGTTGATTAAATATTTTTTGCGGCAACATCCAGCCCATGATAATCCACATGGAAATGGTATTATCGCACCAGTAGTGATTATTCAAGCACCGCCTATACCTGATGAAAGCCGTTTTTACAATGCTATTTTAGATTTACTGTTTGCCCCCTATAAAACTCATGACAGGACAGATAAAAAACTTGCCCAAGTGCTTCATTTGCTCAAATACGTTAATACTAAAATGTTGATTATTGATGAAATCCACCATATCCTTTCCGGGAGTTTGAATAAGCAGAAAACGTTTTTAAATGTAATTAAATACTTAGGAAATGAATTACAAATTCCGATTGTAGGTGTAGGTATTAAAGACGCATATCGAGCCATTCAAACTGATGCACAGTTGGCCAACCGTTTTGAACCTGCGGTGCTTCCTCGTTGGGAATTAAATAAGGATTTTATGCGTTTATTGATGAGCTTTGAACGGATGCTGCCGCTTAGTCAACCGTCGGATTTACATGAAATTTCGTTGGCTACAAAGTTATATGCCATGAGTGAAGGATATATTGGAGAGCTTTCTCGTTTGCTGACACAAGCTGCTGTAGCCGCTATTCAACAACAAACTGAATGTATTAACGAAACAATCTTAAATTCAATCAACTGGATTAGCCCAAGCCAACGTAAACGTCAATTGGATAAACTCAGATGATTTTACCCGCTCATCCGAAACCTTATCCTGATGAATTGTTTACATCATGGTTGGTTCGCTTAGCACATGCAAACGGGTTGAAAGTACAAACCTTCTGTCATTTGCTATTTCCTAATTATGAGATATGGAATAGGGATATAGATCGCCATACTCCTGACTGGTTGGTCAATACATTGGCTGAAAAAACAGGCTGTTCAACCATTCGAATCAAAACAACCACATTAGATAGCCTACAAGGTCGATTATTTGACAAAAACAATTTTTCAGGACAATTGACGTGGATAAACAGCCTTAAAGCCAATCACCGTAAACGCGATAATAATGCTATTGTTTATTGCCCGCTATGTCTAGCTACTGACAATGAAACATATTTCCGAAAATCATGGCGCATAGCCCTATATACATTTTGTCCAATACATCAAATCATGATGCATGATTGCTGTCCTAAATGTGGTATATATGTTGCTTTTCACCGACAAGATTTAGGTAAACCTAATTTGCAGCGCTTTACAGAGTTGAAATATTGTTGGAATTGTCAATATGACTTGAGCAACAGTCCTTGTGAGAATGTTATTTTCTTTAATGATGAAATCAGGCTGCAATGGCAAAATTGGTTAAACCGAATTGCTAATCTTGATTATCTTTTTAACCAATCTGAAAAAGAACAACTAAAAATTCTGCATCACTTTTTGGCGATTACTACATCAAAGAAGTTTGCACCGGATTTGTACTCTTATTTGTGCAAGCAAATACATCAGACTCCAGTTCAATTAGAACGTTCTCGTCGACTGAGTTGGGAAAGTCGCAGTTTGGTGGAACGACACAGCACGATTTATTCTTGTATGTGGTTGTTGCAAAATTATCCGAATAATTTGATCCAAGCATGGCATGATAAAGTAATTCGATATAACCATTTACTGAAAGATTTCCGAGATTGTCCTGATGATTTTCGTCAAATTGTTTCTCAAATGAATAGGAATATTTATAAGGAATTATATCGGAAGTTATGAGTTTTTGATGAGGTCGAAGTAGATTAGCCTCTAATTTTAAGCGTGCTGTCTGAAAGATAGAATAAAACCTACTAAAGAGGTGGGTTATGGGCATCATTTGGCATTATCAATACGAAAGAATTTATCTTCAGAAGTCAAAAATAAAACTGTATCTTTTTCCAAATCAGGATAATCTTTAATTTTATCGTTAATAATAGGAATAATTAATTGGCCATTTTGTTGATTTGCCAAGTTGAATAATACAGAAATCTTCTGAATATCAACAACTTCGATTTTATCTTGAGTTGCAAATAACGGTCTTCTAAGGTTTTTATCATTGCAAAAGGCCATATAAGCTAAATCAAAGGCCATTACTACTGCTTGTTTTTCTCCTGAGCCTGGGTTGTGGTTAAACTCATCTATTTGAAATTTAAATATGTTAGTATCTTTAGTTAGGTTGAATGACAACAAGTATTTTTGGCCGGTTAACTGTTCGGTATATTTGGAAAAGTAGAAATTGAATATTTTCAAATTCTCATCTAGTAGTTCAGTATTTCTATGCATTTCTTCTACGAGATTATCTAATTTTTCCTTTAGTTCTTTTGATTCTCCAATGTAATGGTTTAGCTCTTCTAATAATGCGTCTGCTTCTCCCTTTTCTTTGTATTTGGTGGCAATCCTGTCGTTGAGTTTAGTGTATTCACGTAATGAGCCAGTTTGTCCTAATTTATAAAGTAGCCGATTATATTCGTCAGTCAAATAAGAACGCTCGTTTTCCAACTCAGAAATACGAGTATCGCTTTTTTGTATGCTTTTTTTAAGAAAAGCGATTTCGTTTTTCAGCATAGTATTATGAAAATTAACTACTTCATCAAAAGTCTTTGCTAATTCTTCGTTATAAAAATTTGCTTCCTCATAGAGATATTGCAAAGTACTACCGTTTGCAGATACTGCGTCACGCTCTAACCGCGTAATTCTTTCGTTTGCACCGTTCCGTTTTAAACGTTGTTCTGCCAGTAATTGTTCGTTTTTGTTTAATTGAATTTGAATATTCTCTAATTGCGCCGCTTCTTCGTCATATTTATCGGAAATGTTAAAAGCATTGCGCTGAGCTTCTAAATCATAAAGTTCACCTTCAATCAAATTGATTCGTTGCTTCAATGAGCTAATGCTATTACGCTTTTCCAATACGTAAAGTGCATTTTCTATACTTCGCTGTTGCTTCTCTACTTCGGATTTTTTACTTAACAGATTTGTTTGATTAAAGCCGAATAAAAACAGATGAATTTTTTCATATTCAACATTTTTGCAAAAACTTCCATTGAAATATAATATCTTATCAATTTGGTTGTCCCGCTGGCGGATAAATTTTCCAAGTAATTGGCGTAGAGTAGGTTTGGGGTCGGTAAAATTAAACAAAAGCTCTTTCAGCTTTAGGTCAAACTCTTCGTGCTTGTATTTTTTGCCATCAATATAGTTAGTAATTTTGCTTCGAGCGGTTAGATCAAGACAACGTTCGATAATGATTTCATCGGATGCATCAAAAGAGTGTGAAAGTGTAAGTTTGAATGTAGGTTTTTCTTTTTTGAGAAAATCAACAACTAGGCGGTTTTCTGTTTTAAATTCAGAATCGGTGTAAATAGCTTTTGCGTCTTTACCTGCCAAGCAAAAATCAAGACAGCGAATTAGGGTAGTTTTACCTAAACTATTGGAAGAGTTTTGTTGGTTTTCATCCGAACTGCCTAAGATGATATTAATGCCTTTTTTGAAGGTTACTTCCCTAATGGTCTTACCTGTTTCACTAGTTAGCGTAAATTTTTTTAGAAACATTTTTTTAATCTTCCATCACCATTCGAATCAATTAAGCCTGCCAGAAACAACCAGTCAAGTGTTAGCATGAATTGAGGAAAGCTGACATTCAGCTGGTTACCGTATTTTTCAAACATTTCTACAGCATAAAATGGCTCCGTGGATTCACGAAGTTTACCTATTAAATAAGCCCCTACAGAGTAAAGGCTTTTTTGGGGTTCTGTCCTATTGAGAAGCATAGTCGGATGGTGGTTTGTCAAAAATTTTGCATTCTGCAAATATATAGAATACCACAAATTCAACAGCTTTTTGTTCTTCTAGAGCAAGTCTTGTGTTCTTTCCAATTAATGCAGTTTCAATTTCGGAACAGACTTTTTCAATAATTTTATCTGCAGAACAATTAGTATTTTTGCGGCGTATCTTACGATAATAATGTTTAATATGCTGGGTAATGCTTGTTTCACATGCAGGATCTACTTCAGAAAGTATTTTGATTTGATTTTTAACATAGTGATACCCCTCCTGGAAGTCTTCTAATGGATCAAAATAAGAAATTTCATTAAAGTTAATTTTATTTTCGATGGTATAAGATTTTGTATCTATTGGAGTAAATTCTTCTCCATTTTGAGCGTTTTTATATATTCCGCTCAGCACCTTTTCAATCGCTGATAAAATATCTACATCGGTGTTTTGATAGTAAGTAATGTTATTAATAACATCCCCACCAGCTTGTATATTATTATTTCCGCTTATATCTTGCTGATGTTTTCCGCCAATCATGGTTTACCCTTTCGTTTGATAATGTTTTTCCCCGCTTGCTGATTATTATCGCCTTGAATAGATTGATTTATAATATTGTTTTTTTTATCATGTTTTGACTTTTTGAACTTAAAAAGCGTTGCAATTAGACCTATAACGGGAAAAACTACACCAACTATCCAAGCAATTGTTACTCCTATATCTGATTTAATCCATTGAATAAATTGTTCCATATTTTTTCCAAGTTCAAAGTTTTTAATACAATCTAAACTGAATACCCCATTAAAACATGTACCAGCTTTAGGGGCTGAAAACTTATTTTTTAAAATCTAAATTATTCGTAAATTCAAAAACTTTTTCGCTAATTTTCCGTGCAAAACTCGCAATATCTTTATGCGTATGTTTTAGAGTAGTAATTTGCAAACTAGTTCTTTTGGGAATTTTATCCCAAATTCCTCGTTTTTTTGCCAAGACGTATAACAATTGACCCAGATACTTCATCTCGTCATTTGTCTCAAAATAAATAATTGCTGTAACGAAATGCTCACTTTTCCGAGCTTGAATTTCAATCAACCAAAATGTCCTATCTTTATAATCAATTTTTCCTAATAATACCTTACGCCTTGTTTTGGTTTTGGAAACAAGATACGACCATTGGGCTTTATGGGCTGAATCAGTTAATGGAACAAACTCACAAGCCGGAGAGCTGGACATATAGATAGCTGCTTGAATATTTGAATATTCTTCATTCAAATGTTCGATAGCCCGTACGGAATTTTCAAAAGTTGCAGCTAAGGCATCTCTATTGTGTTTTTCGGATTGGGTATTAAATGTGCTAATGGACGCAGGTGCAATTGTAGTTTGGCCCCATGTACCTAAATCCGCGCCTAAGCCGGTTACATTCATTTGTTCATTTATAACAAGTTTCTGTGCTTTGTATTCATTAAACGGTTTTTTGGGTTTTTCAATCTTTTTACCGATCAAATCTGAAAAGCAATTTATGTTTAAGTCAAATTGTAATGTTGATACGCAAGTGTCTGATTCATATTGATTTTGGATAATGGAGTTTCCTTTGAGACTGGAAGTTCGTCCCTCTCTTCGATACTCTTTCTTTTCATCATCAGGTATATCTGTTTTCTTATCTCCCTTTCGGTTGTCATTATTCCTATCAACAGAAATATCGGGAAAAGGAGCCGAACAAGAACAAATCTCCGTAACTAAGAATCTATCAACAATTTTAATACCGCGAACCACTAAATTGGTTGAATTGATAAATGGGAAATTGGTAGATAATAATGTAGTTGGTTGTTCGTTAAAACCTATTTTTATTAGGGAGTTTTTAATCTGAAAGAATCCGGATAAAGCAATATCTGAAGTCAATATTCTTGCTAAAATAAAGGCCTCTTGATCTGTATATTGCTGTGGTAATTTAATGACTACCTTGTCTGTTTCATTATCTATCGCATATGAAATTTTTGTAATTTCTTCTGGATTAGAAAATGTTAAATGAGCTAGTCTAGTTGAACAGGCATAATAAAAACGGATAATTTCTATTACTGGAATAATTATTCCATTTTTGTAATTCTCATTTTGAATTTTTAAGCAAGAAAAAGGTACTTTTGCATCTGTTGCAAAATTTTTCTGCAACAATAGTTTGCATTCTTGCTCTCTTCCGCTTGAATCTAAATATTTTATTTTGTAATTGCTATTAATTATTTCTACTGTATTTGCATTTATTTCAATATTTTTAAGAGTAACTATATCTGTAACTGCTTTATTATTTTGAAGTTTTCCTTTTATCCAAAGAGATCCAACTCTTAAAATAGGAAGCAAGCCTATATTAACAGGAATCTTTTTTAATTGATTATATTCTGGAATTTCTCTACCAGAATTATCAAATCTAGCAAAGTTATATACAGAATTATCATGAAAGTTAACTGGGCGTAAATAGACTTCAATAAACAGGTTATTGTTATTTTTCAATTGGGAAAAAATCTTCCCTAACCTATCAATTCGCCACAATTTATTATCATGTGGGAATTCGGCAATTTCAATAACTGGTTGTTGATCCATATTTGCCCAGTCGAACTTATCGTTATAAAGTCGCAAATAGCGTAGTTCAGTCGCAAATAGCGTCAGAATTCACAGGTTTCACGCAAAGCTTCGGCTGCTTGTTCGTCAGCGTGGTAGCTGGAACGAACCATTGCGCCGATGGCGGCATTGGTAAAGCCCAATTCGTATGCTTCTTTTTCAAAAACTTTGAATTGGTCGGGCGTTACATAGCGCAAGACGGGCAAGTGGCCGTCTGAAGGTTGCAGATATTGGCCGATGGTAATCATCTCGATATTGTTGGCACGCATATCGCGCATGATTTCGCGCACGTCCTCGTCGGTTTCGCCCAAGCCGACCATGATGCCGGATTTGGTCGGGATATGGGGCATCATTTCTTTGTAGCGGCGCAGAAGCTCGAGGGAATGTTGGTAGTTGGCACCCGGACGGGCTTTTTTATACAGGCTTGGATGGGTTTCCAAGTTATGGTTCATCACGTCGGGTGGCGTTTCTGCCAAGATTTCCAGTGCGATATCCAAACGGCCGCGGAAATCGGGAACAAGGATTTCGATTTTGGTATTCGGGCTGGTTTCGCGGATGGCTTTGATGCAGTCGGCGAAGTGTTGGGCGCCGCCATCACGCAGGTCGTCACGGTCGACGGAAGTGATTACGACATAGCGCAGGTTCATGGACTTGACGGATTCGGCCAAGTGTTTAGGCTCATCAGGATCCAACATATTGGGGCGGCCATGACCAACGTCGCAGAACGGGCAGCGGCGGGTACAAATATCGCCCATGATCATGAATGTGGCCGTACCCTTGGTAAAGCATTCGCTGATATTTGGACAAGATGCTTCTTCGCACACGGTATGCATTTTTTGTTCACGAAGAATGTTTTTGATTTCAAAGAATTTCTTGCCCGGTAATTTGGCGCGGATCCATTCGGGCTTTTTCAATTTTTGTTCCAATGGAACCACTTTAATCGGAATACGTGCAGTTTTGTCTGCGCCTTTCAGTTTGATGCCGCGTTTGGGGTCGTTTTTTACTTCTTCACTCATGGTGATGTGTTCTTTCTGTCGTTATAAAGGCCGTCTGAAAAGCTGATTGTGGCCTTTATGGCCTAAGGGCTTGTGAGTTCAGAGGGGCAGTTAAAAGATGGCGTTTGGGTCGAATATTTCAGACGGCCTTATGCCAGCTCTTTTTGTAAATGCTTGGTCAGTTTGTCTGAAACCTCTGCCAAACTGGGTGCCGGAGAGACATAGTCGGCAATTTGGGTCATTTCCATACCTGCATAACCGCAGGGGTTGATGTGGGTAAACGGACTTAAATCCATATTCACGTTAAGCGCCAAGCCGTGGTAAACGGAACCGTCTTTGATACGCAGGCCCAGGGAAGCGATTTTACGCTCGCCGACATAAACGCCGGGACGTTTTGGATCGGCTGCTGCTTCGATGCCGTATTCTGCCAAGGTGGCGATGATGCTGTTTTCAAGTGTGGAAACGATATGGCGGACACTGGTTTTACGGCGTTTGAAATTGATCATCGTATAGACGACCAGTTGGCCGGGGCCGTGATAGGTAATTTGACCTCCTCTGTCAATTTGGACAACGGGAATATCGTCGCGAATGAGGAGGTGTTCGGGTTTTCCGGCCAAGCCTTGGGTAAATACGGGCGGATGTTCGACCACCCATAATTCGTCTTCGGTGTTTTCGTCACGCGAGGCATTAAATGCCTTCATGGCTTCGAAAGTCGGCAGGTAATCAACCAAGCCTTTGTGCACGATTTTCATTACAGCACCACTTTTACCAATTCGTGTGAAGTCAGGTCGCGGTAGATATTGTCGAGCTGCTCTTGGTTGTCGACATTTACTTTGACGGTTGCACCGGTATAGTTGCCTTTGCTGCTTGGGCGCGTAGTAATGTGGTGCGGCTCGGTATCGGGAGCGTGTTTGCGCACGGTTTCCAAGATGGCGGATTCGAATTCGGGATGAACTACGCCCATAACTTTTAAGGGGAAAGTGCAGGGGAATTCAATCAGTGATTTTTTTTCGGTTGAGTCTGTCATGGTTTACTACCTTGTTTGGTTAGCCAGGGCCGTCTGAAAAGTTTTCAGACGGCCCGAAATCCGATATATTTTATCGTAAACGTCCATATCGGGCTATTAAAAATGATGTTTTCGAAAATAGGTGCGGATAAGCTGTTTTCAAGTCTTGAAATGCAGCGCTTCAGCCCAATTTTGAGCTACATTCTGATTTAACAATGATTGAGATTTCTAACTATGCCGACAAAAGACAAATATTTCGAGGAATACAGTGCGCTGGCTACCTTGCCTTTACGCGATGTCGTGGTGTATCCGCATATGGTATTGCCGCTGTTCGTCGGTCGTCCTAAATCGATTGCGGCCCTTGAGGCGGCAATGGCTAATGATGATCCGGTTTTCCTGTTGGCCCAGCTTGACCCTAATACAGAAGACCCTAAAGCTGAAGATTTGCACCAGACCGGTACAGTCGCCCAAGTTTTGCAGGTTTTGAAGCTGCCTGACGGTACCGTTAAAGTATTGGTAGAAGGTATCCGTCGTGCGCGCGCGTTGACGGTTGATGAAACAGGTGGATTATTTTTGTCCCATGTTGAGGCGATTGATGAGAATAGCGACAAGGATAATCCTGAAATTGAGGCCTTGCGCCGGACTCTGCTGACTCAATTTGAGCAATATGCGAAATTGAACAAAAAAATCCCTGCCGAAGTTATCAGTACCATCAGTAGTATCGATGACAACAGCCGTCTTGCCGATACTATTGCCGCGCATTTGCAGCTGAAATTGGAGCAGCGTCAATATGTATTGGAGACTGCCGGCATTGTTGACCGTTTGGAATTTCTACTGGCGCAGTTGGAAGCCGAACTCGACATCATGCAGGTTGAGAAACGCATCCGTGGCCGCGTGAAACGTCAAATGGAGAAATCCCAACGCGAGTATTACTTGAATGAGCAAGTGAAAGCGATTCAGAAAGAGTTGGGCGAAGAAGACGAGCGCGACGAGCTGGATGCGCTGGAAAACAAAATCAAAGAAGCAGGCATGAGCAAAGAGGCTGAAGAAAAATGTCTGTCTGAATTGAAAAAACTGAAAATGATGCCGCCGATGTCTGCGGAATCTACCGTCGTGCGCAACTATATCGATACTTTGCTTGAGTTGCCGTGGAAGAAAAAATCCCGTGTCAGCAAAGATATTGCCAAAGCTGATTTAATTTTGAATGCCGACCACTATGGTTTGGAAAAAGTCAAAGAGCGCATTTTGGAATATTTGGCCGTTCAAAAACGTATGGACAAGCTCAAAGGCCCGATTTTGTGTCTGGTTGGTCCTCCGGGGGTGGGTAAAACTTCCTTGGGTGAATCGATTGCCAAAGCCACAGGCCGACAATATGTGCGTATGGCGTTGGGCGGCGTGCGTGATGAAAGTGAAATCCGAGGCCACCGCCGTACCTATATCGGCTCTATGCCGGGCAAAATCCTGCAAAACATGGCGAAAGCGGGTGTGAAAAATCCATTGTTCCTACTGGATGAAATCGACAAGATGGGCAGCGATTTCCGCGGTGATCCGGCCAGTGCATTGCTTGAGGTGCTTGATCCTGAGCAAAACAACAAGTTTGCCGACCACTATGCCGAAGTCGATTATGATTTGAGCGATGTGATGTTTATTGCCACTTCAAACAGCTTGAATATCCCGACTCCGCTGCTTGACCGTATGGAAATCATCCGTCTGTCCGGTTATACAGAAGACGAAAAAATCAATATCGCCATGCAATACCTTGTGCCGAAACAAATGAAGCGCAATGGTGTGAAAGAAGGCGAGTTGGTGGTTGATGAAAGTGCGGTGCGCGATATTATCCGTTACTACACCCGCGAGGCCGGTGTCCGCTCGTTGGATCGCGAAATTGCCAAAATCTGCCGCAAAGTAGTGATGCAGGTTACTTTGAATGAGGACAAGAAAAAAGCGTCCAAATCCAAAACAGTAAGCAAGGCCAAGCCTAAAGCGATTAAAGTTACTGAGAAAAATCTGCATGACTATCTGGGCGTGCGCCGTTTCGACTATGGTGTGGCCGAAAGCGAAAATCGCATCGGTCAGGTAACCGGTCTGGCTTGGACCGAAGTCGGTGGCGAGTTGTTGACCGTTGAGGCGGTTGCCTTGCCGGGCAAAGGTACGATTCAATGCACCGGCCAACTGGGCGATGTCATGAAAGAATCGGTATCGGCCGCATGGTCGGTTGTCCGTTCACGTGCTGAATCAGTGGGTCTGGCTCCTGATTTTTACGAGAAGAAAGACATTCACGTCCATGTACCTGAAGGTGCGACGCCGAAAGACGGTCCAAGCGCAGGTATCGCCATGACTTTGGCGATGGTTTCTGCCTTCACCAAAATTCCGGTGCGTGCGGACGTGGCGATGACCGGCGAAATCACTTTGCGTGGCGAAGTCTTGCCGATTGGTGGTTTGAAGGAAAAACTGCTGGCTGCTTTGCGTGGCGGTGTCAAGCATGTATTGATTCCAAAAGACAACGTCAAAGATTTGGAAGAAATCCCTGAAAATGTCAAAACCGGTCTGACCATTCATCCGGTCAAATGGATTGATGAAGTGTTGACTTTGGGCTTAGAAACTCAGCCTGAGCAATGGGTTGCTGAATTGGCGGTTGCCGAGACCCCGCAAACTTCTAAGACGAAGTCAAGAACAAAAGCAACCAAGCATTAAGTTGGCCGTCTGATGTTGCAAAAAATGTGGTTTTGCCCTGAATGCCACAAAAATAGGGCAATTCCACATCTTTTACTTGACATGATAATTTCAGAATTGCTATAAAGTGCGTATGTGCTTTAAAAGTGCTTAAGCCCCGAGTATTCGGGCATTTCATCATTTTTTACGATAGGAAGGGACTAATTGTGAACAAGTCTGAATTGATCGAAGCAATTGCTCAAGAAGCCGGCATTTCCAAATCTGCTGCGCAAAAAGCTTTGGATGCTACTACTAATGCCGTAACCAACGCGTTGAAAAACGGCGACACTGTTACTCTGGTCGGTTTCGGTACTTTCTACGTCGGCGAACGCGCCGAACGTCAAGGCCGCAACCCAAAAACTGGCGAGCCTTTGACTATTGCTGCTGCTAAAACTCCTAAATTCCGTGCCGGTAAAGCATTGAAAGACGCTCTGTAATTTAGAGTCTTTCCCTGAATGGGAATAAAAGACCGATTTGATTCGGTTTTTTATTTTGAAGGCCGTCTGAAACCTTTCAGACGGCCTTTAGTTTGTTGAGTGTATAAAAAGGCTGAAATCCTAATGATAAAAGGATTTCAGCTTGTTTTAGTTTATCTTGTTACATTTGATTTTTACATTAATAAGATTTATCATTAGCAAAGAAAATAACAATACTTAAAACAAACCGCACTTATTGAAAGAAGTAGCGAATAGCCACTCATAACCAACCTTTCAAATGTGCCACGCACTCGTCATACTTCTCACATTTTTTCAATAATCTACTTTTAAAACAAATGAAAAGAGAGGCTTATGTCTACCATTCCTTTATCAAGCCTTAAAAAAGGCGCAGTCGTACATATTGATTCCATTGCTCCCAACCCTGTTTTTGGTGATTTGGATACCTTGGTAACCCGTCGTCTTTCGGATTTGGGTTTTTCCAGCGGAATGCCGTTGCAAGTGATTGCAGTGGGTGGTTTTGGGAGAGGCCCGTTTGCGGTACGTTTGGGTAACCAATCTCAATTTTCCCTGCGTTTGGAAGAGGCCGGGAAGATTATGTGTCGTATCGTTGAGGCCGTTTAAGGCCGTCTGAAAGAATAAGGAAAAATGATGGAACTAAGCTATTTTGCCTTGATTGGCGCGCCAAACTGCGGCAAAACCGTTTTGTTCAACGGTTTGACCGGCTCACATGCCAAGGTTGCCAATTATCCGGGCGTAACTGTCGATAAGCGCGAGGGCGCCTTCCTCGACGACGAGGCCGTCCGCATTATCGACCTGCCGGGCACATACAGCCTACGCACGACCAGCCCCGACGAAGCGGTGGCGAAAGATGTAATGGTAGGCAAGATGGGCATTCCGCCCGATGCCATTATTGCCGTTGCCGACGCGACCAACCTGCGTATGACCCTGCGCATGATTTTGGAACTGAAAACGCTGGGACTGCCTATGGTGGTGTCGCTGAATTTGAGCGACGTGGCCCGCAAAAGGGGCTTGAATATCGACGCGGCCAAACTGAGCGAGTTGTTGGATGCACCTGTTTTGGAAACAGTTGCAGTGAGCGCGTCGGGCGTACAGGCTGTACGCGAAGCCGTGGCGAAGCTGCCGCGCAAACGCTCTTTCCCCGCAAACCCCGCCTCTGCCGAACGCACGCTCGATGCGCTGGATAGCGACAAACTTTATCAAGAAGTCGAATCGATTTTGGCACAAGTGGTACGCACCCAGATGACGCTGCCCGCATGGCACAAAAAACTCGACGACATCGTGCTGCACCCCGTCTGGGGCATGATTATGCTGCTGGTGATCCTGTTTATGGTGTTCCAAGCGGTTTACACTTGGGCGGCACCGATTATGGATGCCATTGAAGGCGGCTTTGCCGCGCTGGGCGAATGGATAGGCGCCAACATGGAGCCGGGCATCCTCAACGACTTGCTCGTCAACGGCGTCATTGCCGGTTTGGGCAGCGTGTTGGTGTTCCTGCCGCAGATTACGATTTTGTTTGCCTTTATCCTGCTATTGGAAGACTCAGGCTATCTGCCGCGTGCAGCCTTCCTGCTGGATAACATCATGGCAAAAAGCGGTTTGTCCGGCCGTTCGTTTATTCCCCTTTTGTCCAGCTTTGCCTGTGCCGTTCCTGCCGTGATGTCGGCGCGAACCATTAACGACCCGCGCGAACGCCTTGTTACCATCGCGGTTGCGCCGTTGCTGACTTGCTCCGCACGTTTGCCGGTGTATGCGCTGATTATCGCCGCCGTCATTCCTGACCGTACAGTGGGCGGTATTTTCAACCTGCAAGGCCTGACATTGTTTATTCTTTATATCGTAGGCATTCTGTCGGCCGCATTGGCAGCGTATATCATGAAACGCTTGGCGCGGATGAAAGGCAATGTGCAACAATTCCCACTTTTGATGGAATTGCCGACTTTCCGTACGCCTAACTTCAAACACATCATGACCAGCTTGTGGGATAGGGTAAAAGCCTTCCTGAAACGCGCGGGTACCATCATTTTTGCGTTGGCCGTGGTCTTGTGGGGCTTGGTAAGCTGGCCGCAACCGCCTGAAGGCGCAACCGGTGCCGCCATCGATTACAGCTTGGCAGGTACGCTTGGTCATGCTATTCAGCCGTTTTTTGCACCTTTGGGTTTTACTTGGGAAATGTGTATCGCCATGATTCCGGGTATTGCCGCGCGCGAAGTGGTCGTTGCCGCTTTGGGTACTGTTTACGCCGTCAGCGCATCGTCTGAAGATGCAGTACAAAACGCACTGATTCCTATCATACACAACAACTGGGGCCTGCCGACTGCCTTTGCCTTCTTGGCTTGGTATGTTTATGCGCCGATGTGTGCCGCGACTTTGGCCGTAATTAAACGCGAAACCAAATCCACGAAAAATATGCTTATGATTACAGGCTATTTGTTCCTGATGGCTTATTTTGCCGCATTCGTGGTTTATCAAATTTCTTCAAGGATCCTATCGTCATGACTCAATATATTATCGTCGGCTTGATTATGCTTGCCTGCGTATTCTTCCTCTTGCGAAAATTCGTATTCAAACCGAAAAAACGCGACTGCAGCAGCGGCTGCGGCAAATGCGGCGGTTGCGGTTAAATAAAGAGGGTTAGGTAAGTAAAAGGCCGTCTGGAACTGTTTCAGACGGCCTTTTTAATTTGGAACAGTAATGTACTTCAGATACTTATAAGATGTTTAGGAAATTATTATTTAATTTAGCCAATCTGGCTCATCTTCGATAATATTTAAATCTAAAATAGCAATACATAAAGACGTTTTAGGCTCTTTAAGTCCAAACGAATTCCATTCGTTACAAATAAGAATGTTGTATCCCAAATCTCTTGCAGCCAAAATCCAATACTCTATTAATTCTCTAGTTTTCCCCTGCAAAAAATTCCAAGAGTATTGGTTATTTGTACTCTGGAAAATTGAATGATGGTACTTAATCTGATCAGAAGATGGACTAACTAATTTAAAAGTTTTTCCTTCTTGCCAGAACTTTTTCCATTGAGACGAATCGGATATCAAGCCAAAATACTCATTAATCACAGGGTATTTTTCAATCACATGGTTCCTGAAGTTTTCATAAACATCATCAGAACAATCTCTTAAATCTAATATTTTTTTACATGCTTCTTTTTTATATTTAAAACCAGCTAAATATTTATTTTCACCTGCACCCTTAGCATATTCTTTGTCTGTTGTAAAAAATAAAGCGGAATGTGCTTTATATCCTTTGTTATGTGCTTGATGACCTACTTTCCATTTCTTAAATTTTAAGTTTGTTCCATGATACAAAATGTTTACACCAAATTTTTCCATATAAAAATCCTCCTATAATATTCATCATCTGTCATCTAAAGCCTTCAGGCTATTTTAACATTCAAGAGACCTTATTTTATTTCGATACTTTCAGTAAGCGTAGGGTAGATTATATCCAGTGAATCCTTCAAATTATCCAAAATATCAGAGATAACAATCAAATCTATTTTTCCTTAATCCACAACAAAAAGGCCGTCTGAAAACCAAATTCCGGTTTTCAGACGGCCTCAATCATTCAAAACTTTAAATAAACCCTTATTTCAACGCTTCCAGCAGCTTCCCGTGTATTCCGCCGAAACCGCCGTTGCTCATGACCAAAATATGGTCGCCTGCTTCGGCATTTTTCACGATTTCGGCAACAAAGGCATCGAAGTCTTTGCCAACGTGCAGCTTGCTGCCTAAAGGCGCGAGGGCTTCGGCGACGTCCCAGTCCACGCCGCCGGCGTAGCAGAACACTTGGTCTGCATCGTTTAAGCTTTCGGGCAGGGCGGCTTTCATGGTGCCGAGCTTCATGGTGTTGGAACGTGGCTCGAGGACGGCGAGGATGCGTGCGTTACCGACGCGTTGGCGCAGGCCTTCGATGGTGGTTTCGATGGCGGTCGGATGGTGGGCGAAGTCGTCGTAAACAGTGATGCCGTTTACCGTGCCTTTGATTTCCATACGGCGTTTGACGTTTTTAAATGCACTCAAGGCTTCGCAGGCCGTCTGAATATCGACTCCGGCATGGCGTGCAGCGGAGATAACGGCGAGGGCGTTCATACGGTTGTGTTCACCCATCAGTTCCCAAGCGACGTGTCCGACCGTTTCGCCGTGATGGCGTACGTCAAACGAGCCGTCGGCATGGACGGTACCAACCTGCCAGCCTTGTTCGGTACCGAATTTTTCTACGGGCGTCCAGCAGCCTTTGTCCAAAGTATCTTGCAGGCTTTGCTGCTGGCCGTTGCAGACGATGAGGCCTTCAGACGGCACGGTGCGTACCAAATGATGGAATTGGGTTTGAATGGCGCCCAAATCGGCAAAAATATCGGCGTGGTCGAATTCCAGATTGTTTAAAATGGCGGTACGCGGACGGTAGTGTACGAATTTGGAGCGTTTGTCAAAAAAGGCGGTATCGTATTCGTCGGCTTCGATAACGAAGAATGGGGATTTTGAATTAGGGTCTTGGCGCGGAGTTTGCGGCAGACGGGCGGAAACGCTGAAGTTTTCCGGTACGCCGCCAATCAGGAAGCCTGGTGCGAGTCCGGCATATTCTAAGACCCAGGCGAGCATGGAGGCGGTAGTCGTTTTGCCGTGTGTTCCGGCTACGCCGAGTACCCAGTGCTGGTGTAATACGTTTTCAGCAAGCCATTGCGGGCCTGAAATATAAGGCAGGCCTTTGTTCAAAATGGCTTCAATCACATCCATGCCGCGTTTGGCAACATTACCGATAACGTAAATATCGGCTTGAAATTCGTCCAACTGCGCGGCATCAAAACCTTCGTGTACGTCTATGCCCAAGGCTTCAAGCTGGGTACTCATCGGCGGATACATCTTTGCGTCGCAACCGCTGACTTTAAAACCTGCTTCTTTGGCAATAGCCGCTACGCCGCCCATAAATGTGCCGCCGATACCGATAATGTGGATGTGTTTCATGATAAGACCGTCTTGGGAATGAATTAATTTTAAAGCCGTCATTATAACGGAGTTTGGATAAAGGGGTCGTCTGAAAAGTAAAGCGGCAATAAGAATAGGGAAAAATATGGGGGATTTGATTTTAGAAGTAGGGCGTTGAGGTTTTTAAGAATGGGATTGGGTAATTTATTTTTTGGAAAGAGTTATTTGATACGGTAAAGTCGTTCATGAAGGCCAAGGGAAGCATTGCCTTGAATTCCTCCATACTTGATGGCGTGAGGTTTTCGGTAACCGGTTTACTTGGATAGACTTTAGAGAATGGGGGGGTATTCAATTAATGCCGTCTGAAAAATAAGTCCTGAACAAACCACGCTACGACTTATTTTCAGACGGCATTTGTATTCTGTGTTTTGCGATTTCTATTAAAGCGCTGCTTCCGAGCGTTCACCGGTACGGATACGGATAGCTTCTTCAACCGGATAAATAAAGATTTTACCGTCACCGATTTTGCCGGAATGCGCGGTTTCCAAGATGGCATCAACAGCTTGATCGACTTTATCGTCAGCCAATACCAATTCGATTTTTACTTTAGGCAGAAAATCGACTGCGTATTCCGCGCCACGATAAATTTCTGTGTGGCCTTTTTGGCGGCCGAAACCTTTGACTTCGCTGACAGTCATGCCGGTAATGCCGATTTCAGTCAGGGTTTCGCGTACATCGTCAAGTTTGAAAGGTTTGATAATAGCTTCGATTTTTTTCATATTGAGTCTCCTTATTTGCGAAAAGGCCGTCTGAAACATTCAGACGGCCTTTGTTCCATCAAGTTCGTTCAAATTTTATTTGAGTGAACTTATTTCTTTTTCTGAGCAGGCAGGTCGGTACATACGCCCAATGCCACTTCCGCAGCCATACCGATGGATTCGCCCAGGGTTGGGTGTGGGTGGATGGTTTTACCGATATCGGCTGCATCACAGCCCATTTCGATGGCCAAGCAGACTTCGCCGATCATATCGCCGCCGTTAGGGCCAACGATACCGCCACCGATGATGCGGCCGGTTTCAGCATCAAAAATCAGCTTAGTGAAACCATTGTCGCAACCGTTGGCAATCGCACGGCCGGAAGCAGCCCATGGGAAGTTGGCTTTGGTGATTTTGCGGCCGGAGGTTTTGGCAGACAACTCGGTTTCGCCAACCCATGCCACCTCAGGAGAAGTGTAGGCAACGCCCGGAATAACGCGTGCGTCGAAGTAGGCTTTGTGGCCGGCGCAGTTTTCAGCGGCAACGTGGCCTTCGTGAACGGCTTTGTGTGCCAACATCGGTTGACCGACGATATCGCCGATGGCGTAGATGTGCGGCACGTTTGTACGCATTTGTTTGTCAACTTCGATGAAGCCGCGGTCAGTCACAGCAACACCGGCTTTCTCAGCGCTGATCAGTTTGCCGTTAGGCGCACGACCGGCAGCTACGAGTACGGCATCGTAACGTTGTGGCTCTTTAGGCGCATTTGCACCTTCGAAGGTAACGTAAACGCCGTCTTCTTTAGGCTCGACAGCAACAGTTTTGGTGTTAATCATGATGTTGTCAAAACGGTATTCGTTTTGTTTTTGCCATACTTTAACCAAGTCGCGGTCTGCACCTTGCATCAGGCCGTCCATCATTTCAACAACATCCAGGCGAGAACCCAGAGTGCTGTAAACCGTACCCATTTCGAGACCGATGATGCCACCGCCGATAATCAGTAGTTTGCCCGGCACTTCTTTCAGAGCCAAAGCACCGCTGGAGTCGATGATGCGCGGATCTTCAGGGATGAAAGGCAGTTTGGTTACGCGGCTGCCTGCTGCGATGATACAGTTTTTGAAGGCAACGATTTTTTTCTCACCGGTAGGCGTAGCTTGTTCGTACACTTCGCTGGTCGTCAGAGAAACTTCCAAGTGGTGTGGGTCCAAGAATTGGCCATCACCTTGGATAATGTCTACTTTACGGCCTTTAGCCATGCCTGCCAAACCGGTAGTCAGGCGGGAAACAACGCCGTCTTTGTAGCCGCGCAGCATGTCGATATCGAGTTCAGGCTCAGGGTATTTGATACCGTTGGCAGCCAAGTGACGTACTTCATCGATAACGGCAGCGTTGTGCAACAGGGCTTTGGAAGGGATACAGCCGACGTTCAAGCAAACGCCGCCCAAAGTTTTGTAACGTTCAACGATGGCAACTTTCAAGCCTTCGTCAGCAGCAGCAAATGCAGCAGAATAACCGCCAGGGCCGCCACCCAATACGACTACGTCGTATTCGGCATCGGCAGAACCGCCGAATTGAGCAGCTTGAGGAGCAGGAGCGGCTGCTTTAGGGGCTTCTTGTGCAGGAGCAGCTGGTGCTTCGGCTTTAGGAGCAGCAGCTGCACCTTCGGCCTCAACGACAACAATCAAGCCGCCTTCGGAGATTTTGTCGCCTACTTTAACTTTAACTTCTTTGACTACGCCTGCAACTTCGGCAGGTACGTCCATAGTCGCTTTATCGGTTTCCAAAGTAATCAGGGTATCGTCCACAGCAATGGTATCGCCCACATTTACTTCAACCGCAATAATATCTACATTTTCGTGACCGCCAATGTCGGGCACTTTTAATTCAACTAAGCTCATGTCTAATCTTTCTGAATGATGTTCGGACTTCTTTTTTCAGACGGCCTGAGTAAAAAGGCCGTCTGAAAATGCTCGGATTACAGAGTAATGCGGCGGAAGTCTTTCAACAGGTTCGCCAAGAATACGGTGAAGCGCATGCCGGCAGCACCGTCGATGACACGGTGGTCAAAGGACAGGCTCAACGGGCACATCAGGCGAGGAGCAAATTCTTTGCCGTTCCAAACCGGTTTGATTTGGGATTTGCATACGCCCAAGATAGCAACTTCAGGAGCATTCACGATTGGTGTGAAACCTGTACCGCCGATACCGCCCAAGCTGGAAATAGTAAAGCATGCGCCTTGCATTTCTTGTGGTTTGAGCTTGCCTTCGCGGGCTTTTTTAGACAATTCGGTCAGCTCTTGGCTGATTTGTTTCAAGCCTTTTTGATCTACGTCTTTGATTACTGGAACAACCAAGCCGTTTGGCGTGTCTGCTGCGAAACCGATGTTGAAGTAGTTTTTCAGCACCAAGTTGTCGCCATCCAAAGAGGCATTGAATTCAGGGAAGGCTTTCAGCGCAGCAACAGAGGCTTTAATGATGAACGCCAATGGGGACAATTTCACGCCTTCACGTTCCCATTCTTTGTTCAGTTGTTTGCGGAATTCTTCCAATTCGGTCATGTCCGCTTCTTCGTGTACGGTAACGTGAGGAATCACAACCCAGTTGCGAGACAGGTTTTGACCGGAGATTTTCTTAATGCGAGACAGTTCTTTAACTTCGACGCTGCCGAATTTAGAGAAGTCAACTTTAGGCCATGGCAACAAGTCCAGACCACCGCCCAAAGAGGCAGCGGCAGGTTTGCCTGCACCGCTTTGCATAACGGATTTAACGAAGGCTTTAACGTCTTCGCCCATGATACGGCCTTTCAGACCGGTACCTTTGACTTGACCCAGATCTACGCCCAATTCGCGTGCCAGTTTGCGTGCGGAAGGACCGGCATGAGCTTTGGCAAATGCAGCTTCGTCGATTTTGGCAGCTGCAGGTGCAGAAGGTGCAGGCGCAGCGGCTGGTGCGAGAGCGGCAGCAGGAGCTGGAGCAGCGGCTGGTGCAGATGCGGCAGCTTGAGCGACAGGAGCAGCTGCGGCGGAACCGGCGGTTTCTACTTCGATAATGGCAGAACCTTCAGATACTTTGTCGCCAACTTTTACAAATACGGCTTTAACCACACCGGCTTCTGTGCATGGTACGTCCATAGTGGCTTTGTCGGTTTCCAAAGTAATCAGGGTGTCGTCAACGGCAACAGTGTCGCCAACTTTAATTTCAACGGCAATAATGTCTACATCTGTATGACCGCCAATATCCGGTACAACAACTTTTACAGTTGCCCCGCCTGCAGGGGCTGCGGCAGGAGCGGCAGCGGGAGCTGCAGGAGCTTCAGCTGCAGGAGCCGGGGCTGCATCGGCAGCGGCGGCACCGGTTTCAACGGTCAGAATAACGCCGCCTTCAGAGATTTTATCGCCAACTTTAACTTTAACTTCTTTAACGACGCCGGCTGCATCAGCAGGTACGTCCATAGTGGCTTTGTCGGTTTCTAATGTAATCAGGGTGTCGTCAACGGCAATAGTGTCGCCTACTTTGACTTCTACGGCGATGATGTCGACGTTTTCATGACCGCCGATATCAGGGACTTTGATTTCTACGATACTCATTTGAGTTCCTTTAATATTTTCAGTTTGATGCCGTCTGAAAACTGTTTCACACGGCATCGGTACAGTTTGTTCAAACCATTCAAGCATTTGGTTTTCAGACGGCCTGATGTATGAATGAAGCAAACAGGCCGTCTGAAACATCAATTAGCGTTTCCAGCTAGGGGCTGAATCGACCTTGATGCCATATTTTTCAATAGCTTGTTGAACGGTTTCTTTGCTGACTTTGCCTTGCTCAGCCAATGCGCTCAATGCAGCAACGGCAACGTTGTAGCGGTCAACTTCGAAGAAGCTGCGCAGGTTGGCACGGCTGTCGGAGCGACCGAAGCCGTCAGTACCCAAGACGTGGTAGTCGTTAGGGATGTAGGCACGGATGCGGTCAGCATAGCTGCGGATGTAGTCGGTAGCGGCAATCACTGGGCCGTCATGACCTTGCAGTTGAGAAGTAACAAACGGTACTTTTGCAGTTTCCAATGGGTTCAGACGATTGAAGCGTTCCACTTCGATGGCATCGCGGTGCAGCTGGTTGAATGATGGGCAAGACCAGATGTCTGCTTCTACGCCGAAGTCGGCTTTCAACAATTCGGCACCGGCAATTACTTCTTGCAGGATGGTACCGGAACCCATCAATTGAACTTTCTTGTCGCCTTTGCCGCTGGCTTTCAGCAGATACATACCTTTCAGGATGTTTTCTTCTGCGCCTTCAGGCATATCCGGGTGAGCGTAGTTCTCGTTCATTAGGGTGATGTAGTAGAACACGTCTTCGTTATTGGCATACATACGGCGCAGACCGTCTTGAACGATAACGGCTACTTCGTATTGGAATGTTGGATCGTAAGAAACGCAGTTTGGAATCAAATCTGCTTGAATATGGCTGTGGCCGTCTTCGTGTTGCAGACCTTCACCATTCAGCGTTGTACGGCCGGCAGTACCACCCAACAGGAAGCCGCGTGCGTGCATATCGCCGGCAGCCCATGCCAAGTCGCCGATACGTTGGAAACCGAACATAGAGTAGTAGATGTAGAAAGGAATCATCGCAAAGTTGCTGTTGGCGTAGCTGGTTGCAGCCGCGATCCAGTCAGCCATTGCGCCTGGCTCGTTAATACCTTCTTGCAAGATTTGACCGTCAACAGACTCTTTATAGAACATCAGTTGGTCTTTATCTTGAGGAGTGTATTGTTGGCCTTTAGGGTTCCAAATACCGTATTGACGGAACATGCCTTCCATACCGAACGTACGGCTTTCATCTGGAACGATAGGCACCACGCGTTTGCCAATTTTTTTGTCTTTCAGCAAAGTAGACAGGATGCGGACGAAAGCCATGGTGGTTGAGAATTCACGGTCACCGCTGGATTTCAGTTGAGCATCAAATGCAGACAGTTCAGGCACTTCCAGAACTTCTTGGGTAGGTTTGCGTTGAGGCAGGTAGCCACCCAAAGATTCGCGACGTGCGTGCAGGTATTTGTATTCTTCGCTGTCAGGAGCAAAAGTCAGGTAAGGCAGGTCGCCACTGTCGATTTGCTCGTCAGTTACAGGAATGTCAAAGCGGTCACGGAATTGTTTCAGAGACGCTTTGTCCATTTTTTTGGCTTGGTGGGCAACGTTTTGACCTTCGCCGGATGCACCCATACCGTAACCTTTAATGGTTTTTGCCAAGATTACAGTAGGTTTGCCGTTAGCGTGGTTCGCAGCGCGGTCGTAAGCGTTGTAGACTTTTTGAGGGTCATGACCACCGCGGTTCAATGCCCAAATTTCGTCATCAGTCATATCGGCGACCAATGCTTTCAGTTCAGGTGTATTGAAGAAGTGTTCGCGAACGTATGCACCGTCTTTGGATTTGTAAGTTTGGTAGTCACCGTCCAAGCACTCTTCCATACGTTTGCGCAGGATGCCATCTTTGTCTTTTGCCAAGAGGCGGTCCCAACGACGACCCCAGACGACTTTCACAACATTCCAGCCGGCGCCGGCAAAGTTGCCTTCCAGCTCTTGAATGATTTTGCCGTTACCGCGTACTGGGCCGTCCAAACGTTGCAGGTTACAGTTGATGACGAATACCAAGTTGTCCAAGCCTTCGCGTGAAGCCAGAGCAATAGCACCTTGGCTTTCAGGTTCATCCATTTCGCCGTCGCCGCAGAATACCCATACTTTACGGCCTTTGGTTTTAGCCAGGCCGCGAGATTCCAAGTATTTCAGGAAGCGTGCTTGGTAAATCGCCATCAATGGGCCAAGACCCATAGATACGGTTGGGAATTGCCAGAAGTCAGGCAACAGGTGAGGGTGAGGGTAAGAAGGCAGACCTTTACCGTCAACTTCTTGACGGAAGTTGTTCAATTGGTCTTCGGTCAGACGGCCTTCAACGAAAGCGCGTGCGTAGATGCCAGGGGCAACGTGGCCTTGGAAGAATACCAAATCGCCTTCTTCGCCTTCGCCTTTAGCTTTCCAGAAGTGGTTGAAGCCGACTTCGTACATAGTGGCGGCTGATTGGAAAGATGCAATGTGTCCACCCAATTCCAAATCTTTTTTACCTGCGCGCAAAACGATAGCGGCAGCGTTCCAACGAACGAATGCACGGATGCGGTGTTCGATGTTTTGGTCGCCAGGGATGCCTTTTTCGTCTTCAACGGAAACAGTGTTCAAGTATGGAGTAGTGGTGCCGTGAGGCATACGGATGCCTTTGTCACGGCTGTATTTGACCAAACTTTCCAGCAGATACTGGGCGCGCTCGCTGCCTTCATATTCTAAAACAGAGCTTAACGCGTCTAACCATTCTTTGGTTTCAATTGGGTCAACATCGTGTAATTGGGTGGACATAATATCTATCCTTGTGTTGAGTGTTTTTCAATGACGGAGTATTACTCCGATATTTTCGTTTGCGAACAGATGTGAGTTTAAAACGAAAATTCCTAGAGTCAAATTCGAAAAAAGTTTTAATTACTGAAATATTATCAATACGTTATAACCGTTGATAAAAAATCAGAAAGAATTGAACTTTTTACAAACCAGCTAACCTGCAAATGCTATCAGTAATTGGGCAAACTGGCAAATTGTGCTGTAGATATTGATAGGATTTAGAAGTTGAAATTAAAATTTTTTAAAAGAGTTATGGAGCTTGTTTTTAAATCGGGATATTGAGTGGATACAGTAAAAAAGTATCAGATATTTGAGTAAATGGATTCGTATACGAAAAATATTTTTTAAATTTTGTTGTAAATAGAAAATTAAATTTAGATTATCTGGTTTTTCACAAAGAGAATAGGCCGTCTTAAGACTCTAAAGAGATTAAGGAGAAATGGGATTTGAAGATGGCGATCGTTGAGGAAGGGTAAATGAAAAAAATGACATGTACAGGCTACTTTAGCGCTGACATGTCATTTATGTAGGAAGTTAGAATTTCAGATGGCCTTTAATCGGTAGAGCCTTTTTGAGCGAATTGCTTCCATTGAGTCAAAAGCTCTTTGAGAACGTCTTGCTGTTCATGTCCATGTTGGATGGCTTCTTGCAGCCAGAAGCAAGCATTGTTGATGTCTTTTTTTACACCCATGCCGTGATAATACAGACAGGCAAGATTATATTGAGCCATCGTGTCTCTTTGTTTGGCCGCTGCTTCAAACCATTTTGCAGCTTGGGCGTAGTCGACAGGTACGCCTTGTCCGCAGTAATACATCATACCTAGATTGGTTTGGGATTTACTGTGTCCACGTTCTGCGGACTGATGGTATAACTCCAGTGCTTCAGCGTAATTCTGTTTGCGTTTTAAGCCATAGTGCGATGCAAATGCCAGCTTGTACAGACGCTCGGCTTCTTGACGTTGGAGAGCGATTTCTTTGGTTAGCTGATAGTTTTTCTGGTTATTCAACGCACTGTCAGACAGAAGTTTTTGGTAAGCGGCAAGATTACCTAAATCAGCCGAGCGTTGATAATATTGACGTGCGGTGTCTGCATCAACTGCTTGTCCCAATCCGTAGCGATGGATATCACCTAAAAGGCGCAAGCCTTCCGGATCATTTTGATCAGCAGCAAATTTAGCGTGCTGATAGGCCTTCTGAGGGTCTCGTTCGGTGTTTTTGCCTAGCAGATAGATTTCGGCAAGTGCTACATTCGCATTGCTGTCACCTTGTGCGGCAGCTTTTTCAAACCATTCCAATGCTTCAGCAGGATTTGATGCGGCTAAGAGTTCCGCAAGAGAAGTTTGCGCTGGAACAATGTCGTAATCGGCGGCAATACGTAAATGTTCGATTGCTTTTTCAGGATTTTGTGCGACACCTTGCCCCAATTTGTATTGGAGACCGAGTTGCCAGTGTGCTGCAATAAATCCCTGCGCAGCGGATTGTTGATAAAGTTTATGAGAATATTCCAAATCAGAAGAGCTGGAATATTGGTAATGTTGGGCTAAGAAGTATTGTGCCTGAGGATTTTGCTGTTCGGCAGCTTTCAATGCCCATTTGACTGCTTCTTGGTCATTGCCATTATCTGCATATAAACGCATGAGGTGTAGTTGTGCTGGGGCTAATCCTTCTTCAGCAAGCTCTTGATAGGCTGCAATGAGCTTTTCTATTTCTATTCCATTATTTTCTTGTAACTGGAGAAGATTATAGCGGGCGTATGGATGACCAGCTCTTGCAGCTTGCTTTAAATATTCAACTGCAATTGCTAAATCTTGCGCATTTTCGTGGTGTTCGATCAGGCATCCTGCCAGTTGAAATGCAGCCTCAATATGCCCGGCTTCTGCTGCCTCGCAGAGCAATGGGATGGCTCGTGCAAAGTCAGGAGGGTCTTGAGTGATTAATTTTTCTGCTAGAAGAAAAGATTCTTCATATTGTTGAGCATTCATCGGTTTGCTTTTATATTTTGCGAAGGATTAAGAATAAAATAATCGGCCGACAGAGTGCGGCCGTTATGATTTTGTAATTTTGAGGTTATTTACAAAAACAGACAACCGTATTTGTATTTTGATGCTTAGAATAATGGAATAAATCATTCCGTACTGCATAAATACAACAGAAGGATATGATTAAAGTGGGTCAAGAAAATACTTCTGCTGTTTATTCATTTTAAATTATTCGTCGTCCGGTTTCTTACGCCACAAAACAAGTAATTTGCCAATATGTTGTACCAGTTGAGCACCCAGTGTTTCACACAGGGCATTGCAAATTTCAATACGTTCAGCACGATCATCGCCAAAAACACGGACTTTAATCAATTCGTGTGCTGTCAATGCGGCATCGGTTTCTTTGATGACCGAGTCGGTCAAGCCTTGTTGGCCAACCATTACGACAGGGTGGAGGTGGTGTGCTTGGGCTTTCAAGGCTAAAATTTCTTTGGTGCTTAATTTGTTGTCGTTCATATTAATAAGTATCCAATTCAAAAGAATAATGGCTATATTGTACGCGATTTAGAACATTTACGGGGGAAATAACGTACAATGCTGATTTTAACTTAAGCATTTCAAATCAAGATGGCTGTACGCTCAAAATCTTCAAAAGCATGGCTGCATGAGCACGTCAACGATCATTATGTCCATATGGCACAAAAGGACGGATATCGTGCCAGAGCGGCTTATAAATTATTGGAAATAAATCAAAAAGACAAATTAATCAAGCCAGGTACGGTTTTGGCGGATTTGGGCAGCGCGCCGGGAAGTTGGTCACAGGTTGCGGCCAAGCTGGTCGGTAAAACAGGAGCAGTGTTTGCTTTGGATATTTTGCCGATGGAAGCTATTGAAGGTGTGTCGTTTATTCAGGGTGACTTTAGGGAAGATGCTGTTTTGGAGCAGTTTGAAGCCTTATTGGATAATCGTCCGTTAGACCTTGTAATCTGTGATATGGCACCCAATATGTCAGGCAATGCCGTAACCGACCAGGCACGCAGTTTTTATTTGTGTGAACTGGCCTTGGATTTTGCCTCCCAACATTTGAAAACCGGCGGCAGTTTTTTAGTGAAGGTGTTTCAAGGCGCGGGTTATCAAGAGTATACGGCGGCTATGCGTGAAATTTTTGCCAGTGTACAAACTCGAAAGCCGGATGCTTCCCGCAATCGTTCCAGTGAGATTTACCTATTAGGTAAAAATAAACGCTGACAATGTAGGGTGGGTGCTTTAAAATTCTTTCCCTTGATTTTATTTATTTTGTAACCATGGAGCCTGTTCAGTGGGGAATACCATTAAAAACATATTAGTCTGGGTAGTGGGTGGTGCTATGCTTTTAGCAGCATTCAATGCGCTCAGCGATAAGCAGGAAGATAAACAGCAAATCGAATATTCTCAATTTATTCAGCAAGTTAATAGTGGCGAAGTATCCAATGTCAATATTGAAGGATCTGTTGTCAGCGGCTATCTGATTAAAGGTGAGCGCACCGATAAAACTGCCTTCTATACCAATGCGCCTTTAGATGACAACTTGGTTAAAACACTGTTGGACAACAAAGTACGCGTCAAAGTGACTCCGGAAGAAAAACCAAGCATGCTGGCCAGTCTGTTTTACAGCCTGCTGCCTGTTTTATTGTTGATCGGTGCATGGTTCTACTTCATGCGCATGCAAAGCGGCGGTGGCGGTAAAGGCGGCGCATTCTCTTTTGGTAAGAGCCGTGCACGTTTACTGGACAAAGATTCCAATAAAGTTACTTTTGCCGATGTTGCCGGTTGTGATGAGGCAAAAGAAGAAGTACAAGAAATCGTGGATTACCTGAAATCGCCTAACCGCTATCAAAGCCTGGGTGGTCGTGTACCTCGCGGTATTTTGTTAGCCGGTAGCCCTGGTACGGGTAAAACATTGCTGGCTAAAGCGATTGCCGGTGAGGCCGGTGTGCCATTCTTCAGTATTTCAGGTTCTGACTTCGTAGAAATGTTTGTCGGTGTCGGTGCGAGCCGTGTCCGCGATATGTTCGAGCAGGCCAAGAAAAACGCGCCATGTATCATCTTTATCGATGAAATTGATGCGGTTGGCCGTCAGCGTGGTGCTGGTTTGGGTGGTGGTAATGATGAGCGTGAGCAAACATTAAACCAATTGTTGGTTGAAATGGATGGTTTTGAAAGCAACCAAACCGTTATTGTGATCGCAGCAACCAACCGTCCTGATGTACTTGACCCAGCGTTGCAGCGTCCGGGCCGTTTTGACCGTCAAGTCGTTGTTCCATTGCCTGATATCCGTGGCCGTGAGCAAATCTTGAAAGTACACGCTAAAAAAGTACCTTTGGATGCATCCGTAGATTTGACCTCTTTAGCACGCGGTACCCCTGGTTTTTCAGGTGCGGATTTGGCAAATTTGGTCAATGAAGCAGCTTTGTTTGCCGGTCGTCGTAATAAAGTTAAAGTCGATCAAAGCGACTTTGAAGATGCTAAAGACAAAATCTACATGGGTCCGGAACGTCGCAGCATGGTGATGCACGAAGATGAAAAACGTGCGACAGCCTATCATGAGGCCGGTCATGCAATCGTAGCGGAAAGCCTGCCGTTTACCGATCCGGTTCACAAAGTAACAATTATGCCTCGTGGCCGTGCATTGGGTTTGACTTGGCAGCTGCCTGAGCGTGACCGCATCAGTATGTACAAAGACCAAATGCTGAGCCAGCTCTCAATCTTGTTTGGTGGCCGTATTGCTGAAGATATTTTTGTCGGCCGTATTTCTACCGGTGCATCTAACGACTTCGAACGTGCAACTCAAATGGCACGCGAGATGGTAACGCGTTATGGTATGAGCGACAAAATGGGTGTGATGGTTTATGCTGAGAACGAAGGTGAAGTATTCTTGGGTCGCAGCGTAACCCGTTCTCAAAATATTTCCGAGAAAACTCAACAAGATATCGATGCGGAAATCCGCCGTATTTTGGATGAGCAATACCAAGTGGCTTACAAAATCTTGGATGAAAATCGCGATAAGATGGAAACCATGTGCAAAGCACTGATGGATTGGGAAACCATCGATCGAGATCAAGTTTTGGAAATTATGGCCGGTAAACAGCCTAGTCCGCCTAAAGATTACAGCCACAATGTCCGTGATGACAAAGTAGAAGAGCCTAAAGCGCCTATTGCTGAAGCTGCTGAACCTGTTGAGCAAAATGAGGTTCAGAATACTGAGTCAGTGGAAGCAGACAAAACAGATAAATCTGTATAAGGTTTGAAACAGAAAACGGTAGCTTTTAAGCTACCGTTTTTATTTTGAGGATAATCTAAAGGTCTCAGGCTAAGTGCGCCTGTTGCTGCCTAAAAGGCGGTTGGATGCCTGATTAAGCAGGTATCCAAGAGGGATTAAGGGGGTATTTGGGTAGAATCAGTGGATATTTGAAACAAAAACAGCCGAAAATCTTTGTTTAGGTTTCGGCTGTCGGGGGAAAAGGAATTTTGCAAAGGTCTCAGGCCGTCTGAAAAGCTTCAGACGGCCTGATTTTATTTGGTTAATTACAAAACAGCCAAAGCAGCTTCGTAGTCAGGCTCGTTCGCAATTTCAGAAACTAACTCAGCGTGGAGAACGTGGTTTTGCTCGTCCAAAACCACCACTGCACGGGCAGTCAGGCCGCGTAATGGGCTTTCTGTCAGTGTAACACCGTAATCGTTAGAAAAGCTGCTGCGGAATGTAGAAAGTGTCACTACATTTTCCAAACCTTCTGCGCCGCAGAAACGGGCTTGTGCAAACGGTAAATCGGCAGAAATGCACAAAACAACGGTATTATCCAAAGAAGAGGCACGTTTGTTGAAAGTGCGGACGGACTGGGCGCATACGCCGGTGTCAATGCTGGGGAAAATATTCAGCACTTTGCGTTTGCCTGCAAAGTCAGCCAATGATTTCTCAGATAGGTCTGCCGCTACCAATGTGAAATCAGGTGCAACTTGGCCGATAGCGGGCAAATTGCCGTTTGTAGAAATAGGTGAGCCTTGGAAAGTAACTTGGGCCATGATTCAGTCCTTGTGTCAGGGGGAAAATAGGATGGTCAGGAGTTTAGTAATGACGGCGACGGAAATAGAACATGCCTTCGCTGTCAATTTCTAAAATATAGCGGCCGTTTTGTATGGCGGCATAGCCGCTTTTACCTTCGGTATAAGGTTGCAAAGCAGCGTGTGAAATCAGATAGTCAGTCAGTTTGCCGCCGTCTTGGGCAATATTGTCCACCATTTTTGCAAAGGCAGTGTGGCAGACGCCGTTGGTTGACCAGCCGGCTGAAACGCCTTTTTCATTTTTTTCCATGCATTGACCGCTGATGACTTCTAAGTCGGTAGGGTGCTTACCAATCAGATTGATAACACCGCCCTCTATGCCGTTAATCGGATAGGTGCGTTGTTTCTTACCTTCTTTCGTTTCGCCGTCTTGAGCTGTACCTAAATCCAAACCGGCTATGGCTTGTTCATCGATATATTTAACTTTGAAGGTAGGTTTGGGCGCTTTGCCTGAAGCAGCATCATTGGCGGCAGTATCTTCAGATTTACCGCTGCAGGCAGCCAATGAAAGGCTGAACAAGATAAGGGGAAAGATTTTTTTCATATGAGAAACCCTAGAAAAACGGTTATATTTCAAATAATAAACGATATTATGGCCGTCTGAAATTTTCAGACGGCCTTGCTATTATTTCAACGGACGAATACCTACTGCATCGCGTACTTTATCCAACAATTCGCGTGCTTCTTTACGCGCTTTTTGTGCGCCGGCCTGCAAAATATCTTCAATTTGAGAGGGTTTTGCTGTCAATTCATTATAACGCTCGCGCGGTTCTGCAAGTTCGGCATTGATTTTTGCGCCCAAGAGTTTCTTGGCTTCGCCCCAAGCAAGGCCTTCGGCCAGCATTTGTGTGAATTCGGCAGTTTCAGACGGCGTGGAGAAGGCTTTGTAGATTTCAAACAGAGGACTTTCATCAGGCTGTTTTGGTTCACCGGGCTCTTTCATGTTGGTGATGATTTTGTTAACTGATTTTTGGGTTTTCTTGTCGTTTTCCCAAAGCGGAATGGTATTGCCGTAGGATTTGGACATTTTACGTCCGTCCAAGCCGACCAAGAGTTCGACGTTTTCGTCGATTTTTACTTCAGGCAGGGTGAAGAGTTCTTGGAAGCGGTGGTTAAAGCGGCCGGCAATATCGCGCGCCATTTCGACGTGTTGGATTTGGTCGCGACCGACAGGTACTTCATGGGCATTGAACATAAGAATGTCGGCAGTCATGAGGATAGGGTAGCTGTATAGGCCCATTTCCACGCCATGATCCGGATCTTCCTGACCGTTTTCGGTGTTTGCCTGTACTGCGGCTTTGTAAGCGTGTGCGCGGTTCATCAGACCCTTTGCAGTAATACAGGTCAGAATCCAGTTCAATTCCATGACTTCGGGAATATCGCTTTGACGGTAGAAAGTGGTCTGTTCCGGATTGAGTCCGCAGGCGAGCCATGTGGCAGCAACAGCTTGAGTAGATTGATGAATCATTTCCGGCTCATGACATTTGATGATGCCGTGATAGTCGGCCAAAAAGAGGAATGATTCGGTATTGGCATCCTGCGCCGCACGGATAGCCGGGCGGATGGCGCCGACGTAGTTGCCCAAGTGCGGAATACCTGTTGTGGTAACGCCTGTTAAAACTCGTTTTTTGCTCATGAAAGTATCCTTCGGCGCAAAGGCCGTCTGAAAATTAATATGTTGCCGATTATACCTGATTCTTCTTGATTTTTCAGACGGCCTTTTACGTATGGGGCAAATGAAAAAGAAAAGTTATACACATAAAATCATAAAAATTAATCATTGTAAAACAATAAGATAAATAAAATTTACTATTTAATGAAAAAATAACTCTTGAGTTATCCACATTTGCGCTTATATAAGCTTAAACGGAAATATATTTGTAGAGGAACGTTAAATGAGATTTGATAAATTGACTGCTAAATTTCAGCAAGCTCTGCAAGAAGGTCAAAGTTTGGCTTTGGCTGCGGACAGCAGCTACCTTGAAGCCGGCTTTATCTTAAAAGCGTTGCTTGATGATCAAAACAGTGGTGCTGCTGCGTTGCTGGCTCATGCAGGTGTAAATGTGCCTCAAGTAAAACAACGTTTGCAGCAACATTTGAGCAGCTTGCCAAAAATATCCGGACAAGGTGGCGATATTATGCCTAGCCGTGAGCTGCAAGCTGTATTGAACTTGATGGACAAGGCTGCAACCAAGCGCGGCGATGCCTATATTGCCAGTGAACTTTTCCTGTTGGCTTTGGTTCAGCAGAACGATGCGACCGGCAAAATTTTGAAAGAGGCCGGTGCGACCGAACAAAATATCAATGCCGCGATTGATGCGGTACGAGGAGGACAAAACGTGAATGATGCCAATGCCGAAGACCAACGCGATGCGTTGAAAAAATACACGCTCGACCTGACCCAGCGCGCCCGAGACGGCAAGCTTGACCCTGTTATCGGTCGTGATGATGAGATTCGTCGTGCGATTCAGGTATTGCAACGCCGTACCAAAAACAACCCTGTGCTGATTGGTGAGCCTGGCGTAGGTAAAACCGCTATTGTTGAAGGCTTGGCGCAACGTATTGTCAACGGCGAAGTACCTGAATCCCTGCGTAACAAACGCCTTTTGGTTTTGGACTTGGCGGCTTTGATTGCCGGCGCGAAATACCGCGGCGAATTTGAAGAACGCTTGAAAGGCGTGTTGAACGACTTGGCTAAAGATGATGGCAATACACTGATTTTCATCGACGAAATTCATACTTTGGTTGGCGCAGGTAAAACCGACGGTGCGATGGACGCGGGTAATATGTTGAAACCGGCCTTGGCACGCGGCGAACTGCACTGCATCGGCGCGACTACTTTGGACGAATACCGTCAGTACATCGAGAAAGATGCGGCACTCGAACGCCGCTTCCAAAAAGTATTGGTCGGCGAGCCAAGTGTGGAAGACACCATCGCCATCCTGCGCGGTTTGCAAGAGCGTTATGAGATCCACCACGGTATCGATATTACAGACCCTGCTATCGTTGCCGCAGCGGAGTTGAGCGACCGTTATATTACCGACCGCTTCCTGCCTGATAAAGCGATTGATTTGATTGACGAAGCTGCCAGCCGCATCAAAATGGAGCTGGACAGCAAACCCGAGCAGATGGACAAACTCGACCGCCGCATCATCCAGCTCAAAATGGAAAAAATGCACGTTGCCAAAGAGAGCGACGATGCCAGCAAAAAACGTTTGGAACTGATAGACGAAGAAATTGACGGCCTGCAAAAAGAATACGCTGATTTGGACGAAATCTGGAAAGCCGAGAAAGCCGCCTCTTCCAGCACTGCCGACATCAAGAAACAGATGGACGACATCAAAGTCAAAATCGAGCAGGCCAAACGCCAAGGCGACTTTGCCCGCGCGTCTGAACTCGAATACGGCGAGTTGCCGAAATTGGGCGCACAGTTGCAAGCTGCGGAAAATAACCCCGACGGCAAAAAACAAAACAAACTCTTCCGTACCGAAGTTGGTGCGGACGAAGTGGCCGAAATCGTATCGCGCATGACCGGCATCCCTGTGTCCAAAATGATGGAAGGTGAACGCGACAAGCTGTTGAAAATGGAAGAAGTATTGCATCGCCGTGTGGTCGGCCAAGATGAAGCTGTGCGTGCCGTGTCTGACGCTATCCGCCGCAGCCGTTCCGGTTTGGCCGATCCGAATAAACCTTATGGCAGCTTCTTGTTCTTAGGCCCGACTGGTGTGGGTAAAACCGAGTTGTGCAAAGCTTTGGCAGGCTTCCTGTTTGACAGCGAAGATCATCTGATTCGTATCGATATGTCCGAATACATGGAAAAACATGCTGTTGCCCGCTTAATTGGTGCGCCTCCCGGCTATGTTGGCTACGAAGAAGGCGGTTACCTGACTGAGCAAGTCCGCCGCAAACCATACAGCGTGATTCTTTTGGATGAAGTGGAAAAAGCCCATCCGGACGTGTTCAACATCTTGCTGCAAGTGTTGGATGACGGTCGCTTGACCGACGGACAAGGCCGTACCGTAGACTTTAAAAATACTGTTATCGTCATGACTTCCAACATCGGTAGCCAACATATCCAACAAATGGGTACTCAGGACTACGAAGCAGTAAAAGAAGTTGTAATGGAGGATGTGAAAGAACATTTCCGTCCTGAAATGATCAACCGTATTGACGAAGTAGTCGTGTTCCACGGTTTGGATCAGGCTAATATCCGCAGCATTGCGAAAATCCAGCTTAAAGGTTTGGAAAAACGTTTGGAGGCGCAACATCTGCATCTGAAAGTCGATGATGCTGCCTTGGATCTGATTGCCGAAGCCGGTTTTGATCCTGTGTATGGTGCCCGTCCGCTCAAACGCGCCATCCAGTCAGAAATCGAAAATACGCTGGCAAAAGCATTGCTTGAAGGTAAATATGCACCTGATAGCACAATCCATGTTAAAGAAGAGGGTGGTAAGCTCTTGTTTGTATAAGTTTAAAACAATGTAGTATGTTGTTGTAAAAGGCCGTCTGAAAGAATTCAGACGGCCTTTCTTAGTTATTGATTCACATCATATATTTGTTATGTAATTTGATTATTCATTGAATTTTAGAGAATATTAATTGAAAATCTTGTGACATGGGTTGATAAAGAATGCGATATAATCCGACTTGTTTACCAAGGTTCTTGCTAAATACCTAATTTAATGTAATAATACTACAATGCAAAAACTGACTAATCAAAATCTTCACATTATTTTGTCGGAACGCTTAAACGATACTGACTTTGTTCTTATCCTCAATGCCTTAATCAAATTTTTGCGCCGAGGAGGCAAAAAAAAGGCTTCCGAACGTTTTGATTTGATTTTATCTACGTTAAAACAAGACGATGCTTTATGCCGTCAATTCAGCCTGCGCTTTTATACTTGGCTGTCTAAAGTTCACATTTATCCTGCGCTGATTAAGCTGGGTATTTTCTCGCGCCATAGTTTTACCCGAGAAATGGGCATACGGATTTATGAGCGGTTCAGCCCGTCTTATAAAGATTTTTCCAATTTGCGCGAAGTATTTTTATATCTTTTTCATTCTGAAAACGATGATAAATGGTTGCAAACACTGAGTTTGCGACAATGGCTGGGTATGTATGAATTGTTGTTAGCTAAGGCGGATCCCACTTTGCTTCAGACGGCCAGCCGACAATTGACAGATGCACGTTTGCGTGCGGTAGAAATGTTGTCCATCTGGATTGCTTCTGAAGCGATTGAGCCGGATTTAATACGGATTGCCCCCCGTTTATTGGAAGCGGATTCTGCATTTGTCGCTTTACAGCGCGAAGTTGCGAAGATGGTTGAACACTATCGCCATAGCGAAGAAACTTATGACACGGCGCACTTGGAGGTTATGTTTGACCAGTGTGAAAATCAAATTGACTATTTGCGCCGTCGCGGTACGGGAGCAGGGTCTGGTTCGTCAGTGAAAGTGGCACACTTGCTGGAGCGCCTGCAACAAACCATAGGCCGTCTGAAATTGTTGACCAATATTCAAATCGAAACCGGCAGCCGCACCCGCTTAACCATCAATCTGATGAATGCGATGATTTACGCGGCGGTAGAGCAATACAGCACCAGCCACTTGCGTAAAAGCAGTATCCGAATGCTGGCACGCAGTATTACGGAAAACAAAAGCCATCATGGTGAGCATTACATTACGCGCAACCGTAGTGAATATTTCAAAATGTTTTATTCTGCAGCAGGCGGCGGCGTAATTATTGCTTTGATGGCATTGAATAAAATCCATATTGCGTCTTTGGGATTCGGCGAGTTTACTACTTCATTCCTTGCCGGACTTAACTACGGCTTAGGCTTTATGCTGATTCATATGCTGCACTGCACCGTTGCGACCAAGCAGCCTGCCATGACGGCGGCGAGCTTTGCCGAGCAGGTGGACTCAAATGAAGGCAGCAAAGCAGTGGACAATAAATTGGCTAAACTGCTGATTGACGTGTGTCGTTCGCAAAGTGTCGCCGTGTTTGGCAATGTATCGATTGCGGTATTGTTAGCGGCCGGGATTGCTTTTGGCTATGCCCATACGCATGGCCAGCCCTTGTTGAATGAGGCGGTTACAGCCTACCAGCTTAAATCTATTGAGATTTTTACTCAGCCGACCTTATGGTATGCCGCTATTGCCGGTGTATGGCTGTTTTGCTCGGGGATTATTGCCGGCTTCTTTGACAACCGTTCCGATTATCTGAACCTGCGTCAGCGTCTGCCGTTTAATCCGTTTTTACGAAAAATCATGCGCCCGCAGCCGCGCCGCCGTTTGGCCGCTTATATTCATAAGCATTATGGCTCGCTTATGGGTAATTTTATTTTCGGTATGCTTTTGGGGATGACCGGCTATTTCGGCCATCTTTTCGGCTTGCCGCTGGATATTCGTCATGTAGCGTTCTCTTCGGCAAATTTGGGTTATGCCGCGATTAGCGGTCATGCAGATATATTCACTTTTATGCTTGGCTTGGCAAGTGTATTGGCAATCGGCATGGTGAATCTGGTGGTCAGCTTTTCTCTGGCTTTGGCTGTTGCACTTCGTTCTCGCGGCACGCGTTTGGGCAGTATGCGTAATCTACTGAAGAGCTTCTGGAGTCAAGTGAAAGCCAATCCTTTGATTTTGCTGTATCCGGTTCAAGTGAATAACAAAGACAACACGAAGTAAGATTGAAGAAAGGCCGTCTGAATATATATTTTTCAGACGGCCTTTTGATTTAAAAACTATAAAGATTAGGCTTGCAGAGAGGCGCGGTTTTCCAAAACTTGGTCAATCAAACCATATTCTTTAGCTTCATCGGCAGACATATAATTGTCGCGGTCGGTATCGCGTTCCAAGTCGGCCAAATCGCGATCACAATGTTTGGCGAGTAAGCGGTTCAGTTTCTCTTTGATTTTCAGCAGCTCTTTAGCGTGAATTTCAATGTCGGAAGCCTGGCCGGCCAAGCCGCCGCTGATGAGCGGTTGGTGAATCATGATGCGGCTGTTTGGCAGGGCAAAGCGTTTGCCTTTTTCGCCTGCGGACAACAGGAATGCGCCCATGCTTGCCGCTTGGCCCAAGCATAAAGTAGAAACATGAGGCTTGATGAAGTTCATGGTGTCGTAAATCGACATACCGGCAGTAACCGAACCGCCCGGAGAGTTGATATAGAAGAAGATATCTTTATCAGGGTTTTCACTTTCCAAGAACAGTAATTGCGCAACAACCAAGTTGGCAGATTCGTCTGTCACCGGGCCGATCAAGAAAACAATGCGCTCTTTCAAAAGGCGTGAGTAGATGTCGAATGCGCGCTCGCCGCGACCGCTTTGTTCGATAACGGTAGGGACAAGGTAATTATTGAAATCGAAGGACATTTTTGTCTCCTGTTAATGATGGAAAAGCACCAAAGCCATTTAAAGCGCTTCGGTGCTTTTGATTGTCTGTTTCAGACGGCCTTAGAGCAATTAAGCTTGTGCGCCCATTACTTCGTCAAAAGACAGCGCTTTTTCGGTTACTTTAGCTTTGCTCAGAACGAAATCAACAACGTTGCTTTCTACTGCCAAAGAAGTCGGACCTTGCAGGCGGGAAGGCTCTGCGTAGTACCAGTCGATAACTTCTTGAGGATCTTCGTAGCTTTCTGCGAAGTTGGCAACAACGGCTTTGATTTGGTCTTCAGTTGGCTCAAGTTTGTTTTCTTCAACCAATTTAGCCAAAATCAGGCCCAAAGAAACGCGGCGTTCTGCTTGTTCTTTGAACATGTCCAAAGGCAGATCCAAGTTGGCAGCGTCAGCCATACCTTGGTTAACGAAGTTTTGTTTCATTTCGTTTGCCAAGCGGGCAGCTTCTTCGTTGACCAAAGCAACAGGAACTTGCAAATCAGCTGCTTTGAGCAGGGCGTTCATTACAGATTCTTTGGTTTGTTCACCGATGCGGCGCTCAACTTCGCGGCCAACGTTTTTCTTCACTTCTTCGCGCATTTTGGCAACATCGCCGTCTTCAATACCCAGAGCTTTAGCGAAGTCAGCGTCAACTTCAGGCAAAGTAGCTTCAGAAACGTTGTTCAGAGTGATGGTGAATACGGCAGATTTACCGGCAACATCTTTACCGTGGTAGTCTTCAGGGAAGTTTACGGTAACATCTTTGCTTTCGCCAGCTTTCATGCCGACAACACCGGCTTCGAATTCAGGCAGCATTTGACCTGCGCCCAATACGAAAGCATAGTTTTTAGATGCGCCGCCAGCGAAAGGTTCGCCGTCGATTTTGCCTTCAAAGTCGATGATGACGCGGTCGCCGTTTTGGGCTTCGCGGTCAACATGGTTGAAGCGGGTACGTTGTTTACGCAGGATTTCTACAGTTTGGTCGACTTCGGCATCGCCAACAGTCGCAGTAACTTTTTCTACTTCTTGGGCAGACAGGTCGCCAATAGTTACTTCAGGGAAAACTTCAAAAATAGCGGCAACTTTGAAAGACTCTTGATCGTCTTGTTCTTCAACGCCTTCAAAGCGTGGGTAACCGGCAACTTTCAATTCTTGAGCGACGGCAACTTCGTAGAATTCGCGTTGTACCAATTCGTTGATAACGTCGTTTTGTGCGCTTGCGCCGTACATTTGGGCAATCATTTTGAACGGTGCTTTACCCGGACGGAAGCCGTCAATTTTTGCGCGGCGTTGGGTTTGTTTCAGTTTTTTCTCAGTTTCTGCGTTGATTTTGGACCAAGGCAGAGACAATACTACTTTGCGTTCCAGATTTTCTAAAGTTTCAACAGTTACGCTCATCGTAAGCCCTTAAATTTGTTGTGTTTAAACGGTTATCCTTCTGCTCAGTATTCCGAAGAATTTCGGAAGCGTGCATAAGGTCAAAATTTAGCTGCTTAGTATAACACAATGTTTCACGAATAACATAAAAAGGCCGTCTGAAAAGTAGGAAATTCTTTTCAGACGGCCTTTGCGTTTCGATATTGTTGTTTTTTACAGCTGGTCTTTTTGAGCCATAATCCGTCGGCTGCCGTTGATGTCTGCCGGAGAAAGAACACCGGCATTTTCAAGCGCATCTACCAAATTGGCGGCCCGGTTGTAGCCGATGCGTAATTGGCGTTGGAGTGCGGAAATGGAAGTTTTCCGGCTTTCCAATACGAAGGCGACGGCTTGATCAAATAACTCATCGCTGTTTGCGTTCGGATTAACAATATTGGTGGTTTCGATGGCTGCTTCGCCACTGAGCAGGCCTTCCACATAATTGGTCGGAGCCTGTTCTTTGACGAAATTGACGACTTGATGTACTTCATCATCGGAAACAAACGCACCTTGCAGGCGTGTCGGTTCTGCGCTGCCCGGTTGCAGGAATAATGAGTCGCCGTATTTGAGCAATTCGTCTGCACCCATTTGGTCAAGAATGGTGCGGCTGTCAATTTTGCTTTGTACGGTAAAGGCCATTCGTGTCGGAATGTTGGCTTTAATCAGGCCGGTAACCACGTCGACACTCGGACGCTGGGTAGCGACAATCATGTGAATGCCTGCAGCACGTGCTTTTTGGGCAAGGCGTGCGATTTGCTGCTCAACGGATTTGCGTTCGGTCATCATCAAGTCAGCCAACTCATCGATAACGACCACAATCAACGGCAGTTTTTCCAGAGGCTCAGGATCATCAGGATTTAAGCTGAACGGATTGAGTAATGGTTTGCCTGCTGCTTTGGCTTGTTCGACTTTTTGGTTGAAACCGTCCAGATTGCGCACGCCGGCATGAGAAAGCAGGCGATAGCGTTTTTCCATTTCGGCAACGCACCAGTTCAACGCTTGTCCTGCCTCGCGCATATCGGTTACAACCGGGCAGAGCAGGTGCGGGATGCCGTCGTAAATGCTCAATTCCAGCATTTTCGGGTCAATCATAATGAAGCGGACTTCGTTGGGGGTAGCTTTAAAGAGCATGGACATAATCATGCCGTTCACACCGACGGATTTACCTGAGCCGGTCATACCTGCAACCAAAAGATGCGGCATTTTTGCCAAGTCGCCGACAACGGGTGTACCTGCAATATCTTTACCCAAGGCAACGGTCAGTTTGGACTTGGCGTCGGTAAACACGGGCGAAGAGAGGATTTCGCTCAACATCACGTCTTGACGTTTCTCATTGGGTAATTCAATGCCCATGGTGTTTTTACCGGCAATGGTTTCTACGATACGTACCGCTTGCAGAGACATCGAGCGCGCCAAATCTTTGGACAAGGCGACAATTTGGCTGCCTTTGACACCTTGTGCCGGTTCGATTTCGTAGCGGGTAATCACGGGGCCGGAAGTGGCGGAAACAACTTGTACGCCGATGCCAAATTCAGCCAGCTTGGCTTCGATCAATTCTGCGGTTTGTTGCAATTCATCCGGATTGACGGCAACCGGTTCTTCAGACGGCATACGCAACAGGTTCATGTTGGGTTTGTGGTATTCGCCGTTGTTTTTAGGTTCAGTATCGTCAAACAGGGAAGTTTGGATTTTAGGAGGCGGCGCAACAGATACGGCAACGGTTTTACGGTTGCTGCTGCTGCCTGCCAACGGAGCAACCGGAGTAGCGGTAATGGTTTTAGCTTCTTTAACCATGCGGCGCGTATTTTGGGTTTCCAAAGCTTCGGCGCTGACATCTTCTTTTTTATTTTGATATTGCGACAGTTTTTTCATCAAGCTGCCAAACAGGTCGCCCACATGGCTGCCGGATTTGGCCATGACTTCCAACCATGACACCTGAGCCAACAGGGAAATGGACAACAGCAACATCACCAGCATAATCAACAGGCTGCCTGATTTGCCCAACAGCCAAGCCAAGCCTGAGCCGGCCAATAAGCCGACCAGGCCGCCGGCACCGACGGGAAGGGATTCGCTCAATGCGTTGTCAAACAGGAAATGTTCGATAATCGGACTGCACACCAGCAGGAGAAACAATGCCAAAGCGGCTACGCCGTGATTGTAGGGCTTATGGTTTTCCTGCTTTTTCATGGGGCGGAAATTTTTGTAGAGGAAAACGCAAGAGGCGGCTATCCACCACCAAAACGATAGGCCGAACAGATAATATCCGACATCGGAAAGATATGCGCCAAAGAGGCCGCCGAGGTTGGCGACATCGTTGCTTTTGGGAACGCTGCGTGACCATGCAGGGTCGTCCATGCTGAAGCTGGCCAGGGAAATGGTCAGATAAATGGTGATAACCAAGCCAAACAGCCACAAAGCATCATTGATTAAGTTGACGACATGCTCGGGACGCGCTTTTTTTTCTTCGTTTTTTTGCAGCTCTTTGGCGGCTTTCAGGCGTTGGGAGACTTTATTGTCGGCTTGAGTTTGTGCTTTGGTGGATTTGCGTGTGGTCGGTTTGGCTGCCGGTTTGGTAGAGACGCGTTTTTTTGTTTGGGTTTTAGAAGATTTTGCAGTCATGAGATAAAGGCCGTCTGAAAAGACCGGAGGTAATGTGTGTAAAGGGCAAATTATACCGTATTTACTAGGCACAAGAAATTGAAACGGGCGTAATCATTATGGATTCAGGCCGTCTGTTTGGCGTGACGAAAATTTTGGATTTCGTTTCCACCTGTTCAGACGGCCTGATGTTTTGATTGATTTGGACTTACATTCTGCCCAGTTCGCGTTGGAGGGCTTGAATATTTTTCTCCCTATCCAAAACCGCACCTTGCAACGTACTGATGGCCTGTTGATTGACGCTGCCGCCTTTGGCTGTCCGCGCTTGGCTCAGTTGCTTTTTGGCATCGGCCAAAGCCGCGCGTTCATTGGATAACTCAGTTTCCAAAATAGAGCGGCGGCTGTTGACACCGGAGGATTTTGGAACCGGAGGAGGAGCTGTTTCAGAAGCGGTGCGGACAGGGGCAGGTTTGGGTGTTGCTTTGTGGTTAGATTTTGCCGCTGTATTTTTGCTTTTTGCCGGAGCCGTTTGTGATGTCGGCGCGTTGAGTGTAGGCGCATCGCTGACCGGGGCATCGTATCGGCTGCTGCTGTATTTGCCGATAATCGGCAAATCGTTGACGGCCTGGCAGTTGCCGCTTGGGCGCGAGGTATAGACAATCGAGCCGTTGACTTCACAGGTGTAGATTTTTGCGGCATGGGCTTGGCTGTTGAAAATGGCAAGCGGCAGCAGGGATAGGGTAAGCAGATATTTTTTCATGATTCAGGTAGGGCTGATTCGTTGCACTTGAGCATTTTATTCTTGTTCAGACGGCATGGGCTGCTGTTTTTTAGCTTTTGCACCGTTTTTGTTTTTGCTCGGTTTGTCGGCTTTTTTCTCTTGTTTATCGGATTTTTCCGCGCGTGCCTTTTTCTTAGGCTTTGCACTTGCGCGTTCATCAGAGGTATTGAGGCTTCGGATGTTGAGGTGGTAACCGCTGCCTTGATGGCCGCTGATTTTAGGCAATTGAGCCTGTGCGCAGGAGGATTTGGGTTCGGAGGTATAGCTGCCGTTGCCGCAGGAATAGACTGCGGCAGCTGCGTGAAGAGAAATGCCCAAGACGAAAGAGGATACGAGGAAGTATCCGGCTTGTTTGATGGTTGAAGTCATGTTTTTCCGTATTGTGTTTTATTTCAGACGGCCTGATGGCTCTATTTTTATTGGGAAAACTCGGCTTCGACATCCACTTGGATTTGCTCAAGCTCTTCCTGCCATTGCAGCCAGTTTTCTTCCAGTTGCGTTAATTTTACTTTAGTTTCTGTTAATTGTGCGAGTATCTCTTGCAATTTGGGTTTATTTTCTTCTGAATAAGCAGATTCTTGTGCCAAAAATGCTTCACAGGCCGTCTGAATATCAGTCAATCGTGCGATTTCTTTTTCGGCTTTGTCGATTTTCTGCTGAATCGGTTTGCTGCGTTTGGCTTTTTCCTGACGGATTTGTGCTTCTATGCGCTTGGTGTCTTTGCGGCTTTGGCTTTGTGCAGAAGCGGCGGGGGCAGCAGCTGCGTTTTCTTGTGCCAACCGCCATTGACGGTAGTCGTTCAAATCACCGTCGAAGTTGTTCAGACGGCCTTTGTCAATCAATAGGAAGCTGTCGGTAGTCGCTTCAAGCAGGCTGCGGTCGTGCGAAACGACAATCAATGCACCTTGGAAACTTTGCAGTGCAAGTGTCAGGGCGTGGCGCATATCCAAGTCTAGGTGGTTGGTCGGTTCGTCAAGCAACAGCAGATTAGGCTTTTGCCAGATAATCATGGCAAGGGCAAGCCGCGCTTTTTCCCCGCCGGAGAACGGCTCGGTCTTTTGAACCGCCATATCGCCGACGAAGTTGAAACCGCCTAAAAAGTTGCGGATTTCTTGTTCGCGGACTTCGGGCGAAAGCTGTTGGATATGCCAAACCGGACTTTGGTCTGCGCGTAAAGTATCCAGTTGGTGCTGGGCAAAATAGCCGATATTGAGCTTTTCGGAGCGAACGATGCTGCCGGAAAGTAAATCGATTTTTCCTGCCAATGCTTTGATAAATGTGGATTTACCGCTGCCGTTAACACCTAACAGGCCGTAACGTGCGCCGCTTTCCAAAGACAAGGTGATATCGTGTAAAACGGTATTGTCGCCATAACCTAAGTCGGCATGGTCGAGTTTCAATAATGGATTAGGCAGGTGGGTCGGATTGGCAAACTCAAAGGAAAACTCGCTATCCAAATGCGCAGGGGCGATGCGCTCGAGTTTGGCCAGGGCCTTTATGCGGCTTTGGGCTTGTACGGCCTTTGTGGCTTTGGCTTTGAAACGGTCGATAAAGGATTGCAGATGTTTGATTTGCGCCTGCTGTTTGACGTAGGCGGCTTGTTGTTGCGCCAGACGTTGGGCACGTTCCGCTTGGTAGAAATCGTAATTGCCGCCGTATTGGGTCAGTTTTTGTTGTGACAGCTCGATGGTTTGTGTTGTGGTGGCATTCAAGAAGTCGCGGTCATGGGAGATGATGATTTGCGTACAGGGCAGGGAAGCGAGATGGTTTTCCAGCCACAACACGGTTTCTAAATCCAAGTGGTTGGTCGGTTCGTCCAAAAGCAGCAAATCGGCACGACAAATCAGCGCTTGGGCAAGGTTGAGGCGCATACGCCAGCCGCCGGAAAAAGATTTGACGGGGCGCGTATGTTCTTCTTGCGAGAAACCTAAGCCGTTAAGCAGTTTGGCGGCGCGTGCCGGAGCGGTATAGGCATCGATTTCTTCAAGTTTGGCGTGATATTCGGCTTGCTTCATGCCGTCGTTTTGCGCTTCTGCTTGAGCCAAGGTCGTCTGAAAAGCCTGCAATTCGGCATCACCTTGCAAAACGTAGTCTAAAGCGGAAATATCTAAATCAGGCGTTTCTTGAGAGACGGAAGCAAGGCGCCATGTTTTAGGAATAAGGATTTCGCCGCCATCTTGCGTGATTTCACCTTTTATCAGCGCAAACAGGCTGGATTTGCCTGTACCGTTTTTACCGATTAAACCAACGCGTTGGCCGGGGTTGATTACGGCATCGGCTTTATCGAGTAGGACTTTCAAACCGCGTTGTAAGGTGAGTTTTTTAATTTCTATCATGATGGCAGGCAAGGGGATGAGTAAAACGAAAGGCGTTATTTTACCTGAAAAGATATATAAAAGGCCGTCTGAACAAGTATGAAAACGAAATCAACGATTTCTATTTCACTTAATTCAGACGGCCTTTATGAAATGACGGTCGGAAATGCTTTCAAATTGTCTGTCGTTTCAATTAAATTTGAAGATCGGCATTGTCCGCACGGATTTGGCGCAGGAATTTTTGTGTCCGCTCATGTTTGGGATGATTGAACAAATCTTGCGGGCTGCCTTGTTCGACAATAACGCCGCCGTCCATCACGACGACCGTGGTTGCCACTTCTAAGGCGAATTTGATTTCATGCGTAACGACAACCATGGTCCAGCCTTCTTGTGCCAATTCCTTCATGGTATCCAAAACATCTTGCACCAATTCAGGGTCAAGCGCGGAAGTCGGTTCGTCAAACAGCATCAATTCAGGCTGAATCGCCAATGCTCGGGCAATGCCGACACGCTGCTGTTGACCGCCGGAAAGCTGGTAGGGGTAGAGGTCAATCTTATCGCCCAAACCGACTTTTTCAAGCAATTTGACAGCCTCTTCACGCGCTTGAGCGACAGGCTTGCCTTGTACGGCAACCGGTCCTTCCATGACGTTTTCCAACGCAGTTTTGTGCGGAAAGAGGTTGTATTGTTGGAACACCATGCCGGATTTGCGGCGCAGTGCCAAAATATCGTGTTTGCTTGGTTTTTTGGAAAAATCGATGCTTAACGGCTGCGCATTGTCAAACTCGATTTGACCTTGTTCAGGCATTTCCAAAGCGTTTAAACAGCGTAAAAACGTGGTTTTGCCTGAGCCGGAAGGGCCTAAGATAACAACCACTTGTCCTTTGCCGACATCCAAATCGATGCCGCGCAAAATGGTATTTTCGCCAAAGGTCTTATGGATATTGCGGATTTTAATCATGACAACTCCTTATTTGGCGACATAGCGGTCGAAACGTTTTTCCAAACGCGCCTGAATCAAAAACAGCACTTTGCAGAAACACCAATAAACCAATCCGGCTTCGATATAAACCGGTAGATAGTCATAGGAGCGATTAGCAATCTGTTGAGTAACTTGGAATAATTCAGTTACCGTTACAACTGCTGCAAGCGAGGTATTTTTGAACAAACCGATAAATTCATTGCTCAAAGGCGGTACGGCAACGCGGAATGCCTGCGGAGCGACAATGCGGCGGAATGTCTGCATATAGGTCATACCGATGGAGAAACCAGCTTCCCATTGACCTTTAGGTACGGACAAAATTGCCGCGCGTATGGTTTCGGAAGCGTATGCACCAACGTTGAGCGAAAAGCCGATGATGGCGGCAGGAATCGGGTCGATATAAATACCAACAGATGGCAGACCATAGAAGGCCACTGCTAGTTGTATTAAAAGCGGTGTTCCACGAATGACAGAAATATAGAATTCAACCACTTTAAGTAGAATTTTTTGAAGAATTCCACCAGGTGGCATGATTCTTACCAAAGCAACGGCTACAGCAATAATCATACCGATAACGAAAGAAGCAATCGCCAGAGGAAGAGATACTATAAAGCCGGCTTTGACCATAGGCCAAAACGCGCTGATGAGCATATCAGCGCGTGTTTCCGTCATAAACGGCAGAGAGGCAAGGAAATTATTTAACACTGATGTCTTTTCCGAAGAATTGTTCGCCCAGTTTTTTCAGCGTACCGTCGGCCTTCAGTTCGTTCATGGCTGTGCTGAATTTGGCCAATGCCTCATCATTGCCTTTATTGACAATCAAGCCGGAGCCGACTTTTTCGTCAGCCGGGGCAGACCAAACGATTTTTACACCAGCATCAGGTTTATTTTTCAGATAGTCCAATACTGCCAATTCGTCGTTCAGGGTTGCGTCGGCACGTTTTTGTTCAATCAGAGTCAGAGATTGCGCCAAACCATCTACCGGCACGAGTTCAGCTCCTGCCGCTTTGGCTTTTTCGCCATAGTTGCTGGTCAGGGATTGTGCGGTTTTCACGCCTTTGATGTCATCGATGGATTTGATGTTGCTGTCTTTGCGTACAACCAATACGGCACCGCTCCAGCTGTAAGGCTCGGATTTGTCAAAAGTCGCTTGACGTTCAGGGCTGGTCAGGCCGACTTGGTTGGCGACCACGTCAAAACGGCCGGCTTTCAAACCTGCCATCATAGAGTCCCAACGTGTTTCTTTAAATTCAACTTTGATACCCAGTTTGTCGGCAACTGCGCGGGTTACTTCGACATCGTAGCCGGTCAATTTGCCGTCTTTGTCGTGGTAAGTGAATGGTGCGTAAGTACCTTCCGTACCGACAGTGATGGTACCTTTGTTGTTGATACGCTCAATCAATGAGCCTGAGGCCGCACCGGATTGTGCCGGAGCAGAAGAAGCTGAGTTGCTACCTTCTCCACCGCAAGCAGCCAAAACTACTGCAGCGATGCTGCCAAGTACGAATTTTTTCAACATGGATTTTTACTCCTGACTTTAAGTGTGTCATTTAGTATTAAAGCGTGCATTCTAAGCGAAACTGCCCAAAATACAAAATACATCTTATGCCTTAAAAGGCCGTCTGAACGCTGATTTGTTCAGACGGCCTTGAATGATGTATAAAAAATTCAGCTTATGCAATTTCAAGCCACATGACTTGATAGGGTTGCAGGACCAAATCCTGATTCAGAGAAACGGTTTGACCGCTGATCAAATCGTGCGCTTTAAACGGCATGGCCTGCAGGGTGTGCGCACTGATGGTTTGCGCATGTTCGCTGAAGTTGCCGAATGCCAAAAGCGCGTTGTTGCGCATATAGCCGATGATGTGTTTGTTGTTGGTGTTGAAGGTGACCAATCTGCCGCCATTAAAGCGCGGATTGCTTTGGCGGATGGAGATCATATGGCGCAAACCTTGGAAAATTTGACCGGCAGTGGTCGAGCCGTCATGGCGTTGGTTGTACAACTCCTCATTGTAACGAGGACGGTGTGCCCAGCGGCTGTCATCGCTCTTATTGCTGTCTTGCGACCAATCATCGTCATTGAGCGTACCGACTTCGTCGCCTAGGTAAATCAGTGGCAGGCCGCCGGTACTCAAAGCGATGCTGTACAAAAGTTTGATGCGGTCAACGGCATACGGGTCATTTTGAGCCAAGCCGACCAATGCCGCGGCTGTACCGCTGACACGGCAGTCGCCTGTGCTTGGGTTGTATTGGAACGGTACGCCACGTGCGAAGCTGCCGTCGAAATGGTTGACGAAGAAGCGGTTGAGGAATTGTCGGTGGTCGTAGCCGTGAATACCGAACTGCCATGCATCCTCATCGGCAAACGTCCAGCCGATGTCGTCATGGCTGCGGACGTAGTTGACCCATGCTGTGTGGTCGGGCAGGTTGTGGCGGTAGGTCAGTGCTTGATGGAGCAGGTTGACTTCGCGTGTCGCAAGCGTGTTCCACAACAATGCCATTTGCAGAGGGTTGTAGCCGATTTGGCATTCGTCTTGGCTGATGTATTGGACAACTTGGTCAGGATGGACAATGGCTTCGGATTTGAAGAAGACGGCTGGCGCTGCGATACGCATTACAGAGTTAAACGCACGAATCAGAGCGTGTGCCTGAGGCAGGTTTTCGCAGCTTGTGCCCATTTGCTTCCAAATAAAGGCAACGGCGTCCATGCGCAGAATATCAACGCCCAAGTTGGCAAGAAACATCATTTCGCCTGCCATGGCACGGAATACCCATGGGTTGCTGTAATTTAAGTCCCATTGGAAGGAGTTGAACGTCGTCCATACCCAGCGTCCGTCTTCCAGTTGGGAGAAACCGCCCGGATGTTGGTCGGGGAAGATTTCACGCAGGGTACGGTCGTATTGGTCGGGCATCCAGCGGTCGGGGAAGATGTAGTAGAAATTGTCGTAAAGCGGATTGCTGGCGGCGCAGCCTTTTGCCCATTCGTGTTCATTAGAAGTATGGTTGAAGATGAAATCGACAACGGCAGAAATACCTGCTTCGTGCAAGGCGGCAATGACATCGCGCAAGTCGTCTATTGTACCCAGTGCCGGATTGACGTCGCGGTAGCTGCTGACTGCATAGCCGCCGTCGCTCTTGCCTTCAGGGCATTTAAACAGGGGCATCAGGTGCAGATAGGTTAGCCCCAATTCTTGAAAATAAGGGATTTTGGCTTTTAAGCCTTGTAGATCGCCTGCAAACAAATCGACATAGCACACGCCGCCAACCTGTTTGTTGGACAAAATCCAGTCAGGATCGTTTTCGCGCGCGATATCGATGTCTTTTAAGGATGAGTTGCGTTGGGAATAGCTTTGCCATGCTTGGGCAATCAGTTGCTCCAGCATGGGGAGGACGGCTTCGTTGTTATTGTAAACGTTGTCCAGCTCGTGCATCAGTTTTGGGAAGTGTTCCTCAAGTCGTCTGTCAAACTGTTTCCAGTCTTCAGATGCTTCGATGCTTGCACGCTGTTCGGGGGTATAAATCGATAGGGTGCGTTCTTTAAGGTGATGCAAGGTCAAATCAACCTGTTGAGTCTGGGTCAACATAATGCCTACTCCGAAATTAAGGTGAAATTGTTTTGAGGCTTGGTTTCACTTCTTTTGCAAATCCATGCCGATTGTGGGCGGCTAAGACTGTAATTTTGCGTCAAGAAACTGTCTCAATGATACTGGAAGTGCTTGAGTGTGCATAGGGTTTTCGCGGTTAAGAAGGACGATTTTTCAAGTGTTTGATTTTGATTAAAAGTAGGGTTGAGTATATGGAAAGTGGCCTTTTGACGAACTTATCTTTCAGACGACCTGAGTCTTGTGAGAAAAACTTTTATTTTTATTATCTTAGATATCTCTTTATTTCAATATGGCCGTCTGAAACATATGTGCAACATAGCGGATTACTTATTTCATCTAAAAACGTGTCATAGAGATTAAGTTCATGACTTCTGATGTAAATCAAGATTCTATAAAGAGGCAGTTATTCTGTTTTAATATAGAGAGGGAATGTACGAGTTTCATTTATTAAAAAATGAATCCATCAGTTTTCTTATTGATAGTGGTTATTATATAGATTATCAAGTTAATAAGGAAGGAGTGTTTGTCTGGTTTGTCATGCTTTTTTAATATTATTTTTTAAAATTAGACTTGACCCATTACAAGCAATTACTTAAAGTACCCATCTTATTTTTACACAAGAAAACGGGTTGTCCCGTTCCAAAAAAATGAGCGCAATCAAACCACCACAAATCACCGTATTCGACAGCAAGCCAACCGATGCTTATTTCTTCGGTACTTGCGTTCTCGACCTTTTCATGCCCGAAGCAGGCATGGATGCCATCACTTTAATTGAACAACAGGGCATCCGTGTCCATTATCCAATGGAACAAAGCTGCTGCGGCCAACCGGCCTATTCGTCAGGTCATCCTAAAGAAGCCTTTGATGTTGCCAAAGCGCAACTGGATTTATTCCCTGAAAATTGGCCGATTGTCGTGCCTTCCGGTTCTTGCGGCGGCATGATGAAACACCACTGGCCGACTTTGTTTAAAGGTACCGAGTACGAACAAAAAGCTATTGATTGCGCCAATCGTATCATTGAATTTACCCACTTCTTGCTGGCGATTGGTTACAAACCTGAAGATAAAGGCGAGCCGGTTAAAGTAGCCGTTCATACTTCCTGCGCGGCGCGTCGCGAGATGAATGTCCATTTGTCAGGCTGGCAGCTGATTGACGGCATGGAAAATGTTGAACGTATCGTTCACGACCATGAAAGTGAATGCTGCGGTTTTGGCGGTACATTCTCTGTGAAACAGGCCGATATTTCCGGCGCGATGGTAACCGACAAAGTTGCAGCCCTGAAAGAAACAGGCGCAACTGAAATCATCAGCGCGGACTGCGGCTGCATGATGAATATCGGCGGTAAAATTGCCAAAGACGAACCCAATATGCCACGTCCGAAACATATTGCATCTTTCCTGTTGGAACGTACCGGAGGTAAAGCATGAGCGCGCGCGAAAATATTTTAGCGAAATTGAAAAAAGCCGATGCCTTGCCGATGGAAGAGCCGCCGGTTTTCGATTATTACCGTGAAATGGGTGTTTCTTGGGCAAACGATGTCGAGCGTTTGAAACATTGGGCGGCTGCCATGCGTGCCGTTAAAACTGAAATTTATTGGGTTACCAAATCCAACTGGCCTCAAGTATTCCGTCAAGCAGCCGAAGGCAAAGGCTTAAAAAACATTCTGCTCCCATTGGAAACAGAACATGGTCAGCTGGCCCGTGCAGCTTTGGCCGATACCAATATTGAAGCGCGTGGTTTTGAGCGAAAAATCGACGACTGGAAAAACGAATTCTTTACCGATATTGAAGCTGGTTTTAGCGGCTCTAAATGCGGTATTGCCCGTACCGGTACGATTATGCTGGAGTCCAGCTCTCTTGAGCCACGCAGCCTGAGTTTGGTTCCGCCTGTGCATTTCTGCTTGTTTGACACCAGCAAAATGTACAACGAATTCCATAATGCTGTTGAAGGCGAAAAACTGGTAGAAAAAGGCATGCCTACCAACGTTATTTTGATTTCCGGCCCGTCTAAGACTGCCGATATTCAATTGACTTTGGCCTATGGTGCACATGGCCCGCGCGATTTAGTGGTTTTGGCCGTTCTGCCTGATCACATTTCCCCTGCCGATTTGGAGGAAAAAGCATGAGCTCCCAAACCATTAAATTCTATATGAAGCCGGAAACATTCAAGCAAAACGCCGCAATTTCTTTGCAAGACAAGCCTCTGCGTAAAAGCTTGCGCACAGCGATGGATATGCTGATGACCAAGCGCAAAGCCGTTTTGACAGATGAAGAAGAGCTGCAAAGCCTTCGTGACTTGTGTGAGCATGTCCGTCAACGTTCGTTGTCCAAATTGCCTTCATTGCTGGAACAGCTGGAAGAAAACCTGACCAAGTTAGGCGTTAAAGTCCACTGGGCGGAAACACCTGCCGAAGCCTGCCAAATCATTCACAACATCATTACCGATAAAAACGGTAAGCTGATGGTGAAAGGCAAATCTATGGTCAGCGAAGAGATTGAGCTGAACCATTATCTGCAAGACCAAGGCATCAAAGCAGTTGAGAGCGACTTGGGCGAGTTTATCGTTCAAATGGCCGGCGAGAAACCAACCCATATCGTGATGCCTGCCATTCACAAGACCAAAGAGCAGGTTAGCGAGCTTTTTCATCAAAACCTTGGCACTCCATTAACAGACGATGTAGACCAACTGACCGGATTTGCGCGTAAAGCATTGCGCGATATTTACAGCACTGCCGATGTCGGTTTGAGCGGTGTGAACTTTGCCGTAGCGGAAACAGGTACTTTGTGTCTGGTCGAAAACGAAGGCAACGGCCGCTTGAGTACCACTGTACCGCCTGTGCATATTGCCATTACCGGTATTGAAAAAGTGGTTGCGAAGCTGTCGGATGTTCCGCCTTTGTACAGCCTGTTGCCACGCTCCGCCATCGGTCAGAACATTACCACTTATTTCAATATGATTACCGGCCCTCGCCGTAGCGAAGAGCTGGACGGCCCTCAAGAAATGCACTTGGTACTGCTTGATAACGGCCGTAGCCAAGCTTATGCAGAAGATCAAATGCGCCGTACTTTGCAATGTATCCGTTGCGGTGCGTGTATGAACCACTGTCCGGTTTATACCCGTATCGGTGGCGCGGCTTACGGTACGACTTATCCCGGTCCGATTGGCGAGATTATCTCTCCACATTTGTTAGGCTTGGATGCGACACGCGATCTGCCGACTGCGTGTACCATGTGTGGCGCCTGTGTTGAAGTTTGTCCGGTACGCATTCCGATTACCGAACAAATGCAACGTCTGCGTGTTGAAGCGCAACGTTCGCCAACAGAAACCGTTCCTCATCCTATCCGTGGTCAAGGCGCATCGCATACCTTCGGCGAGCAAATGGCGTGGCGTACGTTTGACGGTATTTTCAGCGGCAGTAAAGCTTATCGAGCATTCGGCTGGGCTGCTACCAAATTCCGTGCATTGACGCCTAGCAAGCAGCTGGGTTGGACGGATAACCGTGTTCCGATGAAACCTGCCAAGCAAACATTGCATGAGATGATGGCAGAAAGAAAACGTCAGCAAGAAAAAGCATAAGACTTGAAAATAAAACCTGGGGGATAAAAGCCTCAGGTTTTATTTTTTATTGAATGCTGTTGGTGTAGCATCGCTATTTGTAAAGGCATTTGATTTTATTATTGTATTTTGATTCTTTTGAATAAAAAGGCCGTCTGAAAGATTTTCAGACGGCCTTTATTACAGCCAAAAGTTTTTGTCTAAGTCCTTAGAGCAATACTTTTTCTACACCTCCGTTATTGGCTTTTTTCACAAACTCATCCAGCCAGTTTTCACCGAGGATGTGTTTTGCCATTTCGATGACGATGTAGTCTGCAGGCATATTGTTGTCGTCAGCGTAGCGGCTCAAGCCTTGCAGGCAGGCTGGGCAGGAGGTAAGCATTTTGACAGGTTCGCCTTGCGGCAGCTCCTTGAGATTTTTCTCAATTTCCTCTTGTTTGCGGAATTTGACTTGGGTGGCGATGTCGGGTCGTTTGACGGCAAACATACCGGACTCGCCGCAGCAGCGGTCGCTTAAGACGACTTTCTGTCCCATCAGGCTGCTGGCCATTTGGGTGGCATTCATGGTTTTGATCGGGGTATGGCAAGGGTCGTGGTAGAGGTATTGCTGACCTTGTACGCCGTTTAGTTGCACGCCTTTTTCAAGCAGATATTCGTGGATGTCGATGATACGGCAGCCTGGGAAGATTTCCTCAAAACGGTATTTTTCCAGTTGGTCGTAGCAGGTACCGCAACTGACGACGACGGTCTTAATGTCGAGGTAGTTAAGGGTGTTTGCCATACGGTGGAAAGCCACGCGGTTGTTAGTGCTCATTTCTTCGGCTTTAGCCTTATTGCCGCCTGCGTCTTGCGGATAGCCGCAACACATATAGCCGGGTGGCAGGACGGTTTGTACACCGACATGCCAGAGCATGGCTTGAACGGCAAGTCCGATTTGGCTAAACAGGCGCTCAGAGCCACAACCTGGGAAGTAGAACACGGCTTCGGCATCTTCCGGCGCAGCCGGATTGCGGATGATGGGGATGCTTTTGTCGTCTTCTATGCCGAGCATGGAGCGCGGTGTTTTGGCGGGCACGCTTTTGGGCAAAGGACGGTTGATGAAATGGATGATTTGTTCTTTGACCGGAGCGGTGCCGACGGTGGCTTTCGGTTCGGCTTTTTGCTTTTTAGTGCCAATCGGAAGAAGCTTGCCGATTTTGTAGGCAAAGTTTTGTGCAGGGAAGCCGGTCTGTATCATTGCGGCGCGAAGGGCTTTGATGGTTTTCGGGCCTGTGGCGTTCAAAAATGCCATGCCCATTGAAGCCGCAGGCGCAAATCGTTTGTGGCCGGAATCGGCAAGATAGTTGCGGACGGCTACGGTAACATCGCCGAAGTCGATATTGACAGGGCAAGGTTTAACGCAACGGTGGCACACGGTGCAGTGGTCGCCGATGTCCATCAGTTCTTCAAAATGTTTGACGGAAACACCGCGACGGGTTTGTTCTTCGTATAAGAAGGCTTCGGTCAGTAAGCCCACACCGAGGATTTTGTTGCGGGGGCTATACAGTAGGTTGGCACGCGGAACATGAGTAGAGCAAACAGGTTTGCATTTGCCGCAGCGCAGGCAGTCTTTGACGGAATCGGCGATGGTGCCGAGGTCTGATTTTTCCATAATCAGCGATTCCGCACCCAAAAGCTCGAAAGACGGCGTGTAGGCGTTGCGTAAGTCCGAGCCTTTCATCAGTTTGTGACGGTTGAAGGTGTGTTTGGGGTCGACTTGGTTTTTGTAGTCCCAAAACGGTTGCAAATCTTCATCGGTTAGGAATTCGAGCTTGGTGATGCCGATGCCGTGTTCGCCCGAAATCACGCCGCCGAGCGAGCGGGCGAGCTTCATGATGCGTTCGACCGAGCGGTAGGCGGTTTGAAGCATTTGGGCGTCGTCTGAATTGACGGGGATGTTGGTGTGGACGTTGCCGTCGCCCGCGTGCATGTGCAGGGCGACGAAGACTCTGCCGCGCACGGTTTTGGCGTGGATTTTGCCCAAGCCTTCGATGATTTTGGTGTCGGTTTTTCCGCTGAAGATTTCGGCGAGCGGTTTCATTACGTCGTCTTTGACGGACACGCGCAGGCGGAAATCGCGGAATGCGGTGAAACAGCTCTCGTCGTCTTTGGCTTCGGGCGCGGCATGGACGGCTGCGCCGTAGCGGGCTTTGTAGTCGGCAAGCGGCGTATCGAGATGGGCAAGCAACCAGTCCCAACATTCTTTAACGGCGGAAACATGGGCAAGGGCGTGTTTGCCGCGTTCGCCTAAAAGTTCGGCGGTCGGCAGGTCCGTGCCCATTTTGTCGATGGGGAGTTTGCCGGAAAGATATTGCTCCAATGCGGCGCAGAGTTTGAGTTTGTTTTGGATGGAAAGCTCAATGTTGATGCGTTCGATGCCGTCTGAATACTCGCCCAGCCGCTCCAGCGGGATCACCACGTCTTCGTTGATTTTAAAGGCGTTGGTGTGCTTGGCGATGGCGGCGGTTCGGCTGCGGTCGAGCCAGAAGGTTTTGCGCGCTTCGGGCGACACGGCGATAAAGCCTTCGCCGTCGCGGGCGCGGGCAAGTTCGCAGATGTGTTCGGCGGCTGCCTCTACGGCGGCTTCGTCGTCTGAAACCACGTCCGCCAGCAAGACCATTTTCGGCCGTCCTTTACCCGCCGCTTTGGTGGCGTAACCGACGGCGCGGACATAACGCCAGTCCAGATGCTCCAAACCCGCCAGCCGCACGCTGTCGTGGGCGAGCAGGAAATCGCGGATTTCGACGATAGAAGGTGTAGCAGTAGCGACCGTGCCGAAAAACTCCATACACACGGTGCGCGTGTATTTCGGCATTTTATGTAACACGAAGGCGACGCTGGTGATGATGCCATCCGTGCCTTCTTTCTGCACGCCGGGCAGGCCGCTCAAGAATTTGTCGGTAACGTCTTTGCCCAAACCGACTTTGCGGAATTTGTGGCCGGGGATTTCCAAGCGTTCGGTTTTAACGACATTGATGCCGTCTGAATCCAGCGTGTGAACGTCGAACACGGCGGTTTCTTCATCGTGGATTTTGCCGAAATTGTGGCGCACGCGCTCGATGCGCAGCCATTCGCCCTGCGGGTTGACCATCTGCCAGTAGGCGAGGTTGTCCAACGCTGTCCCCCACAGCACGGCTTTTTTACCGCCTGCGTTCATCGCCACATTACCGCCCACGCAGGACGCGTCGGCGGAAGTCGGATCGACGGCGAACACCAAACCCGCCTGATGTGCGGTTTCTTCCACCCGCCGCGTTACCACGCCCGCGCCGCAATGGATAATCGGATGTTTGCCGTCCAAGCCCGCCAGTTCGACAAATTCGACGCCGCGATGCTTGTCCAGCTTTTCCGTATTGATGACTGCGCTCATCGCATCCAAAGGCACGGCGCCGCCGGTATAACCCGTGCCGCCGCCGCGTGGGATAATGACCAAGTCCAACTCAATTAAAGCGCGCACCAAAGGCGCGATCTCTGCCTCGGTATCAGGATTAACGACAACAAACGGATACTCCACGCGCCAGTCGGTTGCATCGGTAACGTGCGTTACGCGAGCCAAGCCGTCAAACATGATGTTGTGCGGTTTGGTGATTTTGCTTAAGCGTTCCAAAATCTGATGGCGTTTTTGGCTGGTTTCATCAAAACTGCTATCAAAACGCTCGACTGCTTTTTCTGCTGCGGCAACCAAGACATCCACTTGCCGATTATCGTCGCGGCGTTTGCGGATTTCATTTAAGCGGTGGCGCATTTCGCGTACCAACGCGGCGCGGCGTTTTGGGTGCTCCAGCAAGTCATCGACCAGATACGGATTGCGCACGACCACCCAAATATCGCCCAATACTTCAAACAGCATTCGTGCCGAACGTCCTGTTTTGCGTTGACCGCGTAGGTCTTGCAGGATTTGCCACGCTTCGTTACCCAACAGTCGGATGACGATTTCGCGGTCGGTATAAGAAGTATAGTTATAGGGAATTTCTCGAATACGCTGAGGGGCAGTAGTCGTGGTCATGGTCGTGTTCCGTTGATGGATGTAATGTTTTTATATTAAAGGCCGTCTGAAAAATGCAATTTCTTCTTGATGGCGTAAAGTGTTAATGTAGTGTAATTTCCGATATTTTTCAACGGAAAAGACAATAAACATTTCAATGGGAATGATTTGCAACTAGGTAATATTGTTTACAATCTTGTCGTGCAAATGGTTTTCAGACGGCCTGACAGATTTTATCGCTTGAGTTTTTCTGTAAAACCGCTATAATGCCTTTCTTCTATGGCGGGTCTCCCCGCATGGTAATTCGGAACACCGGGTCAGGGGCGGAAGCCAGCAGCCCACTCTGATGAGCCAGTGCCGGGGGGTCGGCTCGCCACCTTATTCAAAAATGCCGGAGATGGTTAAGTCTCCGGCATTTTTCATTGTATAAAGCGTAATAAAAAGACCGTCTGAAAATGAAATTTCAGACGGCCTTTGAGTTTATGAACCAGCTATTTATGCTTCTTCTGATTTTGTATTGGGCAAAACGCAGTTCAGAATAATCGCCAATACGGCGCACAAACCTACACCGGCGAAGCTCAAAGTACCTACTTTGATAATCATGCCGCCGATACCGGTTGTCAATACGGAGCTGACGATAACCAGATTTTTCGGCTGCATCAAATCGACTTTCGAATCAATCAATGTTTTGATGCCCAAAGAGGCGATTGTACCGAACAGCAGCAACATAATGCCGCCCATAACCGGCATGGGAATCGAAGCCAAAAACGCGTTGAACTTACCGAAAAACGCCATGAAAATCGCAAAAATTGCCGCCCAAGTCATGATGACGGGGTTGCTGTTTTTGGTAATCATCACCGCGCCGGTTACCTCGCCGTAAGTGGTCACAGGAGGGCCGCCAATCAAACCGGCCACGCACACGCCCAAGCCGTCGCCGGCGAGGGTTTTGTCCAAGCCAGGGTCTTTGGTGTAGTTTTTTCCGGTTACATTACCGATGGCCATAATGCCGCCGATGTGTTCGATGGCCGGGGCGATGGCAACGGGCAACATAAACAAGGCAGCCTGCCAGTTGACTTGAGGCGTTTCAAAATGAGGGACGGCAAACCAAGGAGCGTTGATGATGGCGCTGGTATCGACCAAGCCCATGATCAAAGCCAACACATAGCCGGAAGCCACCCCGATCAGAATCGGAATCAGCTTCATCATTTTGCTGCCGAAGACAGAAACAATGACGGTTACCGCAAAGGTAAAGCCGGAGAGAATCAGCGAGTCGATATAGTCGATGACCTGTTTTCCATCTGCCTGACCCATAGCCATGCTGCTGGCTGCAGCGGCCACGGATAAACCGATTACCATAATCACCGGGCCGATAACCACGGGCGGCAACAGCTTGTGTACCGCATCCAGACCGCGCCATCTAATCAGCGCGGCAAAGACAAAGTACATGAAACCTGCCGCAAACAGGCCGAACATGGTAGAAGGCAGGCCCCATTCGCCGATGGAGTAGATAATCGGTGCAATAAAGGCAAAAGAAGAGCCGAGGAAAATCGGCACTTTACGTTTGGTAACCAATTGGAACAACAAAGTGCCCAAGCCTGCGCCCAATAATGCCAAAGCCGGGTTCAGTCCCGTCAGAAGCGGCACAAGCACCATGGCACCGAATGCGACAAACAAAATCTGCGCACCGGCTACCGCCGTTTTAAGCTGGTTCATAAAAGCTCCGAATAAAATTCAAACGGCGCAGATTATACTGATTTATCCTAGTCATGAACATTTATTTACAAAAGGCCGTCTGAACAAATGTAACGATGACACCTGTTCAGACGGCCTTGTTCGATAACGAATGGTTAATAACTTATCAAAATCGATTAGGAAAATTTTCAGCCGCGTGTTTCGCGCCAAACCAAATAATCGCGCAGGGGTGGCATGGGCGGATTGATGCAGTGCGGACAGATACCGGTTGTGTCTTCATCGTCGCTGTCGATATGGTAGTCGTTTGGATCGAAGCGCACCTGCTGCATCACAGCTTGCGCCAATGCTTGTTCCTGTACGACATCAAATTCAAATTTTTCCAAAATCTCATTCAATAGGCGGATTTCGCCGTCGCTGAAAGATTCGCTGTGTTTGACAATGAGGCGTTGATAATCTTCATTGCTGATTTTTTCGTGAAGTAAATCGGTCTGGATAGTCATGATTTTTATTGTTGAAATAAGATGGTCAAGGTGCGGATTATAGCGGATATTGTGTCGGCTGTTTCAAAGCTTGTCTATACCATCAATAGCCTCCTATTTTTTCAGCCTGATACGCTCTTTGCAGCGGTGTAATTTGCGCCAAGCGGGCATGATCAATTTGTTCGGCAATTAAATGGGCTTTTCCTTGTGCGCGGCACTCGGCGGCAATTTTGCCTGCATCTACTTGGTTGGCGGCCTCAAGTAAGGCCAGCCAGTGTTCGCGTTGCGGATAGGGGGTATCTTCAAGATTCAGACGGCCTTGTTTGTCGGCCACGCAGACGTTTAAGGCCGTCTGAAAACGTTCGGGGCGGCGGAATGCATCGGTTTTTTTCAAAACATTCAAAATGGTTTTGCTTTTAAACTGCCCGACTTGATGGAGCATGATGTGCCAACGGCAGACGAGTTCGGCAAGTTCGGCGCAGTGTTTGGATGCGCGCAGGCGTTGATTGACTTCGCGGACGGGTTCGACGCCGTTAAGGTCGTGTCCGTAGTGTTTTGGCAGTATATCGGCCGGTGTTTTTGCCTTGCCCAAGTCGTGCAATAAGGCGGCATAACGTTCGGCGAGGGATAGGTTCATCTCGGCGGCTCGTTGTACAACCATCAGCGTATGAATACCGCTGTCGATTTCGGGATGATAGTCGGCGCGTTGCGGTACGCCGAACAGGGCATCAAGCTCGGGCAGTAAGACTTTGAGTGCGCCGCATTCGCGCAAAACTTCAATCATTCGGCGCGGATTTTTTTCCATCAAGCCTTTGGCCAATTCTTGCCAGACGCGTTCGGCAACCAAGGCATCCGCTTCGCCGTTTTCTACCATTTGCCGCATCAGCGACAGGGTTTCAGCGGCAATTTGAAAACCATAACGCGCGGCAAAACGGGCGATACGCAAAATCCGCACGGGGTCTTCGGCAAAGGCAGGCGAAACGTGGCGCAGGATGCCGGCCGCCAAATCTTGTTGTCCGCCAAAAGGATCGATGATTGTGCCGTCTGAATCCTGAGCCATGGCATTGATGGTCAGGTCGCGGCGCATCAGGTCTTGTTCCAGCGTAACGTCTTTATCGGCATGAAAGCTGAATCCGGCATAGCCTTTGGCGGTTTTGCGTTCGGTACGGGCGAGGGCGTATTCTTCGTGGCTCTCAGGATGGAGAAAGACGGGAAAATCCTTGCCCACAGGTTGATAGCCTTGAGCCAACATGGCTTGCGCATCTGCACCGACGACTACCCAATCGCGGTCTTTGACGGGCAGGCCTAACAGATGGTCGCGGACTGCGCCGCCGACAAGATAGGTTTTGATGGTTTGTGTATTCATATAAAAATCGAACGATATAAAAAGGCCGTCTGAAAAGCCGTATTGGGTTTTCAGACGGCCTGAGTCAGAACGCTATTATGACGCTTTAGGCTTGTTGCCGTCGATGATTTTCAAACCGGCGGAGACCAAGCTGCCGATGTCGGCAACGTTGGCAGGCATAATCAGCGTGTTGCTTTCTTTAGCCAAATTGCTGAAGGCGGCAACGTATTGCTCGGCAACTTTCAGGTTAACGGCTTCAGCACCGCCCTCGGAGCGGACAGCCTCGGCGATTTTGCGGATGGCGTCGGCGTTGGCTTCGGCCACCAGGCGCAGGGCTTCGGCTTCACCTTGTGCGCGGTTGATGCGGGCGATTTTTTCACCGTTTGATGCGTTGATGGCGGCTTGCGCTTCACCTTCGGATTGTTGGATTTCTGCTTCGCGCTGACCGCTGGCAAGGTTGATCTGCTCGATTTTACGGCCTTCGGATTCGGCAATGCGTGCGCGTTTTTCACGTTCGGCGGTAATTTGTGCCTGCATGGAGCGCAGAATTTCTTGCGGCGGAACCAAGTCTTTGATTTCGTAACGTAAGACTTTCACGCCCCATGCGCCTGCCGCTTCGTCCAAAGCAGCAACAACAATGCTGTTGATTTCGTCTCGTTCTTCAAAGGTTTTATCCAATTCCATGCGGCCGATGACAGAGCGCAAAGTTGTTTGCGCAAGCTGGGTAATCGCCATGATGTAGTTGCTGGAACCATATGAAGCGAGTTTAGGATCGGTAACTTGGAAGTAGATGATGCCGTCCACAGTCAGCTGAGTGTTGTCGCGGGTAATACAGACTTGGCTGGGAACATCCAAAGGAACTTCTTTCAGCGAGTGACGATAGGCGACACGGTCGATAAATGGGATAAGGATGTTCAGGCCTGCAGTCAGCGCTTTGTGAAAACGGCCTAATCGTTCGACTACATAAACTTCCTGTTGCGGTACAACGATAAAGGATTTGAAACCAAAAACAACAACGACGATGAGGATGAGGACGGGGAGGCTGAGCAGAAATTCCATAATGTTTCCTTATGATGATGGTTGGGAGAGTGTGCGGATAATCAGTAGATTACCGTTTCTGGCAGTAATGACTGCGCTTGAGGCCGTCTGAAAAGTATCTTGAGGCCGTTCGGCTTGCGCCTGCCAGTATGTACCGCGGTAGGCGACTTCGTAAATATTATCATGCAGGTGGCGTAGGATACGGACGTTTTGCCCAATATCCAAATCATCGTTGAGCGCTTGGGGAGCCAAGCGGTTTTTCAGACGGCCGTGTACCAGCCAGATACCGAGTGCGCTGATGATGGCGGCAGTCAAAACGGCGGCAGAAAAGTGTCCGCTTAATCCGTATATGATTCCGGCGGTGGCCAGCGCTACGCTGACCACCAAAAGATAAACCGTTCCGATAAACAATTCGACAATCAGAACAACGGCGGCGGCAACAAACCATATCGTCATGCGGCATATCCTTTTAATAGTCTTTTGATAATCCTTATCATAATGGCAAGGGCTTAAAATGAAAAGGCTAAGGCTGAAAATTATTTCAGTTATAATTAAGTCTATTCAAATACGGAGCGGCAAATAATGCAGACTTGGCACGAGGCAATTGGTGCGGAAAAAGAAAAGGTGTATTTTCAAACGATTTTGGAGAAGGTACGCCATGAAAGGCAGGCGGGGATAACCGTTTATCCGCCTGAACGCGACGTATTCAATGCCTTTCGGACGACTGAATTCGGACAAGTAAAGGTAGTGATTTTGGGGCAAGACCCGTATCACGGCGCAGGTCAGGCGCATGGTTTGGCGTTTTCCGTGCAACCTGAAATTGCGGTGCCGCCGTCACTGGTCAATATTTATAAAGAGTTGGCGACGGATATTGAGGGTTTTCAGATTCCGCAACACGGCTATTTGCAGCATTGGGCGGAACAGGGCGTGTTGCTGTTGAACACGGTGTTGACTGTCCGTGCCGGTGCGGCGCATTCTCATGCGACTTTTGGCTGGGAGGCGTTTACCGATGAAGTCATCCGACAATTGGATAAGGAACGCGAGCGTTTGGTCTTTATGCTGTGGGGCAGCCATGCGCAGAAGAAAGGCGCGTTTATCGACCGCAACCGTCATTTGGTGCTGACCGCGCCGCATCCTTCGCCCTTGTCGGCGTATCGCGGCTTTTTCGGCTGCAAACATTTTTCGCAGGCAAACGCTTATTTGCAGGCGCATGGTTTAGAGCCGATTGATTGGCAGCTTTAATAAGATAAAAGGCCGTCTGAAAGCAGATTTTCAGACGGCCTTATGCTTTAGTCTCAAATCGAATATTCAATCAGCTCGTTTTGAGAGAAGACATAAACCTGTTTCGGAATCAGCCTCAATTCTTTGCCTTCGGCGATTTGGTAACGCGCGGCATCGCTGCCTGCCAGCGTGATATGCACGTCTTGTTTGTCGTGTTTCACCAAAATATGCGTCAGTGCGCCGACGGCGTGGATTTTTTCGATTTCGGCGCGGATCATCGGTGTTTCGTTTTCGGCGGCCAGCTGCCATTCGTGCGGACGAATGTAGCCGATGGCAGTTTGCTCCTGCCATTTGTATTGCGCGTCCAATTTCCACGCAAAGCCGTTGTAATGCCAAATGCCTTTTTCGATTCTGCCTTCAAATGCGTCGGTTTCGCCGAGAAATTCGGTAACGAAGGCGTTTTCGGGTTTGCGGTAAATGGTTTCAGCGCTGCCGGTTTGTTCGATTTTGCCGTGGTTCATGACGACGATTTCGTCGGAAACTTCGAGGGCTTCTTCTTGGTCGTGCGTCACCAGAATGCTGGTTACGCCTAGGTTGTGATGAATGTCGCGCAGCCAGGTACGCAATTCTTTGCGTACTTTGGCATCCAGCGCGCCGAAGGGTTCGTCCAGGAGCAGGAGTTTCGGTTCGACGGCGAGGGCGCGGGCGAGGGCGATGCGTTGGCGTTGGCCGCCGGACAGCTGGTGCGGATAGGATTTGGCGAGGTGGGAGAGCTGCACGAGTTTGAGCAATTCTTCGACTTTGGCTTGGATTTGTTCTTTGGACGGGCGTTCAGACTTGGGCAATACGGTCAAACCGAAAGCAACGTTGTCAAACACGTTCATGTGGCGGAAGAGGGCGTAGTGTTGGAATACGAAGCCGACTTTGCGCTCGCGCACATGCTTGGCGGTTACGTCTTGGCCGTCAAAGAGAATTTGGCCGCCATCGGCGTTTTCCAGTCCGGCGATGATGCGCAGGAGCGTGGTTTTGCCGCAGCCGGAAGGGCCGAGCAGGGAAACGAGTTTGCCGGTGGGGACGTTGAGGTTGATGTTTTTCAGCGCGTGGAACGCTCCGAAGTGTTTGTTTAGGTTTTGAATAGTAATGCTCATGCTACGTTCCTTTCGGCGGCGGCGAGTTTTTTGTCTTGTAATTTTGTGATGATATTTTGCACCAGCAAGGTGGCCAAGGCTAAAAGTGCCAATACGCCGGAGAGGGCGAATGCGCCGGTGAAGTTGTATTCGTTGTAGAAGATTTCGACCAAAAGCGGGATGGTGTTGGTTTCTCCGCGTATGTGTCCCGATACTACGCTGACCGCGCCGAACTCGCCCATCGCGCGGGCGTTGGTGAGGATGATGCCGTAGAGCAGCGCCCATTTGATGTTGGGTAGGGTAACGCACCAAAACATCTGCCAGCCGCTTGCGCCGAGTATCAGTGCGGCTTGTTCTTCGCTGTCGCCCTGCGCCTGCATTAAAGGAATGATTTCGCGTGCGACAAAGGGGAAGGTAACGAACAGGGTCGCCAAAATAATGCCGGGGATGGCGAAGATAATCTGTATGCCTTGCGCTTCGAGCCAGCCGCCCAATGCCGTGTGCGCGCCGAACAATAAGACGAACATCAAACCGGCCACCACGGGTGATACGGAAAACGGCAAATCGAGCAGGGTGGTCAGCAACTGCTTGCCGCGGAAGTCGAAACGGGTCAGCAGCCACGCCATCGCTACGCCCAATACGGCATTGACGGGAACGACAATCAGCGCAGTAATCAGCGTCAATTTGATGGCAGACCATGCCTCTGGATCGGTCAGAGATTGCAGGTACAAATCCCAACCGCCTTTTAAGGCTTCATAGAATACGGCAACCAAAGGCACGACCAGCATCAGCAGCAGAAAGCCCAAGGCGGTAGCAGTCAGCAATACGCGCAGCCAGCGCGGTTCGCTCAGGTTTGGATTGGTGGAATGGGTTTTCATGTTAGTGAAGTCTCTATTTATTCTTGTATCCGTTTAGGCCGTCTGAAAAATTTTTGCTTGATGTTTCAGACGGCCTGTTGTTTGTTAAACCCTCGCTCCGGCACGGCGGCTTAAAGTCCATTGCATGATGTTTAAAATCAGCAGGATGACAAACGAAATCATCAGCATAAACAGAGCAACGGCTGACGCACCCTGAGCATCGTATTGCTCCAGTTTTCCGGTAATAATCAAGGGCAGGATTTCAGACACCATCGGAATATTGCCTGCGATAAAAATAACTGAGCCGTATTCGCCGGTAGAGCGGGCAAACATCATGCCTGCACCAGTCAACAGGGCTGGTGTGATTTCTGGCAAGAGGACGTGGCGGAACGTAGTCCAACGGCTTGCGCCCAAAGTTGCCGCCGCTTCTTCATACTCGCCCGACAATTCTTCCAATACCGGCTGCACGGCGCGGACGATAAAGGGCAGGCTGACGACAATCAGCGCAATCCAGATGCCGATGGGCGTAAAGGCGATTTTGATGCCCAAAGGCTCGAAAAAACGGCCTATCCAGCCATTGGGTGCATACAGGGTTGCCAACGCAATGCCTGTTACCGCCGTCGGCAGCGCAAACGGCAAATCGACCAAAGCGTTTACCAATCCTTTGCCCGGAAATTCATAGCGCACCAATACCCAGGCGACCAACGTGCCGAACACGATATTGGTCAACATCGCATAAAACGACATCCGCAAACTCAGCCAGACGGCCGCCAAGACATTGGGTTCGGTAATCGTGTTCCAAAATCCGCTCCAGCCGATTTCCGCCGCTTTGGCCGCCATCATCGCAAACGGCAAAACCACCAAAAGCGACAGGCACAAAACCGTCAAACCCAGGCTGAGCTTGAAACCCGGCAATACAGAGGGCGTTTTGAGTAACAACATAATGGCAACCGTCAGAATTTAATACACGCTTACTTTAACAAGGCCGTCTGAAAACTGGAAAGAATGCTTTGTTAGGTATAAAGACGATTTTGTTATATTGAAAAGATGAAAAGGCCGTCTGAACATCAAAGTTCTGTGGGGGACTGTTAGTTTTTGCACAAGGAACAAATAGAGTAAAAAAACGCTGAAATCTCGGAAAGACGTGGATTTCAGCGTTTTTTTGTATCCGGAAAAATTACGCCAGCTTTTTCACAAAACCGCGCCGGAATGCGCGGTTTTCTGTTTAAAGCTGACGAGATTAGGGAATTTTTAAAACTGTTTTAAGAGGTTTTTAAAATGGATTTAATCAATACTCCGGCCATACCACTCAACACGGCCTATGATGGCGATGTCGTCTTGGGCATTGCTCAAATCTATTTCAAACGGTGCGTAACGTGGATTTTCGGACGTTACAAGCAGTTTGCCCGGTATGCGTTGCACACGTTTGACAAAGAGGTCATTGCCTATACGCAAGACATATAGGCCGTCACGCGGGTCGGTTTCGGCGTGATTGATGAGAATGGAATCCCCATGATTGAGCACGCCCTCCATTGAATCGCCTTTAACGGTAATTACAGACAGCTTTTCCGGCTGTTTGGTCACATAGTTGTCAATCCAATATTTCCGGAAAGCCAAGCAGAACAAAGGTTCTTCACCGAAGACCGGTGCGCCATACCCTGCTGCTGCGGCTACGTTGTAGCGCGGCACGAATACAAACTCTGACAAGTCGACAGGGTTGCCCATAGTGTCGGTAATTCCATCAGAATTTCTGCTTACAGAGAATGCTCCGGCGTTTTCTGGTCTGGCTTTATCAAGATACGGTAAGCCTTTGCCGGTCAGCAGCCAGTTCAAATCACACCCGGTAGATTCTTGAATCTTTATAAGGGTTTCAGTGTTTGGAAGGCCGTCGTTATACCAAATCCGGTTAAATCCGGGCGGGCTCATTCCAATATCTCTTGCAATAACCGCAGGCTTTGGGTTATCGCGCCATAAGTAGGTCAATCTTTCTTTAAAAGTATTCATAAGTTATCTCTATATGTGGTTGCATACATAAAAATATCTATGCAACTTTCTATGCAACTAAATGTATTTATCTGCATAAAATTAATTCGTTTAATAAACAAAAACATACAGAAAATCTAAGCGAAAGCTTATATTTTTCTCTATGCAACCGCTTTACATATTATCTGGTTGCATATATTATTCAATCAACCAAGAACAAACGGTTAGAAAAACGGTTTAACGTATGGAGTAAGTGAAATGGTACAAAAAAACGCAGATTGGCACCGCGCAGATATTGTTGCAGCACTCAAAAAACGTGGTTGGTCAGTAAGAGCTCTTAGTGTTGCATCCGGCTTGTCACCAAATACATTGAAAGGCGCATTGCAATTCCCTTATTTGAAAGGAGAAAAAATCATTGCAGATGCAATAGGCGTCCCACCTGAAGTAATTTGGCCGACACGCTATGAAGAACGTAATTTCAAGCCAGTATTAAGTGCTTCGCACTAATTATACGCAGATGTTTAAAAGAAATCATGCAAATGATTACAAATGAACTAAAAGCGGGATAAGTGGAGTTTTATATGCAAACAGATAGTCTTTCATCATCAGAACTCGCAAATTTACGGTTGCCAAATCTACAAGTATCAAGACAGGCGATTGAGAAGCGAGCCAAGACACAAGGCTGGCCGTACATCGAAGAAGTTGGCAAAGCGCGTGGAGGCCGTCTGAAAAAATACTTAATCGCTTCCCTCCCTGCCGAAATCCGAGCAGCCATCATGAAACGGCAGTCGGACGAGCTGGCGGAGAGTATGCCGAAAACCCTGCCCCAAGTCAGACCGGGGACGGCGATGTCGGCTCAGGCACTGGCTGAAGCGGCCAAGCTGTTGAACGAGAAACAACGGTCGGTGGCGGATGCGCGATGTGCGGTGGTGGCGGCAGTGTTGGGGATTAAATACCAATACGGTTGCTCTGCGAAGGCTGCGGTGGCTCAGTTTTTGGGCTTGCTGGCAGAAGGTAAATTGGACGTGGTCACGCTAGGGAATTTGGAAAAGGCCAATGACCGCAGCCGGTCGGCAAAGGTTGGCGAACGTACTTTAGACGGCTGGATATCTGCCTACCTTAAGGCGGAAAACGCGACGGAGCGGTTGGTTGCTTTGGCTCCGAAGACGACGAAGGCGGTTAAGCCGATTGAGAGCTACGGTTGGTTGCCGATATTTATGCAGTTTCACAACATCCCTTCAGCGCCGAAACTGGCACACAGCTACCGCCGGTTTGTGCAGTGGGCGGAAGCGGAAAATATGCCGGTTAACGATGTGCCTAACTTGAGTATGGTGCGGCGCGTTTGGGACAAGCTCCCGTTGATTATGCAGGAGCGCGGCAGGAAAACGGGGGCGGCTTATAAATCGCTGCTGCCTTATGTGAAACGTGATTGGGGGGCTTTAAAGCCGAACGATGTTTGGATCGGCGACGGACACAGCTTTAAGGCGAAGGTGGCGCACCCTGTACACGGCAGACCGTTTAAGCCTGAAGTGACGGTGATTATCGACGGATGTACGCGGTTTGTGGTCGGATTTTCGGTCTCTCTCGCGGAAAGTTGTGTGGCGGTATCGGACGCTCTGCGTATCGGGGTCAAGCACTTTGGTTTGCCGATTATCTACTACTCGGATAACGGCGGCGGTCAGACAGGCAAGACGATAGACCATGAAATCACGGGTATTACGTCCCGATTGGGTATCCGCCATGAAACGGGTATCGCGGGCAACCCGCAAGGTCGAGGCATCATCGAGCGATGGTGGAAAGACAATCTGATTGAGATGGCGCGCCAGTATGAGACGTTTGCGGGCACGGGGATGGACAGCAGCACGAAGAACCTGATGTACCGCAAGATGGAAAGTGCGTTTAACGCTTTGGAAAAAGGCAAGGTGCCGACGCAGGAGCAGCAAAAATATTTGAAAAAACTGCCGAGCTGGTCGCAATTTATCGCGGATGTGGTCAAGTGTATCGACGAATACAACAACCGCCCGCACGGCGAGCTGCCCCGACATCCTGACGGCGGGCATTATACGCCGAAGGCTTATCGAGAAATGAGGCTGGAACAGGACGGTATCGCGCCGGATATGTTGTCGGCGGAAGAGCTGGCGACGATGTTTATGCCGCAAGAGGTACGAAAGGTACAGCGCGGTTGGCTGGATTTGTTCAACAACTCTTATTTTTCAGTCGAGCTGGCGGAGTATCACAAAGACGAGGTACGGGTCAGCTACGATTTGGACGATGCGTCGGTGGTCAATGTGTTTGATATGGACGGCAAGTTCATCACGAAGGCACAAGTCAATGGCAATAGCCGCGAGGCTTTCCCGACGGCGCGTATCGACCAACTGGCGGAAAAACGCCGAAAAGGCAAAATCAAGCGGGCGGAAAATGCAATCAAGCTCGCAAATGCGGAAGTCAATCCGGCTCTGGAACAGGCGGCAGCTTGGGACGAGCTGGGACATTTGGGCGGAAACGTCATCGAGGCGGAGTATGCGGTATTGCCGAAAACGGGCACAGACGATTTTGTGTTGTTTGAGGCGGATATGTAAAGGAAAACATAATGGACAAACAGCAAAATGCGGCGTTTTCGGCCGAGCTTGTTGAAAAATTGAAACTCAAGCGAGCTCTTGGGCGGATTCAACGACTTCAAGCAAAGATTCAAGGTGTTCCCGCTGAACGGAATCAGACTCAAACGTTTTTGCCTGCGCTTGAAGGAAGCGGCGAACCTGCTCAATCGAAGTCGGCTCTTGACGGGTAATCCGCTGGAGCAGCCAGGCAAGTACGAGGGAATCGGCAAGCGACCTGTCTTCCAAGTCTTGAACGGCGACTTCCAGCATGATCAGGCGTTTTTCTAAATCGGGAAACTCTTTCATTTCAGACGGCCTTTAAAGGTTGTTTAAAACTCAAGGATATTAAAAATGAAACAAATTAATCAAGCATTGCAACAAAAACTGGCTGAATTTAAAGCCAAATCAGGGATGAACCAAACCCAACTGGCACGCGGTATCGGTACTTCGCCGGCATCCATCAGTATGTATCTGAATGGCACTTATGCGGAAAAAGGCGGCAATTATGAAACCATCGAGCCGAAAATCGAGGCGTTTTTGGAGATGCAGGACAGCAAAGCGCGACGCGAAGAGCTGGTGTTGGGGTTTGTATCGACTAAGACGACCCGCCGAATCGCGGAAGTGATGCGCGATGCGCACGAAGGCGGCGAAACAGTGGTGATCTACGGTCAGGCGGGTTTGGGCAAGACGCAGGCGGTCAAAAACTACTGCGAGAAAAACCCTGCGGCCATCTTGATTGAGGCTAATCCGAGCTTCACGGCACTTGTCCTGATGCGCAAGTTGGCGACGGCGGCGAAGGTATCGGCGATGGGCAGTTTGAATGATTTGTTTGAGTCTGTATCTGACCGCCTGCGCGATTCGGGCCGTCTGATTGTGGTCGATGAAGCGGAAAACCTGCCGTTACGCGCCCTTGAAATTGTACGCCGTCTGCACGATGAGACGGGCTGCGGTTTGGTGTTGAGCGGTATGCCCCGACTGGTGGCCAACCTGCGCGGTAAGCATGGCGAGCTGGTGCAACTTTATAGCCGAGTGTCTGTCGCGTTGAATTTGGGCGAATCTTTGCCGGATGACGAACTCTTTGAGATTGCGAAAGCGGCTTTGCCTGATGCGGACGAGGAGACGCTCTTGGAACTGGTTAAGCATAGTAACGGCAATACACGCCGGATGAGCAAATTGATGCGCGGCGCGGTACGCACGGCGAACAAGAACGGTATCAAGATGCAGGCCGGTATCGTTAAGAAATACAGCTCCCTGATTATCCGATAAGAAAGGCCGTCTGAAATGAGACACGAATATGCGGTACACGCCGGAGTCTATGAGGACACTTGGCACGATTATGAAACCCATAAACGGCGGAAGATTTGGCGGGCGGATGTACGCGGCAAGCGCAAAGAAGGCTTCGCATGGCTGCAAATCCGCCGACTGCGGAAACGCTTCGAGAGCAAAGAGGAAGCCAAGGAATGGGCGGCGCAGGTTAAGGCGGCTTGGGTACGCAATAATTTTTTTGCCTTGAGAAAATATTAAGTAATTAATTTATAAGGAAATAGGAAAATGTCTAATTTGTTTTATGAACGAAAAACCAAGTGTCTCGGTTTGGCTTTTTGGTTGTTGTTTTGGGCGGTTTTGGTGGGCACGATGCTGCACAACTGCTCTAAGCCGGTGGTGTCGGTGGCGAAGTTGGAAATGTCGCGCCGCGAGCGTCTGGCGGACTTGGAGGCTCAAGCCTTGGGCGAGCAATACGAGTCGATGAGTACGGAGGAAAAAATGAAAGGGATTGTTTATGAGCGATAAGCCATTGAGCCCTACGGCGAAACAAGAGGCTTTGGATCGGGCGGTCAAGGAAATCCGCGCGAAATATGGCGATAAGGCGATTGTGAAAGGATGTGTGAAATGAGTTTCGGACGACGTAATACGGATTGGCAGGCTTGGGGACAACACCGCAGGCGTGCGACGGCGCGAATGGCGCAAAAAAGCCGGGAGCGTGAAATCGAGGAATATCAGGCGCGTTTTAAACGGACTGGCGAGAAGAAGGAGGAGAAAAAATGATTTGGTTTGTTGTCGGATTGGCGGTGTTGGTGCTGCTGGGGATTTGGCTTGAGATGCTGGCCCGAATCGTCGTGTTGCACATGATAGGCAAATGCCATGACGGGTATGACGACAATTAAAACGGCAAGCCGTTGATGCTGCTCTATATTTTTTTGCCTTATTGAAAATATAAGGTATTGATTTAAAAGGAATTTAAGATGGACAAAGAGAAAATCTTAGACAAAATCAAGAAATGCTTGGCTTTGAGTAAGTCGGCAAATGAACACGAAGCCGCACAGGCGTTAAAGCAAGCGCAGGCTTTAATGGGGAAGTATGAAGTCAATGCTGTAGATATTGCCTTATCAGAAGTCTCTGAACAGAAAGCCGATCGAAAAATGGCTTTTAAATTGGCAAATTGGCAATGGAGTGTTGCAACTATGATTTCCGATGTATTCGGATGCCAATCTTACAAACGCGGGAAGACGATGATGTTTTACGGCATTGGAAATCGAGCAGAAATCTCAGCCTATGCCTTTGATGTAGTTTATCGGCAGATTTCCGCCGAACGCCGCAAATTTTTGAAAACCTGCCGAGCAAGAAAGCAAGCGTATAGAACTTATCTTGCCGACCAATTTTGCAATGGTTGGATTATGAGTGCTTGGGAGATAGTCAAAAAATTTGAGATGTCTGATGAAGAAAAAGCCGTTATGGACAGATACGCAAAAAAAGAACATTCGGACATGGTCGAAGCGAAAACAAGAGATGCGAAATCATCAATTCTGCAAGGGTCAACAATGGAATATGAGGCATTAGCTCAAGGAATGGAATCGGGCAAGAAAGTGCAGTTACATCATGCCATGAATGGTACAGACGGCGTAAAACAAATTGGAGAGCAGAAATGAATCAAAAAGAAATTACCGAATGGATCGAAGACCGTGGCGAGCTGATGATCATGAAGAAGGACGGCGAGGGATTTGTGATTGCTGCGCGGTCGCCGGATGGGATGTGGAAAACGGCGGAAGCGGAAACTTTGGCTCAAGCGATAACTTTATGGGAGGAAGCGTGATGACTACCGGAATGATGATTTATCTATTGGTCTGCGGGCTGATTGGTTTGGCACTGGTGGTTTTGGCACTGATGAGCCTGATTGAAAACTGGTTTAAACAACGGACTAAAGCTGTTGTTTTGGATGCCTGCGGTATGTTTTTTGGGTTGGTTGTTGTCCTTGTGGCGTTTTTGGCGATTCTTGGGGTGATTAAATGATTGAAATCAGAGGTAAAAACTTTGTTGCGTACAACGCGAGTGAAAGTGTTTTGGAAAGCATCATTAAGGATGTTTTCTCTGGGGCGATGTTAGGGTTTTGTGTGTATATCAGCCACTGGTCAGCCTCAGTGTTTTGGACATTTATCAGCGGTTTGATGTTTTTGTCTTATCTGGGCATTAAGTTGGGCAGGTTGATGCGTGACAAGCAAACTAAGTTTGAAACTTGGTCAGATTTTAAAGCATGGATCGATAAGCAAGCCGAACTTGAAAATCACTTGGCAGGCAATGTCCAGATCGTAAAAGGCAATGGAAATATACAGGCTGGTGGTGATGTTTGGAAGGATAAACAATGAACATCGAAAAATTCAACCCGAAAAAAGACCCTAAATACATTGGCTATATTTTCCGATTTTTGAAGAAAAAATCCAAGTTGCGTGAAGCTTTAGGAGCTTATCCGCGAATTGTTAAGTTTAAAGATGGATTCGGCTGGTGTATCGGCTGGTTTATTGAAAACGGTCTTGGGGACTTTATTGGCAGCAGGATTTGTTACGACTCAGAACTAATGGATGAGACATTTTGTTTTATTAAAACCCCTGAAACAGGGGTGGTTGCCGAAGTCAAATGGGACGAATACGAACGTATCGGAGGGTGTGCATTAACTGAATGGCATCACAAATGGGTCTATGCCAATAAACAAACACGCAAATGCCGACACTGCGGAAGATGGGAACGGAAAGTCGTCAAGACCGTTAAGACGGTTGAACGTCGAACATTATGGGAGAGCGAGTCATGAACATCAAATGCCCGAACTGCGGTGCGGTGCATAGCCTGGACACCTTAATCAATGATGCGGAGGCTTCGGCGGTATTAAAGGCTGTGTTGGAGATGGATGCTGAATTGGGCAAGGCGGCGATACGGTATATCGGTTTGTTCCGTCCTGCGAAATCCCAGCTCTCTTGGGCGCGTACCGCGAAACTGCTGAATGAGTTGCTGCCGATGATTAAGGCGCAGGAGGCGGCGCGTGACGGGGTTTGTTTTCCTGCCCCTACCGAGGCTTGGATTCATGGTTTAAACGAGACGGTCAATGCACGCGACCAAGGCCGTCTGAAACTGCCCTTAAAGTCGCATGGTTATTTGCTGGAGATTGTCAGCCAGTGGCAGGGTTCAGGGTTGCCCTCTCCCCAACCCTCTCCCACGGGGAGAGGGGGCGAAGGCGGCGCACCGTCAAAACTGCGGCAGGGGGTGGCAGCCTTGGGCGAATGGGCAGGAGAAGATTGGGCGAAACGAGAAATCGCTTCAGGTTTTGCATTGCTTGCCGCGCTCAATCTACCCAACCGACCGGCAGCGCAGGATATGCCGGTAGTTGCGGAAATTTGGTATCGGAAACTGATGGAGAAAAAAGAAATCGTCTCGCCGGAGTATGACCCAATACGGATTCAGACGGGGTTTAAGGTATTGCAAGCGGCGGAAACATGGCCGCACCCCGCCGAACTGCTCCGCAACCTGCCGCCACGGTTGATACCAAGGGCGATGCTGGCGAAACCCGCGCCGGATAAAGAAAAAGGCCGTCAGAAAATGGCGGAAGTGAAAGATGTTTTAAACAAGAAAGGTCATTGAAATGGAAAATGAATATTTTACAAGTAATAACCGAATATCGGACTTAATCAGTCAATTAGAAAAGTTGAAGGCAGAGCACGGCGATTTGGTAATAACCCACAATTATTTACGAGGAGGAGTTAGAGATATTGATTTAACAGAGGTTAAGGTTGCCTATATCAGACCGAAGGAAAAACGCGAAAAAATACTGGCTTATCGTATTGGAATACACCAAGTCGGTGATTTAAAAGTTTTAAGAATTTTATAGTTTAAAAGGAAAACATCATGATTGAACCGCACGAGTACCGTCTATTGGACGAATATTTAGAGCAAGACTGGGATGCCTTTATCAGTTTTGCTGAAACTAAAGGATTTGAAGCAAGCGAAGTATATCAACTACTCAACAAACTGGAGGAAAAAGCAAATGGCTAAAACCCGAATCAAACAACCCGCTATCGAAGCGGCACAAGACAAAGCGGAAGTTACCGCATTTATCCGCCAAATCGGCGACTTGCAGCGCGAAGTCAAACGCCTGGAAACCGAAGCCGGAGACAAAAAAGCGGTCATCGAAGAAGAATATGCCGCCAAAGCCGCGCCGATGTGTGCCGAAATCATGAGCCTGACCGAACGTGTGGCCGCATACTGCGAGGCACATAAGGACGAGCTGACGGAAAACGGTAAAACCAAAACCGTGGACTTTACTACCGGCCTGATTAAATGGCGTATCCGTCCGCCATCCGTCAAGGTAACGGGCGTGGCCGCCGTCTTGGCGTGGCTCTCCGAGAAATCCGCCTTTGCTGAGTTTGTCCGCACTAAAAAGGAAATCGACAAAGACGCCATCCTGAATCAAAAAGAGCGTTTTTCAGACGGCCAAGTGCCGGGAATTAAGATTGTGTCGGGGCTTGAGGATTTTGTGATTGAGCCTACTGAGCAGGAGTTGGCGTGATGGCGAAAATTGTGATTGAAATTGAAGATTTGCCTAATGGTAAAGTTAGCTATGTACCTCATGGAGATCTCCTTATCCGAGATGGCGGCACTCCTGCTCAATTAACTTGGATTGCTGTGCAAGATGTTATTGATATGCTTGGAAAGATTGGGGCTATACAAGGTATGTCAAAGCGGGAGATGTCGTGATGGCGAAAATTGTTATTACGATAAAAGACGAGATGCCAGTAAACGGCTTGAATGGCGTGACCATCAGTTATGACGGCGATTTGGAGCCGCAAGGCGAACTGACGATGGCGCAGATGACGGCTTATAACATCAAGAAATTGATGGATGCGGTTGAGTTTGAGACCGCAAAAAGGCTGAGTAAAGCAAATTGACCCACGGCGGGAAACAACCCGCCATTTTTGAAAAAGGATTAAATATGTGGTTTAAACAAGTTACTCCATTTCGTGTTTTTGAATTGCCCGAAAAACGCTATTTAGATGAATCTCTTGGAAATAGTTGGTTTACCGAACTACAGGGCTTGGACTGGTTTACCGAGGGCTTTACCCACCCGACCGCATTTTCTGACAGAGCGGTATTTGAAGCAGAAAAGACTATGCTTATCGCCCTGAAGCGAGAAGAAAAAGTATTACCCAGTGCGGCCATCAAGCATAAATTGGACGAACAGGTTGTTAAGATCCAAACTGCCGAAGGCCGTAATGTCGGCCGCAGAGAAAAGCATGAATTACGCGAAGCAATTATCGACGACCTGCTGCCTAAAGCGTTGATTAAAAGCAGCCGCACTTATGGTTTATTTGCTGGCGAGTGGTTATTCGTTGATACGGCAAATCGCCGCAAGGCCGAAAACCTGTTGACCAAGTTGCGCGAAGCCCTTGGCGGCCTGCCGGCTCAACAACCAGTTCCCCGTCAATCTCCGGCATCATTGATGACCAATTGGCTGTTGCAGGGCGAAGCTCAGGGGCGGTTTGTGTTGGATAGTGATGTTACCCTGGTCGGTGTGGGCGATGTTGCTCCCAAAGTTAAAATCAGCCGCAAAGACCTTACCGCCGAAGATGTGGTACAACACGCCAAAAACGGCATGAAAGTAACCGAACTTGGCTTGGTATGGAATGACCGCGTAGCATTTATTCTGACACAGGATTTAACACTGAAACGTATCCAATGGCTGGACGTTGTGCAGGAAGAAGCTGAAGGCAGCTGCGATGATGCGGAAAGTATGGCTTATGCCACACAGCTACTGATGGCGGCTGCACTGAGTGTGATTCTTGGTGAGTTGGTGGATTTACTGGGAGGTTGGCAGGAATGATGGAGGGTTTGGATTCTGAAGGCTGGGATTTTTAAAGCTTGATTAAAGGCCGTCTGAAATGGGGTTTAAAACCTGTTTCAGACGGCCTTTTTTATGTCTGTCAGTTTCGCAAAAAAACATCGACTTAATACTATATATTGTATTTTATTAGTATAATATGCGCTAATTTATACTATATGTTGTATTGGAGGAATAATGCGCCGGGCGTTGATTGCGAAAATTAAAATTGCTCAAAAGGAGCTGGGCTTGGATGACGGTACCTATCGCGCGGTATTGGAGCGCGTGACGGGCAAGCGGTCGTGTACGGAGTGCAGTATCCCTGAGCTGGAGCGCGTGGTCGAGGATTTGCGCCAACATGGTTTTACGCCGAAGAAAACGGCAGGCCGTCGTCCGAACCGCCGAAGCTCTGCCGATCCGATGATGCGCAAAATCGAGGCTTTGCTGTTGGATAACGGCTGGACTTGGAATTATGCGCACGGTACGGCGAAAAAGATGTTTAAGGTTGACCGTGTGGAATGGTTGTCTGACGGCAATATGCACAAGCTGGTGGCGGCGTTGCAGATTGCGGCGAACCGAAAGAAGAAGGAGGAATAGGAATGAGTGTAAGTTGGGAAATGACAGAGCAGGACTTTGAGGATGTGAAACATCTTCTGCCGCAGAGCGTGGTGGCGATGATTACGGTCATCGGGCTTGAAGCGGCGTTTCACATGGTCAAGGTTTGGGGCGGGACGAATTACCCGATCTCCAATCGCCGGCGCAATACGCGCCAGAGCCGAATCTTACACGCACAACTGGTCGAGGACATTGGTGAGGAGGCTGCGGGACGATTGGAGCGAGCTTATGCCGGTCAACCTTTCTTGGCCATTCCTCGCTGCTGGGACGCGATGCGCGAGCTGCGCAACCGATTTATACGCCGGCAGTATGATGCGATGAGCGCGGAGGGTTTGAGCGATTTGATTATTGTGCGCGAGCTGGTATTGGCTCATCGCCTGTCTACGCGCAATATCCGATACATTTTGAAAGAGGCCGACCGCGAGGCGGCGGCAAGAGCGCAGACGGATTTATTTGCAGCTTGATTGTGTTGTGTGTTTCTTGTGAGTGGACCTTTGCCCTGCTTTTTGCAGGGCTTTTTTTTGTCTGCGGAACAGTAAGTGCATTTGTGCCGACCGTCTTATGCCGTCTGAAAAGGTTAAATAAGGTTTTGAAAATAAATTGTGATTTGATTTTCGGAGATGTTTATGGGCAAAACTGTAACTTTAACCGCCGGACACAGCAACACCGACCCGGGCGCGGTCAACGGAAGCGACCGTGAGGCGGACTTGGCGCAGGATATGCGCAACATCGTGGCATCTATCTTGCGCGATGACTACGGCTTGACCGTTAAAACCGACGGCACGGGCAAAGGCAATATGCCGCTGCGCGATGCGGTCAAGCTGATTCGCGGCTCAGATGTGGCGATTGAGTTCCACACCAATGCTGCGGCCGCGAAAACGGCCACTGGCATTGAGGCTTTGAGTACCGTCAAAAACAAACGCTGGTGTCAGGTGCTGAGCAAGGCTGTTGCGAAGGCTACCGGCTGGAAACTGCGCGGCGAAGACGGCTTTAAACCCGACAATGCGGGCCAGCATTCGCGCCTGGCTTATGCACAAGCCGGCGGCATTGTGTTTGAGCCGTTTTTTATCAGTAACGACACTGATTTGGCCTTGTTTAAGACTACTAAATGGGGCATCTGCCGCGCGATTGCGGACGCGATTGCGATGGAATTGGGAGCGGCGAAGGTATGAAAAAGTCTTTGATTGCTTTATCTATTGCCTATTGTGCAAAGTTAAAAAACGGTTTTGGCGTACCGCCGTTACCTGAAATCAAAATCACGCCAAGCCCTGTTCGGGTAGGCTCTTTGAAACAACATCCGAGCCTGCGCTTGGGTAAATCAGGCGTGGCGGCAGCCAAACGCGCGGCGCGTAAACGCAAGAATCGTCGTTAATCATGGGACAGGTTGAGTTTTACGAAAAGATGATTGAGCTGTGGTCGAGCAAAAGCCATGAGGCAAGCGAACGGGCTGATTTGGCGGCGTTTGAATTTGCGGAGGGCGAACTGGCCAATTATCGGGAAATGCTGAAACGGCACCTGCAAACCAAAAGTGTGGAATAGCAATGCGTATTTTGGATATTTTTAAAAACCCGGCGACAGGCAATGTGTCTCACTCGAAACTGTGGGCAAATGTTGCCTGCGCGGCTGGGACGTTTAAGTTTGTGATGTTGCCCGATCCATCGGCGGAAATTTGGGCGGTGTATTTGGGTATTGTCGGTGGCTATGCGGTGGCACGCTCGTTTGTCAGCGTGAAACGTCAGGAGGTTGAGAATGAATCTCGTGAAACTGCTGGCGAATAACTGGCAACCGATTGCCATCATTGCACTTATCGGCACGGGTTTGGCGGTGTCACACCATCAAGGATATAAGTCGGCCTTTTCCAAACAGCAGGCGGTCATCGACAAGATGGAGCACGATCAGGCGCAAGCCCTGCTGTTGTCGGCTCAAAACTACGCCCGCGAGCTGGAGCAAGCTCGTGAAGAAGCAAAAAAATCTGAAGCCAAGGCGCACGCCGTCGGTGTGGCTTTGGCACGAAAGCAGGCGGAAGTAAGCCGCCTGAAAACGGAAAACAAAAAGGAAATCGAAAATGCGCTTACTCAAGACAGCCAAAAAGCAGGCGGCAGTTGTATTGACGGCTTTGGCTCTCATGGCCTGCAGCTCTACAACCGCGCCCTCGGCTACGGAAATTAAAGTTGTCGAAAAGGCGGTCATGCCGACACCGCCTGCCGCATTGATGGTCGCACCGGTGCGCCCGAATGCGCCGAAAGACGGCAAGACGGCCATGCTGTTGGAACACGCCGCCGAGTTTGGCGGCTATGTTGCCGAACTTGAAAACCAAAATCAGGCTTGGCGCGATTGGGTCAACAGTCAAGCGGAAGTTGACGGTTCGGAGGGTGCGCGATGACGACTTATCGTGATTTGGTGCAACGCACGGTCGCCTGCCGTCATGCGGACTTGGAATTGGGCTTAAGCCGCGCACGCGAACAAGAGCCGTTTGTCATCCATGTTTCCGACCTGTTGGATAAGGCAGGCATTGAGTACGCGGTACGCATGGATAAGGATTTTCAGACGACCTTTTGTGTGGAGTTTTCCGCGATCGCCCCTGCTGATGTGATTGGTATTTTGCGAAAGTATTATTCAGTCTTTTTTGACGGCCAAAAGGTCGAGGCGGCGAGCCGAAATCCCGAAGGCTATGCGGTGCGTATCGTATTTGGCGATGTGCCTGTTTAAAGGGGTTTTAAATGGATTTTGAATTTGGATTTAGGACCCTGTGGCCGATTGCGACAGCGGCGTTTTGGTTTTGGGTCAACGGCATTTCAAGCCGTCTGAAAGAGGCGGACAAGCGTATCGACGATCTTAAAGAGGAGTTGCACGCGGTCAAGCTCTCTTATCACACCAAGCAGGATGCCAAGGCAGACAGCACTAATATTGCGGCGGCCTTGGAACGAATTGAAAACAAGTTGGAAAAAGTAAACGAAAAACTGGACAGGAAAGCGGACAAATCATGAGCGACCCGATTTTAGAAGCCTTGGCGCGTATCGAAGCCAAGCAGGATGACCTGCTTGCCAATCAGGCGCGCATGGACGAGGAATTGCAGCAAATTAAGAAAGACTGCAAGAAATCTGCTGCGGTTTATGGTGGTCTTGGCGGCGTGATTGTAACGACGGGTTGGGAACTGCTGCGAGCCAAGTTCGGAGGCTGATATGGCACACCCGAAAGAAACCCGCGAAAAGCTGCGCCGACTGTACGTCAGCGACGGGCAAACACTCGAAATCGCGGCGATGATGTGCGAAATCCCGACTGCGACCGCCCGTAGCTGGAAACGCGCCGCCAAAGAGACCGGCGACGATTGGGACAAAGTACGCGCCGCCTACACGCTGGCGGGCGGAGGTATCGAAGACTTGAGCCGCTCGCTGTTGGCGGGGTTTTTGGTGCAGTACCAATCGACGATGACGATGTTGCAAGACACGTCGGTCGAGGAGCTGATGCCGTCCGAGCGCGCCAAATTGTTGGCGAGCCTGTCGGATGCGTTTACAAAGACCGTAGCCGCAAACGCCAAAGTGATGCCGGAAACGTCAAAATTGGCGACGGCGATTGAGGTGTTGGAATTGTTCGGAGAAGTGGTCAAGGAGCGATACCCACAACACTTGCAGGCTTATGTCGAGTTGGTCGAGCCGCTGGGCGTGGAAATTGAAAAGAAATACAGGTAAGCGATATGCAAAAAGTTGAATACACGCATAAGGGCTGGTTTTTATTTTGCCCGATTTGGATTGCCGATTGGGAAAGTGAAACTCCTGTTGTCGCACCACGCTATAAGCTGGAGCCGTTGTTTTGGCTGGCCGACCAGTTTTTTTACTTTATGTCGTCCATGAATGAAATGAAAACGGGAGAGCCGTTGCCCTTTTGTTTCATGGTTAATCAAAAGCCGCTGAAAAAGCCGGTTGTCCACTATTACGAATAAAACATGAAGTCCAAAGAGTTTTTAAAGTCGCTTGCCGAATACGCCGCCCAACTCCGCCAAACCATCGAGGCGGAGGCGGACGGCTTTGATGCGTCACCGGCAGCCATTGCTGAGCGTCGGGCGAAAGTATTAGACCCTGTGCATGGTTACGAATATTTCGTCAATACCTACTTCCCTCATTACGTCAGGTCGTCTGAAAAGTCGGAACTGCATGAATTTCTGTTTTCCCACCTGCCCGAAATCCTACAACAGCCCGAAGGCATCAACGAAGCGGACGCTGCGCCGCGCGGCGAAGCAAAATCGACGCTGGTTACGCGCTTATTCTCGCTTTGGACGGTCATCACCGGCGCAAAAAAGTTTATCGTCATCGCGATGGACAGTATCGACCAAGCCTATCCGATGCTGGAAGCCATCAAGGCGGAACTTGAATTTAACCCGCGTTTAAAAACCGACTTTCCTGAGATGTGCGGACAAGGTCGGGTTTGGCAGGCGGGGACGATTGTTACCGCATCCAACGTCAAAATCCAAGTCTTCGGCTCGGGTAAGAAAATGCGCGGCATGGTGCATGGTGCATTCCGCCCCGACCTTGCCATCCTTGACGATATCGAAAACGACGAGATGGTGCGCAACCCCGACCAGCGCGACAAGCTGGAAATGTGGCTCAAGCAGACCGTCTTACCGTTGGGCGCGGTCGGTACCAAGTTTGACGTGATTTATATCGGCACGATTTTGCATTACGACAGCGTGTTGAGCCGCACGTTAAATAACCCGTTTTGGAGTACGCGAAAATTCAAGGCGATGAAACGCTGGCCTGACCGCATGGATTTGTGGGACAGATGGGAGGAGCTTTATCGCAACGACGGCGCGGCGGTAGCCGAAGCGTTTTATCAGGCGCACAAAGACGAGATGGAACGCGGCGCGCAAACAAGCTGGGCGGCTCGCGGCGTACTCGCGCTGATGAAAATCCGCGCCCGCGACGGTCATGCGACGTTTGACAGCGAGTACCAAAACGACCCGGTCAGTGGCGAAGATGCGCCGTTTGCCGAAAACATCAAATACTGGTCGGAATTGCCGGACGATTTGGTGTATTACGGCGCGCTCGACCCGTCATTGGGCAAAGCGGGCGCAGGGCGTGACCCGTCGGCGATTTTGGTCGGCGGTTATCAAAAATCGACGGGGCGACTGTTTGTAACCGTTGCCCAAGTCAAAAAACGCCTGCCCGATTTGATTATCGAGGACGTGATCCGCATCCAAAAAGAGGCGCGGGTCAAGCCGGTGTTGTGGGTCGTAGAGACGGTGCAATTCCAAGAGTTTCTCAAGGACGAGCTGATTAAGCGCGGGGCGCGGTCGGGTGTGCATATTCCGGTGCGCGGTATCAAGCCGTCTTCGGACAAGATGTTGCGGATTGAGACCTTACAGCCACATATGGCAAACGGGCTGATTTTGCTCAACCCCGACCAAAAGACGCTGATTAGCCAGTTGCGTCACTTCCCGAAAGCCGACCACGACGACGGCCCCGATGCGCTTCATATGCTGTGGATGGCGGCAACGACGGGCAATGTGTCAAACAGAGCACGAGCGATTGATTTGCCTGCGCCGATGTTGGAAATGTGATTTTAAGGTCGTCTGAAAACGGTTTCAGACGACCTTTGGAGTAGAAAATTATGTTCGGATTGATTAAAAGCGGAACTCGGAGAGCCGCCATCAAGACATTGACGAGCGCGACTGAAGACGCGCTGGAAAGCCTGTTTTCCAATATGGAGGGCACGGACGCGCTGCTTTCACGCCTCGGCGTGGACAGGCAGCAGGCATTGGACGCGGTGGTAAGCGATGACGAAGTGGCTTCCTGTTTGGAGGATTTGCACGCGGCCATGCTCAAAAAATCTTGGCGAATTTATGGCGAGGACTTGAGCGACAAGGATAAAGACCGTCTGTGGAAAACGCTTAAACTCCATCTGTCCGCACTTGCCGAAATCGTGGTGACGGCGCGTTTGGGCGGCTATGGTGTCGGTCGGTACGTTTATCAGCCTGAACCCGACGGCTTTTTAAAGATTAAGCATATCAGCAACAAAAGCGGCGAATTGGCGAAATACGTTCCCTACCGCGACGGCTCGCTGGTGTATCGCGGCAGCGGTGGCGAGGAAGCCTGCAATACGGACGTGCTGTATCTCTTTATTACCCACCGCGCCACTTCAACCAATCCTGCGGGCGAAATGGCGGCGGCGCGGCTGTATGCGCCGGTTGCGTTGCGTAAAAAAGGCTTTATCTACGCGGCGCAATTTATTACGCGCTACGCCCAGCCTTATCTGATTGCCAAAATCCAAGCCAACAGCAACGACGACCACGACAGCTTCATGAGCCGGTTTTACCGCTTTGTTTCCGGCGGCGCGTTGAGTATCGAACGCGAGGACGATGTGATGATGCTGCAAAACAGCGCGGATGGTCAGGCATTCCGCCGACTGGAAAACCTCGCCAATGCGCGCATCCAAAAAACGCTGCTGGGTAAAGTCAAAACCAGCGACCTTGAGACCGCCAGCCGAGCGAGCCAGGAGACCGAAGAAAACAACCGCGACGAGCGTATCGGCGCGTATCTCGCTCTGCTCTCCCGCGCCGCGCAGCACTTTATCGACGCGCTCGTGATGGTCAACAACGCCTACGGCAAGCCGATTAATGCGCCAAAGGGTGTGTGGTTTGAGTTCGAAGACGAAATCAAGGTCGATAAAACCCGCGCCGAACGCGACAAGATGTATATGGATACAGGGCAACTCGTGTTGACCAAGACCTACTACCGCGACATCTTGGGCTTTGAACCGGAACATTTCGAGCTGCGCGACCCGAAAACGTCGTCTGAAAACCCTGCGCCCGCCAAATTCAGCCTGGGCCTTTCAGACGGACTTGCCCGTAATGCGCCCGATACGGCGGAGCAGGCAATCGCCCGTCCGAAGATGGAAGCGGTGTTGGGTTTGTTGGAAAGCTGCAAAGACTACGCCGAATTTGAGGCGAAACTGTCCAAGCTTGATTTGAGCAAGGGCGACAATCTTTTGATTCAGCGTTTGGTTTCAGACGGCCTTTCTGCTTGGGCCGACGGAGCGGGCGATGGAAGGGATTGAATACAACTTCGCCGGCTTAGTCGATAAAGCTGCTTTCGAGCATTTCAAGGCTAAGAAAATCCTGCCCGGATTCAGTCATTACGATGTTTGGCTGTACCAACACAGCCTTGCGTTTACCGTCGCCAAGATGATGGACGCGGATATGCTCGCTGAAGTCAAAGACGCCATCGAATCCGCGCAACAAAACGGCACGGCGTTTGCCGATTTTAAAAAGCGTTTAAAACCGTATTTGATGGCTAAAGGCTGGTGGGGCGAGCAAGTGATGACCGACCCGCTGGACGGCGAGCCGAAATTGGTACAGCTCGGCAGTACGCGCCGTCTGAAAACCATCTTCAACACCAATATGCAAACCGCCTTTGCGGCGGGGCAGTGGCAGCGGATACAGGCAAACAAAAAAGCCTTGCCGTATTTGCGCTACAACCATTCCGCCGCCGGGCATCCGCGCGACAGCCATAAACGCTACTACGGCTTAGTCCTGCCGGTTGACCATGATATTTGGAAGGTTATCTTCCCACCCAACGGCTACGGTTGTAAATGTTCGGTGTCTGCACTGACCCGTCGGCAGGCGGAGCGCGAGGGTATCAGCGGCGAGCCTGATGTGGATATGGTTGAGTTTACCAATCCGCGCACAGGCAAAACGGTATTGATACCCGACGACATCACGCCGAGCTTCGCGCACAACCACGGCGACCGATTGGGCGCAATGGACGCGTTGTTTGGCGAGCGAAACGGCGAAGAGGCACTGACCGCCATGATTGCCGAGCGCGAGGCGTGGCTGGACAAGCGGTATAGCGTGCCGTCTGACAAAGTGGCGGTGTTGGCTTTGTCGGATAAGGTATCGGAAAAAGAAGTGCGCAGGCTGACAAAAGAGCAGTCTGCCAACAATACCAAAGACCACGAAGCGAGAGCTGCGGCAGCGTGGCAGGCTGAAACGGGCGACAGGCTGGAAGTGTTTGATTTGCCCGTAGAGAAAGGTAAGGGTCAAGCCGATTATCTGATTGTTTCAGACGACCTGCCCCGTGAAGAATGGGTAAAACTGGATTTTATGTTTACCGAAAATCCCGAACGTGCGGAATTGATGAACCGTTATTTTGCGCACACCGCCGGGGCGTGGAATACTAAGGTCGATAAGATTCGGGAACATTTTGATAAAGCCGATATTGTCCCGCTTGATTTACGCCATCTGAATGCGGCAAACCGGCATAAATTGTTGCAGTATGTGTTATCATTGCCGAAAGAACAGCGGGATAAAGTTCGCTTATTGGTAAAAATATCGGAGTAAGTCATGCCGTCTGAACTGTATGTCAGCCGCGAAGTAAAAGTATTTTTAGGCGGGAAAACCGCCCCGTCCGAATTGTTGGACTATCTGTACCCGCGTCTTGCTGAAATTGACAAGGAGGCAGCCGAGCAAATGCAGGGCGAGTTTTCGGGCTGCGTGTTTTCGATTGCGGATTTGTCCGCAGCGGCATTCGCCCGTGTATGCGGATGGATACTTGAGGCTGCTGAAAAGTCCGAGTGGATTAAGCCGTACAAGTCCGATTTAAAAACCGCGCTTGAAGCTGATCCGAGATTTAAACCTGTATAACTCCGAAGGTCGTCTGAAACCGATTCAGACGGCCTTTTTTCATAACCGCTCAAATTTCGCGTTTAAGCGCGTTTAAATACTTGGGGCAAGCAAAGATATATCCAGCATTTTAAAATCAATCCTAGAGGCTTCTAAAACGCCCCTGAATCGAATTTTAAATAGATGAACTGCACAAGGCCGTCTGAAACCTGATATTCGGGTTTTAGGCGGCTTTTGCATTTGGATTGGGAAGTGAAATCCTGCCGTCCGTCTTTTTGAACTTGGCAAGGCAAAATGGAGCAATGGATACGAACAACACCCCCCTCAAAATCAAATTGTCCGCCGCGCTGCCGGTTGCCTTGGCGACCGGTGCCGACAAGGTGCGTACTTTTAAAGGCGTTGCCAATTCGGGCAAGCCCTTCGGCTACGGCGGTTATCAGACAGTCGTCGATTTGGCCCAGCTGTCGCACAAAGCGTCCGTCCCCGTCCTATTGGAGCATTCACCCGTCAAGATGGTGGGCGTGTGCAGCCTGTCGGTAACGGCGGACGGCCTGATTGCGGAAGGCAGCCTGTTGTCCAACGAGTTTGGCACGCAGATTGCCGAAGCCGCCGACCAAGGCTTTCCGTGGGAGATGTCTGTTTATGCGCAGGCGGAATCCTACGAGGAGCTGGCGGCGGGCGCGGTATTGTCCGTCAACGGCAATGAGGTAACAGGTCCTGCGGTAATTTTGCGCCGCTGCACCATCCGCGAAGTATCGTTTACCGCTATCGGCGTGGACAGTGAGACGGAGGCGGTGGTGTTGTCGGACGGCAGCCCCTTGCCGGATATTTTTAAACAACCTTTGGAGTTATCTATGACACCCGAAGAAAAGCAAGCGTTTGACGACCTGAAAGCGGAAGTCGATACGCTCAAGGCTGAAAAAGCCGAAACCGATAAAAAGCTGAAAGAAGCCGAAGCGGCTGCCAAGAAAAACCAAGTCAAGGCGAAATTGTCCGCCGCAGGTTTCAAAGAAACCGAAGACGGCAAGTTTGAAGGCTTGTCCGATGCGACGATGACCGTGCTTTTGTCTGCCGACATCGAAGCGGCGGAAGCCATGATTGCCGACTTGAAGCCGAAAGCCGCTCAATCTTCCGTACCACCCGCGCTGTTGAGCGAAGGCGCAGGCAAAGGCGAATCCGAACACACCGGCGAGGCGGAGGGCAAGTTCTCCGTCGCCAGCCACAAAGGCTTATTGGGAGGCTCTTATGTCTAAAGCCAAAACCGAAATCTTAGGCCCTTCTATTTCCGACTTTTTGAAATATGAAGCGACACCGCAGACCCGTGTGGCGATTACTGCTTCGCAAGGCACAAAAGCCGGTACATTTGTTAGCTTTCCTCTCCGCAGCGAGTTCAAACTGCTGGCGTTGACGGATGAAGCCGACGGTAAAGTCATCGTACAGCCGCACAATTGCATCATCAATCTGGATCGATGCTCAGACGATGCAATTCGCGGCGGTACATCGAAAACGGGAGGTAATGTGATTGAGCAGCTGAATAAAGACGGCGATCCATACGGCATCGTTTATGTTGTAAACCGTATTGTCAACCCGAATGGCGACGAACTGTAACCACAAGGAAAAAATATGCCTTTATCTGACAACAGCAAATTTGGCGTGCAGGCTTTGACCACCGCCGTCAACAAAATCGACCCGGGCGCAAGCCAAATCCGCGAACTGGGTATTTTCGAACCCGAATACCTGACCACCACCTACGCCGACATTGAGTTCCAAGACGGTAAAGTCCACTTGGTAGCCAGCAAAGAGCGCGGTACAGCCGGCCAGGCGGTCGAAAGTCCGAAACGCACCGTGCGTACCGTCAAAATCCCACACCTGCCGATTCATGACGTCATCCGCGCGGACGATGTGCAGAACCTGCGCGCTTTCGGCACGACCCAAGCCGCGACCGTCATGGACAAGGTCAACGAAAAGCTGGCCGGCGGCAAATCCGACCTTGAATACACCCGCGAACACCTCATGCTCGGCGCGTTGCAAGGCAAGATTTTGGATGCGGACGGCAGCGTGATTTTGGACATCAACACCGATTTCGGCGTTACGCGCAAAACGCAAAACATCGAATTGTCGAAAGACGAGACCAAAGTCGGCGCGGTATTGGACAAGCTCTTGTCCGAACAACGCCAAAAATTCAACGGTGCGCAAGTGCGCGGCTGGGTTGTCTATTGCGGCGCAGAGTTTTTGAGTGCGCTCAAAGAGCATAAGTCTATCTTCGAAGTGTACAAACGCTTTGACGAAGCACGCGCCTACCGCGAAGGCGATACGCTCAATCCGACCGAGTTTGTCCACAAAGGCATCCGCTTTATCGAGTATGCCAACCATTTCGGCAGCGCAGCCGACATCGGTGCGGACAAAGCCATTCTGCTGCCGGTCGGCCGCAACCTCTACAAAGAGTATTTCGCGCCTGCCGATATGAACGCCACCGTCAACACCCGCGCCCTGCCGTATTACGCCAGCCGCGAGAAATTGCAGCACGACAAAGGCTGGAGCCTGCATATGCAGTCCAATCCATTGCCGATTGCGCTGCGCCCCGAGTTGTTGGCAACGCTGACCATGTCTTAAACGGATTTCAGACGGCCTTTAAGGCAGTTTTAAAGGTCGTCTGAAAACGGAGGACGGCATGATTACCATCCAAGACATGATTACCCGCTTCGGCGAGCAGGAAATGGCGGAGCGGTCGAACCATGAAAACTACGAAACCATAGACGAAGCGGTGATGGCGGCGGCAATCTCCGATGCGGAAGAAGAAGCGGCAAGCTACCTTCGGGCGGCGAAACTGTTTTTTACCAACGACACTGCGCCGCAGGTTTTGAAAATCAAAGTCTGCGACATCGCCCGCTACTACCTCTACGACGATGCGGTAACAGGTATTGTCGAAGAGCGTTATCAGTCGGCAATCGCTTGGCTGAAGATGGTCGTCAAAAATCCGAATATGCTGGACGAAAGCCGCGTATCGGATGACCGCAGACCATCAACGTGTGCCGTTTATGTGAATGCCGAACCCGATTTGCGGGAATGGCTGAAGGAGTAGGCAATGCGGATTACGGTATCGCACGACTTGTCGCGTATCGCCCAAAGCCTGAACCGCCTGTCGGGCAGGTTGAACGGCAGCCTTGAAGAGCCTTTGCGCGCTATCGGCGGCATCCTCGAATCTTCGACCCGCCACCGTATCGCCGAAACCAAAACCGCGCCTGACGGCAAACGCTGGCAGGATGTCAGCCCCGCTACGGCAGAAGCCAAAAACGGACGCGGCGGGATTTTGGTGGATCACGGCAACCTCTTGGCAAGCATTACGCACGAGGCATCGATAAAAAGCGTGATTACCGGCTCGGTAATGGGCTACTCGGTTTATGTACAGGAAAGCACGAAAACCATGCCTGCCCGCCCGTTTTTGGGCTTGTCTTCGCAAGATTATCAGGACATTGACGATTTAATGTCCGATTGGCTGGAAGGATTGATTGTCTGATATGGCTTTGAAACAGCATGAAAACTTATTGGCGGTCTATCCCGAAATCCTAGGCCGTCTGAAAACCGTCAAAGGCATTAAGGCGGTCAAGGAAATCGGCGAACTTGCCGAGCTGCTCGCCCAAGGCGCGGCGAAACGCAAAGCCGCCCCGCTGGACGGCGCGGTCTATGTCGTTTACGGCGGCTCGACCTTTGCCGACGAAGCGAAAAACGGCAAATTCCTCAAATCGACGCTGCACTTTACCTTCGTCCTCGCACGAAGCTATACCGCCAACGGCAAATCCACGCTGTACGAGGTCGGCGAGACCCTGACGGCAATCCAACGGGCGTTTTCGGGCTGGGACGCGGGCGACGAATATGCCGTTACCCCCTTCCGCCGCATCGCCTCGCCATCCATCGAATACAACGACGGCTTTGCTTTTTACCCCATTTCATTCGCCTGCGATACCGTGCAGGCGGCAAACTAAAGGAGCTGCCACATGGCAAAACAAAACGACCACGGCTTAATCTTTGAGGGCGACGTCAAGGTACGCAACCTCAATCAAAAAGGCTCAGGCTTTATCGACATCGGCAACACCACCGCCCTGACCACGCAGACCAGCGTGGAAACCAAAGAGCGCGTGTCCAAGCAAAAAGGCACTTATGGCAGCGCACTGGACAGTCTGAAAACCGTCAAGCCTACCGAAATCGGCCTGAAGCTCGATACTTTCGATAAAGACAACCTCGCGCTTGCCCTGATGGGCGAAGCCGCCGTCATCGCGGCTACGACGCAGACCGTTACCGGCGAGACCGTGACCATCGGCAAAAAAGGCATGGCGTACAAACTGGCAAACGGCAATATCGATCCAGCTACCGTCAAAGTCAAAAACAAGTCAAACGCCAATGTTGATGCCAAGCATTTGGACATCAATGCCACCTTGGGCATGATTACCATCCTGCCGGCCGCCGATACCGTCAACGACGGCGAAAACATCACCGTCGACTACAAAACCCGCGATTCCGGCGGCTATAAAGTCTCTGCCGCGACCTTGTCTAAATTGGACTTGGAAATCTACGTCGACGGCCGCAACCGCGTTACCGGCGAGACAGGCATTCTGCACATCCCCCATGCCGTACTGGCGGCGGACGGCAGTATCGACTGGTTCGGCGACGACTTCAACGAAGCCGAATTTAAAGGCACGGCGGTATTGGCTTCGGGCGAGACCTCGACCTATTCCTTCACGTCGTACAACAACTAAAGATTCGGTAATAAACAAAGGCCGTCTGAAACTGGCTTCTGCGTCTAGACGCAGCGGCGGCAGGTTTCAGACGGCCTTTTTTAAAGTGGTTTTAAAAACAGATTAGAACCGATGCAGGACTGATTTAATCAGGTATCCGCTGACGGCCATAAAGGCGAAAAACTCCAGCAGTTTCATGCCGCGGATGTGTGCCAACATATCGAAACCGAGATACAGCGCAGCGAAACCGAAGAATGCGCCGACGGCGAAAAGTATGGTTAGAGCGAGGGTTTTCATTGGCTGAAATCTGTTAAGGGTTATTCATTCGAGATAGTAAAGGTATCAAAATAATGGCGAATATTCAAGCAGGGATTGAGATTAAGGCGGGCGTCGAGGGTGTCGAAAACATCAAGGCACTGTCGGCACAAATCGAAGCAGCGGGTGTGGATACGTCGGCTTTGGCAAAAAGTACCGATGAAGCAGGTCGGGAATTTGCTGAAATTGCCAAGCAGCAGGGGCTTATCGACTATTACCGCAAGCTCGGCAGCGAACTTGAAGAAACGGATGTTGCGCTGAAGGTGGCAAAATCTAGCCTATCCGCCTTGTCGGCGCAAATGAAGGATGGCGCAACCAAGGCACAGGAACGGGAATACCAAAAACTTTCCGAACAGGTCAACAGGCTCGAAGGAGCAAAACGCCGTCTGAAAGACAGTCTTGCTCTCACCACACAGGCGATGAATGCGTCGGGCGTGTCCGTCAAAAACCTTGCTGCCGAAGAAAGCCGACTGACTGCTGAGACAGCAACTGCGACGGCAAAATTGGATAAGCTGTCAGCCGAGGCATCGGAACTTAAAGCCATTGCCGATGCAAAAATCAAACTTGGTATCGATACCGATGAGAAAGCCTTGCGTGAGTTGCAGGAGCTTAAGAAAAGCTATGACCTTTTAAAAAGTAGCGGCACGTTAACCAAGGAAGAGCTATCCCGTGCAACTGCCCACTATAACGATAAAGTGTTCCAGTTGAATAAGAGCTTATCGGATTTGCGTCCTACACTTTCCGACTTTGCCAATGAGTTCCGAGGGGTGGCGAGTGGTGCTGCCGGGCTGACGTATGCTGCACGTGAGGCAGTAAAATTTGAAAGCGCAATGGCAGGTGTTCGGAAAGTCGTGGACGGCACTCCTGAGCAGATCGAACAGTTGGGCGGGCAAGTTAAAAAACTGGCGGTAGAGTTCGGCATGATGCCGGAGCAGATGGCTGAAATTGTTGCCGCTGGCGGTCAGTTAGGTATTGCTGCCGATAAGTTGGATGAATTTGCACGCGTTACCGCGACTATGGCAACCGCCTTCGGCATGACCGCTGAAGAGGCAGGCAATGCCGCCGCGACGATTGCCAACGTGTTCCAACTTCCGATTGGAGAGGTGGAAAAACTCGGCGATGCCATCAACGTTTTGGGCAACAATACCGCCGCAAGAGAAAAAGACATTGTCGCCGCAATGGCGCGTATCGGCGGTACGGCGAAACAGTTTGGCTTGGCTACCGACGAGGCCGCCGCGCTTGCCGACGCATTTATCGCATTGGGCAAACCGCCCGAAGTGGCGGCGACCGCCATCAACGCCATGCTGCAAAAACTGCAAACCGCGCAAAGCCAGGGCAAAGACTTTCAGGCGGCCTTGGAAGGTATCGGTACGTCCGCAGACGAGATGGCGGCCAATATCGCCGCGAATCCGCAGCAGGCCTTGACCGAGTTCCTGCATAAACTTGAAGGCTTGGACAAACAAAGCCGCGCCCTGACACTCTCGCAACTCTTCGGCACCGAGTACAGCGACGACATCGCCCTCTTGGTCGGCTCGCTCGGCGAGTACGAAAAGGCTTTGGGCTTGGTAAACGACCAATCACAAATACAAGGCGCGATGCAGAAGGAGGCGGCAGCTGCATTAAATACTACCGAAGGGCAAATCAATAAGGCCAAGGCGGCAGTTTCCAATATGGCGGGAGAACTGGGTAATGCCTTATTGCCTATTTTAAAAATAACGGCATCCACAGTTGAAACGGTTGCAACGGCAATTAGCGATTTCACAAAAGATTTCCCGGTATTGTCAAAGCTGGCAATTTACTTTGCGGCCGCCCGTGTTGCAATGGAGGCGTATTCTGCAGTTGTGCGTCTTGGTGGTGCTGCTGCGCTGAAAAGTTTGGTGTCTCAAAAAGCTGCTGTCGATGCGTTGACCGTTTCATATGGAAAAGCCGGTTTGGCGGCCAAAGAATATGGAATAAGTGCGGCGGCAGGTGCGGCGCAAACACGCGGCGTGAGTGGTTTGGCATCAGGACTGTCTGCGGTCGCCTCCCGATGGGGACTGATTGGGACGTTGGCGGTAACCGCCGGTGAAGCCCTCGGATCATTTATTCAGGACCTATACGAACACATCCCGGGCCTACGCGGTATTTTTGACGAGATAGCACGCCCGATCGCCATGATAGAGAGTCTGGTAACAACGGGAAGTTTGGATAAATATCACGAATTTTTCAAAACTGACGCCGAAATCAAGCGCGAGCTTGCAGAATCAAACAAAAAGGCTACTGAAGCTGCCGAAAAAGCCGCCGTCGCCAAGAAAAAAGCAGCCGAAGAAGAGGTAGCTGCCGTCAAAGCACTGCAGGCCGAATATCGTGCGTCTGCAACAGAGTTGTCAGCGTTGGAACACAGTATGGCCGCCTTGCGTGCCGACGGTCGAGAAACCAGCGACTTTTACAGTGAACTGGCAATCAAGCTGGAAAACGTGCGCACCAAAACTGCCGAACTGAAAGCCGAACTTGACAAGAAAAACGTCAAAATCAGCGCAGATACAGGCGAGCTCGCCGCAGCACAAAAAGCCCTTGAGGCTTTGGGTTTGACGGCGGAAGAAGTAACGACCGGCATGAGCAAAAAGGCGGTGGAAGGTATTGCCAATTTTTCGCGAGTTGCCTCTCAGTTTGGTAATGATGCCGAGCAGATGGGCCGGGTGTTTCAGGCCGCGCTCAAGCAGATGGACAGTAAAGAATCAACCGATGCTCTTTTGGCCGAATTGGAAAAGGTAGGCAAACAATCCGGGCTGACGGCCGAGGAAATCAAGAAAATCGGAGATACGGCAAGGGAGTCGACGGACAAGGTTGCCGACGCCTTCGCCAAAATCGGCGTGGACAGCAAAGCTGTGATGACGGGAATCAGCAGTGATGCGCGGCAGGCATTCGCTGATTTTCAGACAGCCTCGGCAGAAGCGGCGGCCGCCGGTCAAAAAGATGCCAAGCTGATACAGGCAGCCTTTGACGCTATGATGGGCAAACTTAAAAGCAAGGAGGAATTTGCCGAGTTTCAACATCAGCTCAAAGCCAGCGGCGACGCGGCACTATTGACACAGGAGCAGCTTGCCCGTTTGGGCGATGCGGCTTCGGGAGGTGCTGAAAAAGCCAAAGCCGCCTATCAAGGGCTGAACGATACTGCCGCTAAAACAGGCGAAGCCGCGAAATCCGCTCATGACAAAGGCTCGCAAGCGGCGGAAAACCATGCCCAATCGGTCAGAAAAGTGGCGACAGCCAACAAAGAGGCGGCAGCGGAGGCAGACAATGCAGCCAAAGCGGCGGCAAATGCGTCTAAATCGTTTAGCGATTATGGCTACCGTCTGACGCAAACGGCAGGCTTTTACAAGCTCAATAATGAGCAGCTGGATTTGATGAACCGACAGTTCTCCGGGATTAAGTTGGGCATGGAGGCCACATTCCGCGCTGCTCAGATGAAAGAGTACACGCAACAGATTTACAACGCGAATACCGCGATGCAAAGGCTGACCAATGCTTCTGCTCAAGGCGCAGTGACACAGGATATCTTGAACGATGCGGCCAGCGCGGCATCTCGTGCTGCCGATAAATTGGGGAATACTGAGCTGACAAAATTCCGCAATGCGATATCCGATGCCCAACGCCGGCTGAATGCCCTGCGTCAAGAAGCACATGATGCAACCCGCGCGCTTGAGGCCGAGCTTGCCGAGCTTAATGGCAATACGGAAGCGATTTATTCTTTGCAGCAAGAAAGAAAAATCCGTGAGCTAAAACAAAAACTCGACAATGCCAACCGCCTCAAGCAAACCGATGTTGCGCGCGAATATCAGCGTCAAATCGATTTGCAGCAACAGATTTACAACAGGCAGCGCAGCAAGCGCGCCGAATCTGCCGCGCAAGAGCAAGTCCGCAACCAAGGTTCTCAGGGTAACAGCAATGCCGCCCAGCGGTTGCAACAAATCGGCAATCCGCAGGTTAATATCGACCCGGAAAAGCTTAACCAAATTTTGGCGCAGCGCGACCAAGCGGTTGCCGAGAAAGCTGTTAACGGTTTTATGAATAGTTTACAAACTTCATTAAAGCGCACGACATAATTCAGACGGCCTGCAACCATCTGACTGCAACCATGCCAAGCCCCGATTTTCGGGGCTTTTGTTTTAATAGGGTTTTGAGAAAAATACGCAAAGGCCGTCTGAAATGGCAAATCAAGAATGGACGCTGAAACGGAAAGACAATGGCGTGGCCGTACATCTGCCGCAGGATATGCGCTGGGACGATGAATTTGAATGGAGCAAGGTGGCGCAGGCCGCGCCGCAGCGCACCTTGTCGGGCGGATTGGTCATCCAGCAAGGAATTAAGGCAAACGGTCGCCCAATTACGCTGTCGGGCGATTGGGTGTGGCTTGATTTGAGTATCTTGCGTACGTTGCGTGACTGGACGGACGTCCCCGAATTGGAAATGACGCTGACGCACTACGACGGCCGCGAATTTAATGTCATTTGGCGTACCCACAACGCGGCTTTGAATAATGTCGAGCCCGTGCATTACTCAACGCCGGAAACGGATAGCGAGCGATACACTGCCCAGCTCTGCCTGATGACATTTTAAGGTCGTCTGAAAACAGATTTAAACAGGATTTAAAAAGGTTTCAAACATGGAAAAAACAACGCGTCTGACGCAGCAGGATTTGCAGATTTACCCCAGCCAGCGCATGACCGATACGCCTGACGGCGGTGGTTTGATGGTCGGTCAGCCGCTGACCGGCGAGGATAACGAGATTTTCCCGCCCGTCTCAGACGTTGACCGTACGATGGGCAGCCTGGACGCGCGTCTGCTGTACCCTGCCGTCCTGCGTAACGACTCCGAGCCGCTTTACGGCGGGCATTTCGTCATTACCGAGCCGCCGACCTCTGAAAACGTGTCTTTCTTGGCGTTTAAAGCGCGCAACTACGGCGAGAGCCGCGCGGATATTATGCCGCGTATTGAAGCGTATTCTGTGCCGACTGTCGAAAGTCGCATGACGTTATTGGGTCGCCATTTGGCAGGCGTTCGCCTTGTGCAGGCGTATCAGCGCGTAGAGGCTCCTTTACCGAAGGTCGGCGAGCGTTATTGCCTGCAATATGAGGAAAAAACCAAAGATGTGACGCGCCGTATCACGGAGTATTTCCGCATTATCAACATCGAGGACGAAGTGCGTATTTTTGAGATTCCAAAATCAAACGGTGAGGTCGAGGAAGTACCGCGCCGTGTAGTCAAAATGGAAATCAGCAATCCGTTAACCCGAGATTTTGACGGCGTCGATTATCCGGTCAAGGGTTATGCCGCGCCTAAAGTTAAGATTTTAGAAACCCAAGTTGCAGATTCCGCGGCTTATTATGGCGTAAAACCTGTATCTGACGGCCTTTCGGCAGGAGATGCCACGCTGACGGTGTCTAGCATTTACGAAAAGCTTGTACCGACCTCGACAGTCGAGACACCTTATGCGGATGAATACCCGGTTCCCGGCGAAGCATGGGTCGCCGCTGCGCCGGAAAAGCAGCTTTTTTCTGGTCGTGTCAGCAATGGGACGTTGATATTTCCATGTTCGCTGCTACCGGGTAGCGTGAAAATAGGGAATTATCAAGACAACGCTTTGGGGCAACTAAAAAGCGGCGACAATTTAATCAGTGTCGATTATGCACAAGGTCGCCTGTCCGGCCTACCTGATGGCTATCATACGGTAACGGCAATTCCTGCCGCTAATTCATCTGCGGCGCGATATGCCTTTGCTGTGGAAATTAAAGAAACCAATCACGGTACATCATTTGCGCCGCTCCTGAAGCCGACTCCCGTATTGGGCAGTCTGAAAGTGTCGTTTATGGCTTTGGGCGTTTGGTATCTGCTCTCAGATTCGGGCGACGGTATATTGCGTGATGAGGCAGGGAAAGCTGTCGGCACAGTATCATCGGCGACGGGGTCGGTTGTGCTCAATTTACCTGTTCTGCCCGATATCGGTAGCCGTCTAGTGTTCCAGTGGGGCGGCATTTCCGGATTCGCCTCGTTCGATGGCGGGAAAACAGGGGTAGTGGCAACGCCGAAGCCGTCAGAGAGTAAATGTACTTATGATTTGGGACACCCTATTAAGCCGGGTACGCTTGTTTTAACGTGGACCGACAATGGTGCAAAAACTGCCCGAGATGATGGTAACGGAAATCTGATGGGTGATATCCAAGGAGCAGTGGATTATCTCAACGGAGTTATAACGACCGTTCGTTACATCAACAGCAATGCGGTTGATTACACCTGCGAGGAGGCGCTCAAAATAAGCGCAAGCGTGGTCGGAGGCGCGGGATATGGTATGACGCTGGGAGATAAGGGTACACACTTTGAGCTTATGTTTAAGGATTCCTTGCCAAATCAAGCTACTTTTAGTCTTAAGCTGGAGGGGAGCGTCTCCGAAAAAAACGAATATACAGTTCCGAATTGGTATGGCGCGGCGTTTAGAGAAACATTTTAATGGTGGGATTTAATGGCTATTTATTTGGGTAAAGTAGTTAAATCGGGTACGGGCCGCATCAGTTTGTTTGCATTCAACGGCGGCTGGCGGCTAGGTAAAAACGCCGTACAGGGCATTCGCTGGGATGGCGGAAAGCTCATTATTCCGAAATCGGTATTAAGGGTTGAGGCGTTGGCATGGGCTGTTGAGACTCATTCGACGTTAGAGGCTACTTGGTTTGCGCAAAGAAAAAATGTGTCCGCTCAAAAGACCGTTGATATGTCTTTTGGAAAGTGGGATGTGGAGTTTCTGTCTGCCGATTCCTCTCATGCTAAAGCCCGGAGTGGACGTTTGGCGGGTGGGTTGTCATTTAATGTTTTAATTGACTTTGATCAGGGCAGCGCCTGTGTCTTTAACTCATGGTCTTTCTCGGACGGCGAGACTGAAATTGTTGAATACGGTGGTACGCTTTATAAAAACTGGAGCGAGACTAAAGGCAGTGGAGAAAATATCGGTACGTTATATATCAACGGTAATGTTTCGATTCGAGATCCGGCCATTAAATTCCAAAGCCTTAAGGTAACAGGTGGTGTCGTCCGGTTGCCCCAAGTCAAGACATTCAGTTATGCAGGCCGCACACCTGCCGCGCCGGTCAAGCCTGAAAGCTTTACCGTTTACGCGGGCAATGGCGAAATTGTCGGCAGAAGCAACGCTGCAGGCGAAATTACCGGCGGCATCACAGGCAAAATCGACTACGAGACAGGCTTTTATGAAATCAAGCGCGATGAGGGTTTTTACCCCGAAGATTTACGCTACAACGCCGTGACCCAAGACAACCTGCCTTTGGACTCATCGATTATCGGTATCGATGCTGTGCGCCTGCCTGCCGACGGACGCGTCCCCGTGATTCGCAAGGGCGATATGATCGTGATTTCCAACCGCCTCAAGCAGGATTTGGGCAGCGCGTTTACCGCCGCTCAAAAAATCATGCTCAACCGTCAAAATATCGACCGCCTCTGCTTGGTCGACAGCAAGGGCAAACACGTCCTCGCTGAGAAATACACGGCAGACCTTAAGACAGGCAGCATTACTTTTGCCGAGCCGTTGGATTTGTCGCAATATACCCTGCCGCTGACCGCAGTTTGTGCATGGGAAGAGGAAAACCGTGTGACTGGCGTCGATATTTCAGGCCGTCTGAAACTCCAGTTTGCTATTGGGCGCAACTATCCGAAGGAGCATACATTTGTATCTTCCGCTCTGATCGGCGGCGATTTGCTGGTGCGCGCTACCGAGCCGTTTTCGCAACAGGCATGGGACAATGTGTGGAGTGACGCGCAACGCGGGGAGCCTATTTTGGCGCGTACCAATGTCAAAGACTACCCAATTAAGTTGGCCAGCAACGGCGCGATTACCGAGCGTTGGCTGATTAAATTTATTACTGCAACCCAATTTGAGCTTTACGGCGAGCGGCTGGGCTTGGTCGCAAAAAGCGATACCTTGACCGATCTTGCGCCGACCAATCCGGCAACCGGCAAGCCTTATTTCACGCTCAAGGCGGCCGCATTCGGCGGCGGCTGGTCGGTACAGAACTGTATCCGCTTCAATACTTACGGCACGCCGTTGCCTGTTTGGATTTTGCGCAGTGTCCAGCCCTCGCCGGACAAGCAAAACGGCCGCGATGGTTTTACCGCGTGTTTGCGCGGCAATACGGTGGCCGAATAAAAGATAAGGCCGTCTGAATAGGACTTTCAGACGGCCTTTAAGTAAAATGGTTAATTAATTTGCATTTATACCTTTTATCTGTAAAATTAACCTTTTAATCTTTATTCAAATAGTGAAAGGAAGCGAGAAAATGGGGAAAGGCATGAAAATCCTGATGGTGGTTGTGGCAATATTAATGGCAGCCGCTGTTAGTCGGGCTTATATGAATAATCAGAAAAAAGAGATGATTAAGAAAGAGTATGAAGCAAAGATTGCAGCAGAAAATGAAGCGAAGCGGCAAGAGGAGGTGAAAAAAGAGATGCTGCGATTGAAATCAGAAAAGGAAGAGGCCGAATTATTGGAGCGTGCAAAAGAGGCTGTTAGAAATATGATGAAAGACCCTGATTCTGTGAAATTTAAAGATTTGATTGCAGGTCAAGTCAGCAAGGATAAGAAAAAGCATGTGTGCGGCATGGTCAATAGTAAAAATTCAATGGGCGGTTATGTCGGTTACAAAGGATTTGTTTATATTGATGGCGAGAAATATGCGGTTCTTCAGGAGGACAGTATTGGCAATGAGGTTTTTGAGATGGCCTGTAATAAAAAATAAGCGAATCATCGCTCTGAGTGCAACTATGCCAAGCCCCGATTTTCGGGGCTTTTGTTTTAATGGGGTTTTAAATCATTGAAGTAAAAAGAAAGGCCGTCTGAAATGTTTGATACGCAACGTGTGCCGGTAAAGGTTTACCGCTGGGATGACGAGGGTGCGCCGCAAGTTGAATCGGCGGCAGGCAGCATTAAAACGATTTTAAAAGCCTGCTTGGTTACCGGTTACGGAGAAGGTAATAAACGCAAGGACGGGCTGGGCTGGGAAATGGCGTTTGAAAAGACGCAAGAAGCCTGTTTCCGCAGCACGCACCCGAAGGCGACAAAGTGGTGGCTGGGAGTAGATGACTCAAGATATGGAAGCCGTGCAAGATACGTTGATTTATGCGGTCTTTTAGAGCCGACATCAGCAAAGGCGGGGAAAGTCAAACAAAAGGTTAACAACAGCAGTGGGTATCACAATTTCATTTATAAAAAAGACAACGACAGTGGGGATAAGATCCAATGGGTTGTGGTTGGAAATGAGCGCGCATTTACTTTAATTATTTTATGGCAGAATTATTGCTCGTTTTTTATTTTTGGAAACTTCTCCAGTCTCGCCGTGGCTGACGCCGCGAATACCCTGCTTGGATATGTGTCAGATGTGGATGAGAATTTTATTTATGGCAGTGGCAATGAAGTTGTTATTTTTGTGGTGCCGATGCGTGATTATAAGGGAGATAATCCTTCTTCTCTGAGTCTTACAAGTAAAGCAGATGGTAATTATGGTAGCTATCCTAATCCTATTACAGGTGGTTTCATAGCGGATGATATTTATCTAAAAGAATTAATTGGTGATAACGAATATGCCATTCGCGGATTGTTCCCCGGATTTATGAAAATTGGCGAAACGATGCCCGCAGGAGACGTTATTTCGATGGGAACGGTTTACGACAATTTAGACGATAGCGAAGACAGATTTATGTATATCAATACAATTGGCGGGGGCTCTTTTTTGGTAAACCTCACGGCCTGGGAGCTGTAAGCCATGCCGAATTATGTTTTCCGCAGCCGTCTTGCCGTTAAGCGCGGCAAGATGCGCGGCAAAATCGTCAACCGGATTGCGCGAAGCCGTGCAGTCAAATCGCCGCATTGGAAATACGGCGGCCACGGCTATATCGCCGGCGAAGGTACGGGCATTGTTACGGTGGGCGGCCAGCCGGCTTCGCGCCGTATTTATCTGTTTGCCCGGCCTACTATGTACTGCATCGCCGATACTTGGAGCGCGGAAGACGGCAGCTACCGCTTCGACCGGCTCAAGGAAGACGAGGAGTATTTGATGGTGGCGACGGATTATAAAAAGCAATACGAGCCTGTTTCTTATGACTTTATTAAGCCTTATGTCGAGCGTGACGGCGGCGGTTGAGGCCGTCTGAAATGTCCGAAGACAAAATTTATGCTGATTCGGCGCGTATCCCTTTGCCTTTCGGCTTGGCGATTGGCTCCCGTCCGTCGTCCAGGCTCTTGCCGTTGGCTTTCAGGCGGCCTTTGCGCCATATTGAGGACGGCGGCGAGATTGTCCCCGATACGCCGCTTAAGCCTAATCCGTACCGCCCTCCGGATGGTTATGCGACTGTTTCGGGGGCGTGGGGCTTTGTGCAGCAGGCGGTGTCAAGGCAGGCGGTGTGCGCGGCCGGTCGTTATGATTTGGGCGACATGGCTGTCCAAGTGTCGGGGATAACGTCGGAGGCTATCGGGGAGGCGGTTTGTTTTCAGACGGCCTTTTCGGATATGCCTGAATTGGAAAGCTGCCTGCATGAAACGGTCGGCTTGTCTGACTGGGTTGCCGGGTGTATGCAGGCGGTGCAGGCCGGAATGGATGGTCTGGACGGCTGTTTGCATGATGCTTTCCCCGATGATTTGTTCTTAAGTGGCTGTAATGCGGATCAATCGTCGGCGGGTCTTGGCGAGGCTTTGGCGGCATGTTCGGAGAGTGTGTTTTCCGATGATGCGCCGGTTGGCGATTGTTTGGTGTCGGAGGTGCGCGAGGCGGCGGTATTGGCACGCTGTGCGCATCCGCAAAGCCTGCCTGCTTTGGCTGTGCCTTGCGAGTATTATGAGATTCCGGTTGAGCCGGAGCCTGTGCCCGAAACTTATGTTTGCGGTATCCGCCCGCCTTCAAACCGTCTGCACCTGCGCTTTTACCGCAAAAAGATTGCACACGATGCGCGCCATATTCCGCTGCCGTTTGCTTGTTTTGATACGGTAAGCACTCCTGTTTTAGACGGATATATCATGCAAAATATTATTAAGGCTACGGTTGACGGCCAGCCGATCGGGCTGTTTTCTGCTTCTTTTACGACTGATACTGCCGGTTATTGTTGGCAAGGCAGTTTGACGGTTTCGCCCGATGATTTCGCCAAGATTAATCCTGATGTCCGCCCGAAAGGCCGGGAGGCCGAAATCGCGGTGCAAATCAATGCGGATACTTTTGTCATCCTCGCCGAGGATTACAGCGACAACCGCCGCTTCGGGCAAAAGAGCTATACGGTAACCGGCCGCAGCGTTACCGCCCGTTTGGGCGCGGACTATGCGCCTAAAGGCCGCGGTACATACCGCAATCCGATTTATGCGCAACAAATCGCAACGGAGGTTTTACGTCCGACAGGTGTGGATTTGGACGGTTGGGCTATGGCGGATTGGTTGATTCCGGGAGATGTGTATTCGTTGACCGATAAAACGCCGATTGCTGTTTTGCAAGAGCTGGCTCAAGCCGCCGGGGGATTTGTGGAGAGCGACCGCGCTAGGCCGGTTGTCCGCTTTAAGCCTAAATGGAAAAAGGCTTCTTGGGAGGTTTCCGATGCGCCTGCCGATGTCAGTGTCCCTGTCAGCGTGATTTTCAGCATCAGCGGCCAGCGCAATGTATCGGAGCGTGCCAATGGGGTTTATGTTTGGCCGAGCCATAACAAGGGCAAAGGCGCGGATGTGTACCGCAACGGCAGTAACCGCGAGCCGCGTGCCTCCGCGCTGACCAATACGCTTTATACCGACCAGCCGGTCTTGCTCGCCGCCGGTATCGCCGCGTTAAGCGAAACCGGTGTGCATAAGCGCGAAACGGTGTCTTTGCCGGTATCGGATAAATACGCCATTCCTATGGCGAATTTAGGCGAAATTTGGCAAATCAATGAGCCTTCGGGAAACTGGCAAGGTGTGGTGGTTGGTGTGTCGGTCGAGGTTAAAATCGAAAACGACGCGCCTGTCGTGACTCAAAATGTAACGATAGACCGCTATTTTGACGAGTGATTAAAGCTGGTTTAAAGATGCTTTAAAGGCCGTCTGAAAGCCATGTTCAGACGGCCTTTTATCTTTTTGTTAAGGATAACAAAATGACCAATCTGTATCAAAACCTGACGGCACTGCTCAGGCGCGAACAGCGCGGCATTGCCAAAATAACGGGCGATTTGGGCGGCGGCTCATGGGCGGCGCAAACGCAAAGCGGCGGCAATCTTGTTTTAAGCGGGCAAGCCGCTTTAAATCAGCGCGTGTTTTATGATGTCTTGAGCAATCGTATCCTTGGCCAGGCTCCCGATACGACTGTTTTAGAGCTTGGCGTGTAAGGCTAAGTGCAGTGTAGCCAGGCGTTGTGTTTGTATAAAGCCTTAAAATTATTATTATTATTTTGAGGAGGTTTTATGCGAACTGAAGTGTTGGGTGTCGGTATCGGCGACATTTTAAAATTTGAAGCCACTGCCTTGACGCGTGTGAAGGTAAAAGTACCGGATGGTACGCGTGCCGGTGATTGGGTCAATTTCTCTTTGCGTGATAATAAATTAGTCGCGTTAACCGATGAGCAAGACGGCTACGCTCTTGTTCAGCCGCACAATTGTATTATTGACCTGCGTTATTGCGCCAAGCCTGAAAATATTACTGATACCTTGCAGCAAGGCGACCGATTCGGCATTCAATATATTGGCGCACCGGTCGAGCATGGACGTCATACCGTTATGCCGTCGGGCCCTGTTATTCCTCCGAAAGAGGCGGAACGCCCGGTAGCTCCTCCTTACCCTCCTTCTGCATTGAAACGTAGCCTCAATTTCTTCGGGGACTCTACCAATGCGCGTATCGGCGGTCAGGCTGTGAGTGTTGCCGCCGCTGAAAATCTGCCTGTTGTAAACAAGGCAGCCTGGCTGCGTATGCCTTGATGTCGATGAACGGCAGCCCGGTGGAAGTTACTTTTAAAGTCGATACTATTCCGGCTAAAGCGAATGGCGTGATGGTTGATGGCGAGTTGGTTTACGGTGAAGGCGTTACGCCTTTCAGTATGCACTCTACCGTCGTTATTATTGGCGATGACATCGAGGCGGTCATGACCGGCCAAACCGCCAATATTAAAGTCATTCCGCGCGATAGCCAGGCTCATAGTGTTGTTCCAGGTAAAAAATATCCGGTACGCCTGAAAAATAGCGGCAGTGTCGATGGTATTTGCGTGTTGGCGACGGCCAAGAATGATATTAACGGCGCAAATATCGGCAACTGGCAGACGGTTTTGGAGCGTATCAAAGGCTATGTTGAAAAATGTATTCAACAAGTCCAGCCGAAAGAATCACCGCGTTATATTGTCCTGACTGTATGGGCTGATAATAAGCCGGGTTGGGCTAAAGAAAACCACTCATATCGACATCAGCTCAAAGATCAATTTAATAATTGGCTCAAATCTAAATATGGCAATAATGTCTTTGATATTGAGCAATATATTTTATCTGACCAGATTTGGACGGATAGCGGCCTCACGCCGAATGAGGCGGATAAAAAAGCGCAAACAGACGGCGTAATGCCGTTGTCACTCTCGCAGGACGGCGGTGCTCATCTGCTTCCGGCGGTTGAGGCTAAAGTCGCCGAACGTATCATCGCAAAAGCCAAAGAGTTGCGCTACTTGTAGGCAAATATAAATAAAAGGCCGTCTGAATAAGGCGGCCTTCGGGAGGATTTTAAATATAAGTGGGACGGCGACGTAACAGTGCGGCAACACTGTTACGCCAGCCAAGCAGATCATGCCTGCATTGACTTCTAAGGCCGCCTTAGTCTCTAGAGACCGAGGCATTCTATCTGATACAGGAGTGGATGCAAATGCAAATCTATCGTGAATTACGCTGTAAGTTTTGTGGGAAGTTGCTGGCAAAAGGCAGCGGCTGTGTGCAAATAAAATGCGCTCGTTGTAAAAATATCAATTCTTTCAGCTAATTAATAAATCAAAAGAATGCCTTTGAGCATCATATTTAATCTGATTTAGAGCGTCGCGAATGCCATAATTTAGGAGTATATATGATGCAAAAAATGCAACAGACATTACCTATTATCCCATGGATGGGGGGCAAACGTCGTTTGGCAAAACATCTTTTGCCTATGTTCCCCGAGCATTCTTGTTATGTCGAGTTGTTTTCCGGTGGCGCAGCATTGTTCTTTATGCGCCCGGTTCCTGCAAAAGTTGAAGTGCTCAACGATATCAACGGACAGCTTATCAATCTCTATCGTGTGGTACAACACCATTTCGACGAGTTCGTCCGCCAGTTCGAGTGGACGCTGACCAGCCGCGAGACATTCGCCTGCCTGCAAAACACGCCGCCCGAATGCATGACAGATATTCAACGCGCCGCTCGCTTCTTCTACCTTCAGCACAACGCCTTCGGCGGCAAAACCGTCCAGCAGCATTTCGGGACAGCTACCACGTCAAAAGCGTGGGATGCATCTCAGATTGAGGCTAAATTAAAGGCTGCTAAAGACCGTTTAAAAGGTGTTTATGTAGAGAATGAATCATGGGATCGTTGCTTCAAGCGATATGACCGTGAGCACACCTTCTTCTATGCAGACCCACCATATTGGCAGACCGCAGGCTATGACCAATCATTTGGCTGGGAGCAGTATGAATTACTGGCCAAGGTGATGGCAGAGAGTAAGGGTAAGGTCATACTATCCATTAATGACCACCCTGATATCAGGGAATTGTTTAAAGATTTCCGTATCACTCAACTTGAATTGGCTTATACGGTCGGAAGAAATAAAACTGGTAAAACCAGTGGAGAATTGGTCGTATGTAATTGGTAAAATAAAAAGCGACGGTAGCGTCGCTTTTCTTATTTCTCATCATCCGATATAGTGCAAAAGCTGTCGAAACTTTCGCGAAGCCTAGAGTGCAAAAGTTACTGCAACAAAGTGCAAAAGTCGGCGGCGGCTTACAGTTCAGACGGCCTTGCTGGTGTGGTAAGTAGTATCAATAGGCAACAGGATCTTGAGATGCGGGCTGGCGCTGCGCTGCGTCATAGTTTTCCTGAGCCGAGCGGACGGCTTTTTCCAAACCGTTGATCCGTTCGAGATAACGGGCATAGTTGCGTTCATTGCCATAACGCACTTTTTTGCCTTCTTCCAAATTTTTCTTGGCGGTATCCAAAGCACGCTTGGCTGCGCCGACGTCAGCCGGATTGACCGGGGCGACAGCTTCTTCCGCTTGCTCGGTTTTACTTGGGAAAGTCGGCGTTGCCGGTGTTGAAACAGGCGCAGAAGTATATACGGACGGTTTGCCGATATTGCTGGCTTTGCAGTTTTTGCCGCCGGCTTGGGTATAGACTTTGCGGCCGGCAGAATCGGTACATTCAAAAATAGGCGCGGCGGAAACCGCAGTTGTCAAAGTGAGCAGTAATGTGCTGATCCAGATTTTGTTCATTTTTTATTTTTCCTTAAAACCATTTCCACCAAACAAGCAAAGCCGCAATCATGATGATGTTGGCGAAGAGGATGGGCTTCCACTGTCTGGGCGCACGTCGTAATTCAGAGCCAGATCGTGTGCGGCGGATATAGAAAAACGGGCTGAGCAGCATGGAAGCGGCGCATACCAAAATAATCACGGCGTAATAGATTTTGTGCGTTTCCATATCGTTTCTCCGTTTTAGACGGCCTGAAATGCTGACTGCAACGCATTTTTTCGTGAAGCGTTGTCTCGAAATTGGGCACATTTGCCATGGCCTCAATCCTGAGGTCTTTGCAAAAATATGCTACAATCGCGTCCGATTATAACATTCTATTTATAAAGGTTTTACGAATAATGATTTCTACCAACGGCATCACCATGCAGTTCGGCGCAAAGCCGCTGTTTGAAAACGTATCCGTCAAATTTGGCGAAGGCAACCGTTACGGCTTGATCGGCGCCAACGGCTCAGGCAAGTCCACCTTCATGAAAATCCTCGGCGGCGATTTGGAACAGACTGCCGGCGAAGTAGCGATTGAAAACGGCGTGCGTTTGGGTAAATTGCGCCAAGACCAGTTTGCCTACGAAGACATGCGCGTGCTGGACGTGGTGATGATGGGTCACACCGAAATGTGGGCGGCGATGACCGAGCGTGATGCGATTTACGCCAACCCCGAAGCCACCGAAGACGACTACATGAAAGCCGCCGAACTGGAAGCCAAGTTCGCCGAATACGACGGCTACACCGCCGAAGCGCGCGCTGCCGAATTGTTGAGCGGCGTAGGCATTTCCGAAGATTTGCACAATGCGACCATGGCAGAAGTTGCCCCGGGCTTCAAACTGCGCGTATTGCTGGCGCAAGCCCTGTTCTCCAAGCCAGATGTATTGCTTTTGGACGAACCGACCAATAACTTGGACATTAATACTATCCGCTGGCTGGAAGGCGTGTTGAACCAATACGACTCCACCATGATTATCATCTCGCACGACCGTCACTTTTTGAACGAAGTCTGCACACACATGGCGGATTTGGACTACAACACCATCACCATTTATCCGGGCAACTACGACGACTACATGCTCGCTTCCGCCCAATCGCGTGAGCGCGCCCTGAAAGACAACGCCAAAGCAAAAGAGAAACTGCAAGAGCTACAGGAGTTCGTCGCACGCTTCTCCGCAAACAAATCCAAAGCCCGTCAGGCAACCAGCCGTCTGAAACAGGCCGACAAAATCAAATCGGAGATGGTCGAAGTCAAACCTTCTACCCGTCAAAACCCGTATATCCGTTTTGAAGCCGACGAAAAAGCCAAGTTGCACCGTCAGGCTGTGGAAGTTGAAAAACTGGCCAAACGTTTTGAAACCCAGTTGTTTAAAAACCTGAACTTCATCCTTGAAGCAGGCCAGCGCCTCGCCATCATCGGCCCAAACGGCGCAGGTAAATCTACTTTGCTGAAACTCTTGGCAGGCGCATACAACCCCGAATATTCAGACGGCCTGCTGCCGGACGAAGGCACCATCAAATGGGCGGAAAAAGCCAGTGTCGGCTACTACCCGCAAGACCATGAAAACGACTTCGACGTCGATATGGACCTGAGCGAATGGATGCGCCAATGGGGTCAGGAAGGCGATGACGAACAAGTCATCCGCGGCACTTTGGGCCGCTTGCTCTTCGGCAGCAACGATGTCGTGAAAAAAGTGAAGGTTCTCTCCGGTGGCGAAAAAGGCCGTATGCTGTACGGCAAACTGTTGCTGTTGAAACCCAATGTTTTGGTCATGGACGAACCGACCAACCACATGGACATGGAAAGTATCGAATCCTTGAACATGGCGCTGGAAAAATACAACGGCACGCTGATTTTCGTATCGCATGACCGTCAGTTTGTATCTTCATTGGCTACCCAAATCATCGAATTGGATGGCAAAGGCGGATATGAACACTACTTGGGCGATTACGAAAGCTATCTGGAGAAAAAAGGCTTAGTTTAAGCTCATACTGATGAGCTATTAAGGTATTGAAATGCCGTCTGAAAACCGTTGTGTTTTCAGACGGCATTTTTTGAAGCGTTTCATATTGGCAATCACTGAAACTGCTAAGATTAAAATGAATAAATTTCTTGTTAGGAATTTTTATTAAAGCCATAAAACAGATATACAAAAGGCCGTTTGAAATATTTCAGACGGCCTTTATGTATGTTTTCATAGCAAGAGGATTAACTGAATAAACCTTTAAACCACAACACAATCGCGTCCCACATACGGCGCAACCAGCTGCCTTCTTCAACACCGGTTAGGGCAACGACGTCTTTTTCGGCAATGATTTTGCCGTCTTTCATGACTTTCAGTTTGCCCAATACTTGGCCTTTTTCAATCGGAGCGAGGACGGGCTGAAGCGTTTCTAAAATAGGTTTGACGTTTTTGCCGGTATCATGGGGAATGGTAATGTACACATCGTCCAAGAAACCGATATCTACGGCTTTGGTGCTGCCTTTGTAAACTTTGACTTGGGAAATCACTTCTCCGCCGTTGTAAAGTTTAGGTGTATCAAATGCCTGCAATGACCAGTTGAGCAGTTTACTGCTTTCGCTGGCACGCGCTTCGGTGGATTCGGCACCGGCAAGGATGGAAACAATACGGCGGTTGTTACGTTTGCTGGAAGCAGCAAGATGATAGCCTGCGCCTTCGCTATAGCCGGTTTTTAAACCATCGATACTGCTGTCGCGATAGAGCAGGAGATTGCGGTTGGGCTGCTCGATATTATTGTATTTGAAAGATTTGTTTGCAAATAGAGGATAATATTTCGGATAGTCATTAATAAGCGCGGCGGCCAAGATGGCAAGGTCGCCAACGGTTGAAACATGGCCGTTAGAAGAAATACCGGTTGGGTTGTTGAAATGGGTGTGCTTCATGCCCAAGCGTTTGGCTTCTTCATTCATTTGTTTGACGAATTCGTCGATAGAGCCGTTGCCAAGGGCTTCGGCAAGGGTAATGGCGGCATCGTTGGCCGATTGGATGGTTGTACCCTTAATCAAATCGCTGACGCTGACAGGAACTTTCGGATCAAGGAACATGCGTGAACCTTCGACTTTCCAGCCGACGTTTGAAACTGTCAGCATCTGATCTGCTTGAAGCGTACCGTTTTCCAGTGCTTTAAAGGCAAGGTAGGCGGTCATCATTTGCGTCAACGCGGCAGGCTCGATAGGCGTGTCGGCATTGTTGGATGCCAAGGTTTGCTTGCTGTGCAGGTCGGTAACAATATAGGCAGTCGCCGCAATTTCCGGCGGCGTTGTCGGGCTGTTGATACTGTGCAGCAGCGGCTGCGTTTGAGCCTCGCTTTGTACGGCAGGTGCGGATGCAACCGGGTCTGCCGCAAGGGCTGGAGTATTCAGGAGGGCAGCAAAAATTAAGCTAAGTAGCGTTTTTTTCATCATTATTTATGGATTTGAATATGAGTGGACACTGTTTCTTTCAAAGTAAACAGTTTGGCATATTAAATAGATATTAAGCGGACATTATACCGTCTCATTTAGGCTTTGCTAAGATTTTTCTTGCCTTCAGACGGCCTCAGGGGTATGGTTTTAACTTTTTCCTCCGGTCGATTTGACCGAATTGCAATTTATTTCCGAACACTAAAATACCATGAACCATTCCCTTCCTCTTTCTGATTATCTAACCCGTATTTTGACCGCTTCCGTTTATGATGTGGCCGTAGAAACGCCTTTGGATTTGGCACGCAGTTTGTCAGGCCGTCTGAACAATCAGATTTTGCTCAAACGTGAAGATTTGCAGCCGGTGTTTTCGTTCAAAATCCGCGGCGCGTACAATAAAATGGCGAAACTGCCTAAAGAAGCCTTGGATTGCGGCGTGATTGCAGCAAGCGCGGGCAACCATGCGCAGGGTGTGGCTTTGTCGGCGCAGTATTTGGGTTGCCGTGCGGTGATTGTAATGCCGGAGACTACGCCTAAAATCAAAATCGATGCGGTCAAGAGCCGAGGTGGCGAAGTGGTATTGAAAGGCGTATCTTACAACGACGCCTATGATTATGCGATGGAGTTGGCAGAAAAGGAAAAGCTGACTTATATCGCGCCATTTGATGATCCTGATGTGATTGCAGGTCAGGGCACTGTCGGCATGGAAATCCTCCGACAACATCGCAATATCAATGCGATTTTTGTCCCGATTGGCGGCGGCGGTTTGGCAGCAGGCGTAGCGGCATTTATCAAACAGGTTTGTCCTGAAATTAAAGTCATTGGCGTGCAAACTGATGATTCTTGCTGTATGAAGCAATCGGTCGAAGCAGGGGAAATCGTACATTTGAAAGATGTCGGCCTGTTTTCAGACGGCACGGCGGTTAAAGTGGTGGGCGAGGAAACCTTCCGCCTGTGTAAAGAGCTGTTGGACGAAATTATTACGGTCAATACGGATATGTTGTGCGGCGCGATTAAAGATATTTTTGACGATACGCGCAGCATTACCGAGCCTGCGGGCGCATTGGCCCTTGCCGGCTTGAAGGCTTACGTTGCGAAAAACAATATTCAAGGTCAAAACCTGGTTGCCGTCACCAGTGGCGCTAACATGAACTTCCACCGCCTGCGCCATGTTTCAGAACGCAGTGAGCTGGGCGAGGGTAACGAAGGTATTTTTGCCGTCACCATTCCTGAAGAAAAAGGCAGCTTCCTCAAGTTTATCAATGTATTGGGTAGTCGGAACATTACCGAGTTCAACTACCGCTACGGCAACGACAACAATGCTCATATTTTTGTCGGCCTGCAAACTGTCGGTGCGCAAGACTTGGCTGTCATCAGTAAACAACTGGCTGACGCAGGTTTGCCGAATGTCGATCTGACCAATGACGAAATCGCCAAAATCCATATCCGTTACATGGTCGGCGGCCGTACGGAAAAAGTATCCAGCGAACGTTTGGTCAGCTTTGAATTTCCGGAGCGCCCCGGCGCATTGTCCCGTTTCTTGAACCATATGCGTGCCGAATGGAATATTACTTTGTTCCATTATCGCAATCATGGTGCGGACTACGGCCGTATTTTAGTCGGTATCGATGTACCTGAAAGCGACAATGAGGCTTTTGCCGACTTCTTGGATAGCTTGGGTTATGTCTATAAAGAAGAAACCGACAATCCGGCTTATAAACTTTTCTTGGCTTAATCAGTAAGATAAAAGGCCGTCTGAAATTTTTCAGACGGCCTTGTGTTTTATGTTTGGCTTTATTTCTTACGGAACACCAAGTCCCAAACGCCATGACCCAATCGTTTGCCTCGGGCTTCAAATTTGGTTTCAGGACGATAATCAGGCGTAGGGGCGTAATCGGCAGCCGTGTTTTGCAAAGAGTCGAAACTGCTCAAAACCTCCAGCATTTGCACGGCGTATTCTTCCCAGTCGGTCGCCATATGGACATAGCCGCCACTTTTGAGTTTGGGCAACAGCTTTTCAACAAATGGCACTTGTACCAAGCGGCGTTTGTTATGGCGCTTTTTGTGCCAAGGGTCAGGGAAGAAAATATGAATGCCGTCTAAAGAACCGTCTTCCAGCATCTTTTCTACTACTTCCACTGCATCATGACGCATCACGCGGATATTGGAAATGTGTTCTTCCTCAATCAGCTTCAAAATATTGCCGACGCCCGGGCCGTGAACATCAATCGCTAAAAAGTCGGTATCGGGCAGACGTTTGGCAATTTCCACTGTCGCGACGCCCATACCGAAACCGATTTCCAATACTTTAGGATTGTCCCGTCCAAAAGCGCGGTTCAAATCCAAAGGAGTTTCTTGGAAGTCCACACCAAATTGCGGCCACATCGTATCGATGGCGCGCTGTTGGGCCGCGGTCATATGGCCTTGACGCAAGACGAAACTGCGGATGCTGCGTTTGTGTTCTTCAGGAACAGTATTTTCGGGGGTATTTTCTGGAATGTTTTCGGACATGTTGTTTTAAATCAGTGAGAAATCAAATAAAAAGGCCGTCTGAAAGAATCAGACAACCCTGCATATAAATCGGCGTGATTATAGCGAATAAACGCTTTTCCTGAAACCTTTCAACAACAAGGTTTCAGGTTCAGACGGCCTGATTAAGACAATACCGGTTGCGGTACTTTGTGTTGCACCGCATAAACCGCTGCTTGGACGCGGCTGCTTAGGTTCAACTTGCGCAACAGGTTTTGCACATGCACTTTGACGGTTGACTCTGCCAGATTCAAATGGCGGGCAATGATTTTGTTGCTGTGTCCGGCGGCAAGATAGCCCAAGATTTCCATTTCGCGCGGGGTCAGTTGCTCCAGCAGATGGTCGGAGCGGGAAGGAGAAGGGGAAATCAGCGATTGCACCAAGCGGCTGGTCATTTCTGGAGAAAAGACGTTGTCGCCATCGACAGCTTTGCGGATGCTTTCTAACAGGAAGTCGGCGTTGATGTTTTTCAGCAAAAAGCCTTTTGCACCCATACGCATACATTCGGTCAAATCGTCGCTGTCTTCAGAAACGGTCAGCATGATGACGGTTAGTTGCGGATTGATACTTAAAATTTGAGCCAATGCTTCGCGGCCGTTCATAACCGGCATATCCAAATCCAGCAAGACTACATCAGGCTTGAGCTGCTCAACCATTTTTACGCCGGCCAGGCCGTCTGAAGCTTCACCGACGACTTCAAAATCGGGCTGGCGGGAGAGCAGGGCTTTGATGCCGCTGCGAAACAGGGTGTGGTCGTCAATAAGGGTAATTTTAATCGTCATGATGCTGTTCTCATTTGTTGCGGCAAAGTCAGCATCACTGCCGTACCTTGCCCAATCTGCGATGTAATGGCCAATTGTGCGTTAATCCGTTGGGCACGTTCCTGCATAATGCCCAAGCCGACATGTTCGCCTGAAGGCCGGTTTGATAAGTGTTCTTGATTAAAGCCTGCGCCGTCGTCCTGAATCTTCATGACAAAATCGCCATGGTTGGCAATTTCGACGCTGACATGCTGCGCACGCGCGTGTTTCCGGATGTTGGACAGGCTTTCCTGCAAGATGAAGATGATTTGCAAGTGTTCATCATAATTCAATGCCTGGCCGTCGTCCTGCCATTTTAAATCAACCGGGATACCGGTTTGCCGTTCAAAACGCGCCAGCAGCGATTCTACCGCTTCAGGAAAATCTTTATTACTGATTTTGGTGCGGAAATTCATCAGCAGCTCGCGGACGTCTTCATAGCATTCCTGCACGCCGTCTTTAATGAAGCTGATGTTTTCTTCAGCCTGCTCGCGTTGGTTTGAAGCAAACGCGCTTTCCAACATTTGCACCTGCAAATTCAAAAAGGTCAGGGCTTGCGCAATGCTGTCATGCAAACCTTGTGCAATCAAGTTGCGTTCCTGCAAGACGGCAAGCAGGCGGCGTTCTTGTTCCATGCGGTTGCTGGCGATGGAAATGCCCAGCTGTCCGCTTAAAGTATGCAGCAGTTTTTCGTCTTGCTCATCAGGCATATGGCCGTCTGAAAAATATAGGGTCAGTACACCGAGCTGTTCATCTTGATAAACGATCGGAAATTCTACACGATTTCCTTCTTCAATTTCACCGACGCTTGCTGCCAAATCAGAACGTTTCCGCTCCTCATCGGAAAGATATACCGTACCACCCAAAGCTGAAAACGCCGGAAGAATCTGAGTCAAAAATTCTTCTGCCGCCTGTTGCGGCGTAAAAGTTTGGTGCAGATTGCGCGTGGTTTGGTAGAGCAGGGTCAAATCACGGTTTTGCCGCGCCAAGTCTTGGGTTTGTTTGGCAACTTGTCCTTCCAAGTCTGTATAAAGCGTATGCAGACGGCGGCTCATTTGGTTGAAACCCTTGCTTACTTGGGCAAACTCACGGATCTGGTCTGTCTCGATTTGAACGCCGAAATGCCCTTTGCTGATGGTTTCTACGCCATCACGCAGTTTTTCCAAGGGCCGGATAATCCATGAATAATGCCAAACAATCATCAAGCCTGCAGCCACAACAATCATCAGCATCATGGCCATTTGGAAGCGGCGCAGCCACAAGGTATTTTGCTCGTTGGCATTTTCCATCGCCTGTAAAAATAGCTCGATGTTGCCGGCAAAACGGTACAGGCCGATTTGGGTCGGACGCTCGTAATGTTGCAAAGACGGCTTGATGTTGGATTCCCAATCAATCAACAGCATCGATTGAATCAAGTCATAAGCCAACGGCGTTTGAGATGGAATCAGCGGATGAATGGCATCACTTTGCGTCACATTGGCCAGCGTACGCTCAAATTCTTTGATTTGGTTATCAATTTGCGCATTGGGTGTGCGGACGCTTGCCATATAAGCCAAACGATACACCTGCATTTTCAAACTGCCTGCATCTTCAATTGTTTTGGCCGCGCTTTCCAAACGCCAAGAAAGCAGCAGGGTAAAGGCAATCGACAAAAACGCCGAACTGACCCATAAAAAAGTCAGCAGTTTTAAACGCGAAGACAGGCTCAGGCCGTCTGAAGATCCGGAGAATAAACGCATAATGCACGCAGGGAAACTAATCCGATAATCTTATAAAAATATCATTCTTTCGGCCTATAAACAACCTGTCTAAAATAATTGTGTGGTTATGATAAGAAAAAACAGGGGTTTAATGTAAAATCATGTTATGATAAAATTCATCTCAAGTGAATTTAATCATAAAAATAAGGTTTCAGACGGCCTGAAACCTTGAAACTTATCCAATAAACACAACATCTTGAATCACACTCCATACTCTGCTTTGCAAAGGACTACCAAAATGAAAATTTTCGCACTGATATTGGCCGGCGGGCAGGGAAGCCGGATGGGAGGTGTCGATAAGGGGTTGGTGCAATGGCACAACAAAGCCTTGATAGATCATGTTATCGAAAAAATCCGCCCCCAAGTCAGCCATATCGCCATCAGTGCCAACCGCAACCTTGAGTCTTACGCCCAACGCAGCGCGCATGTTTTCTCTGATGCGCGCCAATGGCAGCATTATGGCCCTTTAGCCGCTTTGTGTACTGCCGCCAACGATTTACAAATTGCCACTGCCGACTGGTTGCTCATCGTATCTTGCGATATGCCGCGTTTGCCGGAAAACTTGGTTTCCCAGTTTGAAACTATCGCGCGACGTACGCCATTGTGCAATGCGTTTTATGTAGAGACCCCTGCCAGACCGCATTACAGCGTGATGTTTATCCGGCCGCAAATCCTGCAAAGCACCGTGCCATACCTTTATTCAGGAATGCGCAGCATCCGCGGCTGGCTACAGCAACAGCGCGCGCGAGTTGTCCATTTCCCTCATGAGCAGGATTTTATCAGCTACAACACGGAAAACGATTTGGCTCAGCCTTTGTAGTTGGGTCAGTAAGGGGGCTAATGTTCAGGTAGGGATATGCTAACTTGATGATTATTTAGTATCTTTCAATAGGTAATAACTATCTTGTAATTAGTTCTCTTAGAAATTCATCAATCCGTATATTTAAATAAAATATACGTTCTTCGTTAAAATAAACTTTGGCTTTTTCCCTATCGACTGTTGCTTTTAGGTCATTTAGTCTGCCTAAGTCCAAATTTTCACTGGTATATTTTCTTGCCAACAGTGCACGTAGCAAATCTCCATCCAGCCCTAAACCTTTAATTACTTTTAGCACCTTATCATTGGCATCTTTTTGTTTGTACGTGGTGATGTAATCACTTAAGGCTAAATTTGGATCAAGCTTGATATCGCCGGATTGCACATCGTGTAAAAACAACTCAGCAAATTTTTGATCTTCTTTAGAAAGCGTAGCAAAAGAGTGATGCAACTCCTCAAGTGCCGCAGCTTCTTCTATGCCGCCGATGGTTTTAAGCCATTTTTCAAAACGGGCATTCATATAATTTTGATCAATTTTGTCGGTTTCGATTTCGTTGATGTGCGAACGCAAATCAAATGGCACATCATCGCTACCGCCACCATTGCCTGAACTTTCTTTAAACAAATCTTTATAACGAGCCAGCAGTTTATCGTAGGTTTCTTGATCAAAATTAAGTGTGGCAGTGATTACGCTGTCGTCTTCCTGTACCACGTCATAGCTTGATTTTCCCCAAGAAAAGCCCAAGAGCCGAGCAGCTTGTAAGTGCTCATTGAGCTGATTGAATAGTTTGACAAACTTTGCGCATGAGGTTGTATCATCAGGGTTTTTTGAAAAATCCTCTAATCCTGCCCATTTGAAAATATCGGCAATATCGGCAAAGCAGACATTCATTTTGTCGATAACTTTATCTAAATTATCGACAAACAGCCCCATAGGACGGTCGCCCGAATAAAGTTTTACGGCTCGCTCAATATTGCGTTGCATCGTATGCGGCTTGCGGTAATAGCGGATTAAACCAAAAGGCTTATCCGTTTTGTCGCATACGCGGTTAGTGCGGGAAAACGCCTGAATCAAGTTGGCGTAATCCAAAATTTTGTCTAGATAGAGCGTATTGAGCCATTTGCTGTCAAAGCCTGTCAGCATCTGATCGACCACAATCAACAAATCCAGCTGCTCATTGGGTTTGATTCTCTTATACGCATTGATATGCGACAACCTATCCGACAAATCTGTTTTAAATCGGGAATAAGTGGCGTAGTCGAAGCTTGTTTGGAACTGGGCGTTGTAATCTTCCAAAATTTCGGCAATCCATATTTCCTTATCGTTGCCTTGCCCATCGTTAAGAATATTCGGATCGAAAAGGGCGGTCAGTTTCGGCAAGGAATTTTTAGCTTCCTCAGAATTTCCGACTTCCTCAGCAATTCTGATTTTCTCAGCAATTTTGGCTTTAATTAAGCGATAATAATTGACCGCTTCGGGAATAGAGCTGGTGGCAAAAATGGCATGATATTTTTTGCCTTGGCTGAGGCGTCGCCAATTTTCCAGCATGTCGTCGATCACTGCATTCACATGTTCCGGCGTTTGATATTGCACATTGGGTACATAATCTTCAATGCCTTTTTGATATTTGCCGTCTGAAGTATATTCTCCCGCCATCGGCACATCATTCATAAATTGATTGTAGATTTTTTTCTTTTGGTCATCGGCAAATACTTCGCTTTCATCTGTTGCTTTGGCTTCTTGCAAAGCGACAGATCTGCGTAAATCGCTGTCTTTAAAGGTACGGATATGGAAGGGGTGAAAGCCCAGCACATTTTCATCGCGAATGCCGTCTGCAATCGAATAGCGGTGCAATTCATTACCGAAAACCGTGGCAGTGGTTGAACTTTTCTTAGCGTTTTCTTCTTCAATCGGCGTGCCGGTAAAGCCGAAGAAAATCGCATTGGGGAAGGTGTGCTTAATGGTGAGCAACATATCGCCAAAAGTAGTGCGGTGGGCTTCATCAATGATAAACACCAAACGTTTGCCACTGATTTGCTCGATGTCAGCCTCATTTACCCCTTCTTCTGCCTTGATATTACTCATTTTTTGAATGGAGGTAACGATTAAGCGGTCGCGGTCTTGTTTGCTTTTCAGCTTGGCGAGCAAAATGGCGGTGTTTTCCGTTGCCTGCACATCATCTTTACTATCAGCAAAATTCTGATATTCCTCCAGCGATTGCTTGCCCAGCTCAATACGGTCGAGCAAGAAAATCACCTTATCCGCATCTTTGCGACGGCTGATTAACTGCGCTGATTTAAAACTCGACATCGTTTTGCCCGATCCTGTGGTATGCCAAATATAGCCGCCGCGCTGATTGCCCGAAGTCCAATCTGTCTTTGCCACCGTGTCAGCAATCTTGTTAACCGCATAATACTGATAGCTGCGCAACACTTTCAGCTGCTCGTCTTTCGCATCGGCAATGGTGTAATCACCGATAAACTGGTGCGCCATCGGAATCGAGAGGAAATGCGTTGCCACCTTGTCCCATTCGTTCATATACACATTATTGAAATCCGCCCAACGGAAATAAAACGCAGGATTTAATTGACCGCCGGTATTGGCAAAATAGCGGCATTCTTCCGGCGTCATCGCCACAAACACCTGCACCAGGCTAAAAATGCCCGAAAACGCGCCTGCCTTATGGTATCGCTCAATTTGATTGGTCGCTTGGCTAATCGGCACGCCAGAGCGTTTCAGCTCAATATGAAACATCGGCATGCCGTTGATTAACAGCATCAAATCGCCTCGCTGCTTAGGGTATAAATCCGAACGAGGAGTAAATTGGGGCTGCTGGGCAATTTGATAGCGGCTTTTGCCGGCAGAAATTTCCTCACGGTCGAAAATATCCAACGATACTTCCTTGCCGAAATGACGGCTTTCCTCATTTTCACGCTTGATGGCCACCGTTTTGCCGTTGATAAAGCCGTTTAGCGCATAAGGCGTTTTCAATGCCTGCACCTGCTCCAAAATCTGGTTCATTTCCGAGCGAATCAACGGCACATCAAGCTTGTCGATATGTTGGTTGGTTTTATTCAAATGCTCCTGCCAGTTGGCAATTAACTTTTCTTCGGTGGGATGGCGCAACACTTCCTTTTCCCAGCTTTTGGTGGCCAGCAAGGCTATCAGTGCTTTTTCAAAATCAGCTTCTTTATTAAACATTCTTTTTCTCCGTAAGGGCGCTACTACAATTTTTCAGACGGCCTCAATCATGGGCAGGAACGCCCGCCCTATACCAACATCGCCGCCAACAGCCCTTTTTTAAGTTGGTTTAATTTTTCGACTTCTGCCGACTGTAAGGCAATGGTTTCGTCCAGTTGGCGGAAGAAATTACCGATGGCGGTTTGTTCTTTGAGAGATGGAGCAAAAAATTCCATTTGCGATAATGTATTTTTAGATATTTCTAAAAATGTTGAGCCAGACGCATTTTTTAAAGCATAGTCTTTAATTTTAAATCCCATGGTATAGAGAAAATAAACATCTAATCTTTCCCCAACAACAAAAGATTGAAATCCTTGATTTGTAGCTCCGTCTCTAGTAAGAATTGCCATGTCGCCAATACTTGCTCTCGATGTAAAAAGTACCGTTCTATTTGCAGGGAGGATTTGGGCTGAACTTTTTTGTAATCCAAGTAGTGTAATTTTTTTTACACTCCCATTTGCATAGGCAGCTTCTCCAATTTCAGTAGGAGAGTACCAGTCAATATCACCATTCCAATATGCTGAATTCGTTGTATCAGGCGTACCTCCGCCAATAATTTCAACCTCTATACCCAACTTCCTAGATTCCCATTCCCCCGCAAACCCTTTAAAGCGGATTTGTGGTATTTTTTCACCGTTTGCGGGGAACATTTTTGCCAGCATTGCCTTTTTAAGCTGATGGCTTTTTTCCAACACTGCACGGCTCTCGGCAATTTGGCTGTCTAAGCGACGGAAAAACAAACCGAGGTGGGTTTGTTCGGGGAGGGAAGGGTATTTAATTTCAATTTGATGTAATAAGCTGCCCTTAATGCCTTGAACTGTACCACCAGATGAAAGAGAACCTAAAGTAGCCTGAAACGTATTAGTTAAAAATTTCTGAGTTAAGAAATCATTGTTTAAGATACCCTTTATTCCACGATATTTGATTACTCGTTGAGCAAGAGCTACATCTTCCCGATCTATTTGGGCAACATTTCCTAAAGGAGCTTCGGTCGTAATTAACACATCCCCAATTTCAGCTTTTCCACGACTCATTACACTTTCAAAATCTTCAATAGCGATAAACTCTTGTGAAACTTTATAATCTAAACTTCCCATTTTTACGTTTTTAGCAGTAATAAGAAAAATGCCTTCTTCTGTTTTTCTTGGCGTTTTCCCACGATAATCAACATACTCTGCTATTTCTATAATTTTTTGTTCTTTCCACGCACCCGTAAAACCTTTAAACCGCAAACGTGGCTCTTGTTGCTTATTCATTTTGTCCCCTTAGCCTTTCAAAATCGTCTGCCATGCGGCAATGCCCTGCAAGTCAAACTCGCTGCCGGTGAGTTCGTCCATCATTTGCGCCAGTGCGGCGGCGCTTTCTTGTTTACGCTCGCTGATGTGCTGATAGGTGTCGGCATATTTGTCGCAAAGTGCGGTCAGTTTTTGGCTGAATTGCGCCAGCATGTTTTCAGGCAGCCTGCACATCGCCGCATTGAGCGGAACAAACCATTTTTGGCGGAGCAAATCGAGGGCTTCGGCATCATCCAGGGCTTCAATGGCGGCTTTGGTTTTGCTGTGAAGCTCGGCGGATAGGGTTTTGAGTTCTGCCTTAAGCGTTTTTTCTTCGGCAAGCAGCTTATAGGCAGCCTGCAATTTTGCGCCCAGGCTTTCTTCGGCAAAAATGTGTTTGTCGATGGCTTTGGTCAAGTCGGCTTTTTTGGCAATCGCTACGCCGTCGGCTTCTAATTCTTGTTGCAAGGCTTTGGGAATTTCGGCATTGATAAAGCCGTCGCCTTCTTCATTGACGGCAGGGCAGGCTTTTTCTTCTTCGCTCAGGTTTTCCAAAATGCTTTGCATTTCGGCGGCAATTTCCGCCAAGCGGGTTTCTTTGGCTTTCAGGTTTGCCAATTCCTGCGGCAGTTTGACGGCTTGCACCAATTCAAACGGCAGAATATGCCCCACCCAGCCGTCTTGTACTTCGGCTTCTTTTTTGGTTTTGCTGTCTTTTTTCAACACCATAAAAGGATCAACCTGCTTAATTGCTTGTTTGCCTTCGGTTTGAATCATCTCCAAATCGGCGGCAATGCCTGCCACATCAGCACGCCATAGGTCATCAAGTTTTTGATAGGCGGTATAGAAATCCAATAAGGGCATTGCCTGCACTTTTTCCCGAATGAGTTCGGCAAGTTGCTGCTGGGTTTGGGAAATATTGAGCGTTTCCATCGGCTCAATCAGCAGGCTTTCCAAGCTGGCAGTGAAATCGGCAAAGTTTTGGGCAAATTGCGCTTGGTAATTCAGCACGCCGGCGTGGCTTTGAATGGCGGCTTTGAGATTGTCGGTTTTGGGCTGCACATAAGGTGTGCCGTTATCGGTGAACAAAGCAGCCTGCAAGCCGTCAAAGGCTGCCCAGTAGTCTGCAAATTGTGCCAACTCTGCTTTGGGAATGCCGCCGTGTATGGTAGCGAAAATATCCCATTGCTCCGCTGGTTCGGCGGAATCGACATAGCGCGGAATGTTGAGGTTGTAGCCGTTTGCCACAATTTCGGCTTTCGGCACAATGCGGGAAAATTTAGGCAATTCCCGGCGATGGGTCACGCAATCGACAATGCGCTTGATGTCGCTTGCCTGCAAATGGTTGTTTTTGCCCACTTTGATGAAATGTTTGGAGGCGTCAATCATCAGCACGTCGTTACGTTCGCGCTCTTGGCGTAAAACGATAATGATGGTGGGAATGCCAGTGCCGAAAAAGATATTGGCAGGCAGACCGATAATGGCATCAATATGATTGTATTCAATCAGATTTTTTCGGATTTTCTCTTCTTCGCCACCTCTAAAAAGCACGCCATGCGGCAAGACGATGGTCATGATGCCGTCGGGTTTTAAGTGGAAGAGGTCGTGCAATAGAAAGGCAAAATCGGCTTTTGCCTGCGGGGCGACGCCAAAACGTTTGTAGCGGATGTCGCCTTCTTTGTCTTTGGGATTCCACGGCTGGGAATAGGGCGGATTGGACACTACGGCATCCAGATACAGCGGCTCGCCCTCCAGCGGCCAGTCGTCTTCTAATGTATCGGCATTGCGGGTGAAAATATTGCTCGGCAAAATGCCGCGCATGACCAAATTCATGCGCGTGAGGTTGTAAGTGTTTTCTTTTAATTCTTGTGCGTAATATTTGATGCTGTCGGCGCTTTTGAGATGTTTGGCAACGCTATGGCCGATGTTGATCAGTAATGAACCTGAGCCACTGGTCGGGTCGTAAATGCTGATTTCTTCACGGTCTTTGAGATGGTCGGCAATGATTTCAGACATCAGCAAAGATACTTCGTGCGGCGTATAAAATTCGCCCGCTTTTTTGCCTGCGTTGGCAGCAAACATACTAATCAGGTATTCGTAAATAAAGCCCAATACGTCATAGCCCTGTTTGCCGTCCATCGGAATATCGGCAATCAGCACGAAAAGGTCTTTCACCGCATTGGTTTGGCTGGCAGCGGTATCGCCCAATTTGCTCAAACCGGATTCTAAGGTTTTGAAAATGCCGTCAAAAACTGAGATGTAGTTTTCTGCAATATTGCGGCTGAAAGCGCTCATTGCAGTGCGGACGTTGGCAATATTGAAATCCGAGCCTTGGGCTAGCCAAGTTGAGAATAGATGTTCGTAGCTGATGAAATAACCGAGGTTTCTTTTGATATGGTTGACAAGCTCCCCGTTAGCTTCGGTAAGCTCATCGGCAAAATTTGATTTTTCTAAGCCTTGTTCAAGGGCAAATTTCTCCAGTTTGTCGGACAAAAATTTGTAGAAAATAAAGCCTAAGATGTAGTCTTTGTATTCGTTCGCTTCAATTTTGGAACGCATTTTATTCGCAGATTGCCAAATTTTGGCTGCAAGTTGTTGTTTATTCATTTTTTCTCTTATTGGTTTTTGATTTTATACATATTACGGTATTTATGATTGCTTGGTGCAGGCTTAGCTATGATAAACCATCAACAAGGTGTTTACATAATTTACATCGTAGAGGGAGTATGATTCATCGATGCAATGAAAAATGGTAGGAAAGCTCACATTACACAAAGGCCGTCTGAAACTCAACTTTCAGACGGCATCTTGTATCCATATAAGAGCCGCTATCTCTATTGGCGAGGATGAGATTGAGCTTGTAATCTTTGAATATAAATGATTAGGATAGAACAAGCGTTTTGGTTTTGAAGATGATTTATAAAAACTCTTTGAAATTTCTCTACTCTTTGAAAAAGAAAAAAGGCCGTCTGAAAAGTACAGGCTGCTTTTTGTATTTTCAGACGATCTCCGAAGCAGCCTGCACTCAGGTATTTTAGATTGACTAACGCGAGCTATCTGCCAAATACTTTCCGCCAGGCATTCGGATTGATTTTAAACTTGGCTTTGAACTGCAAACGTAGGTTTGCCGCGCTGCCGAAGCCGCTTTGTTCGGCGATGCATTCTATCGGTAAATCCGTATTTTCCAACAAATCCTGTACTTGCCATAGTCGCTCTGTGGTGAGCCACTCACCGAAATTCATGCCTGTAGCTTGAGAAAAATGGCGGATAAAGGTACGGCGGGAAACAGCTAATTTTTTTGCCAAATCGTCCAAGCGGTATGAGGTGGCAAGGTTTTGGCGCAGTTCGTCCAATAAGCGGTTGATTTTGTCATCGGCGGTACGACGTTCGACAGGTCGGTGGATAAACTGTGCCTGCCCGCCTTCGCGGTGTGGTGCCGCAACCAAGGTACGGGCAAGGTCGTTGGCAATGGTTGCACCGTGGATTTTGCGGATGAGGTACAGGCAGCAATCTAGCCCGCCTGCCGCACCTGCCGATGTTAAAAAGTTGCCGTCTTCCGCATATAGGCGGTTGGTATCCAGATGAATTTTAGGGAAACGGCGGACAAAGTCGTCTTCGGCAAGCCAGTGGGTGGCGGCGGTTCTGCCGTCTAAAAGTCCTGTGTAGGCAAGGGCGTAAGTGCCGTAACATAGGGCAGTGATATGTGCACCACGTTGTACTGCTTTCTGTAAATGTGCGCTCAACTCGGGTGTCGGGGCCTCTTCGATATTGCGCCAGCCTGCGATGACGATGATGTCGGCTTCTTCCGTCAAATCCAAGCCGCCGTGTACGGGAATACTTGCGCCCAGTGCCGTGATGACGTCTTTGCTGTCATCGGAACAGATTTTCAGGTCAAAGAGCGGATTGTCCCGATAGGTCGTCTGAAAAACAGAAAAGGGAATGTTGAAGACAAAATCATTCATGCCCGATTGAGCATATAGCACGATTTTGGGAACAGTTTGATTTTGGCGAAACTCGTTACGCTCGTTTTCAGACGACATTTTGGCACTATCCTTACGTTTATTGGCAATATTGCCTATTTTAGCCGATACACCTGCAGCTTAAAATACGCTCCATGATTTTTTAAGGAGCAACATCATGAAATCCAAGCAATTTATTCTTGCTACTGTTTTGGGTGCGACAGCCTTTTCCTCTTGGGCAGGCGACTCATACCAACATATCCGTAACGCTACCGCCAAAGTTGAATATGCGGGGCAGACGTTTTTGATTGACCCGTTTTTCGCCCCCAAGCATTCCATGAACGGCTTTGCCGGCACTTTCAATAACCAAGCCAAAATGCCGCTGGTCGGGCTGCCGATGAGCGTGAATAAAATTTTGGACGGTGTGGATGCAGTCATCGTTACCCATACCCACGAAGACCATTGGGACGAAACCGCCGCACGTTCCATTCCGAAAAAACTGCCCGTATATGTGCAGCACCAAGCCGACGCGGCAAAAATCCGCAGCCAAGGTTTTACTGATGTACGCGTGTTGAACGGCAGCGCTGTCTTCAACGGCGTAACCATCAGCAAAACCGGCGGCGTACACGGTACAGAAGCCATGTATGCCAACCCTCAGCTAGCCGAAATCTTAGGTGATGCAATGGGTGTGGTATTCCAAAGCAGCGGACATAAAACCGCTTATATTATGGGTGATACTGTGTGGACGGCAGATGTAAACAAAGCATTGAACCGCTACAAACCCGATTATCTGATTATGAACACGGGCTACGCGCTGATTTCAGGCATTTCAGACGGCATTATTATGGGGACGGCTGATGTATTAAAAGCCAGCCAAGTCATGCCTAAAGCCAAAATCATCACCGTACACATGGATACCGTGAATCATACCGCCGTCAGCCGCGCCGATATGCGTAAATTTATACGCGGTCAAGGCATTGAAAGCCGTGTGAACGTTCCGGAAGACGGAGAAATTGTGAAGCTAGATTGATAAACGGCTCATTACCCTAAAGCAGCCTGTACCTTGTTTTCAAAAGTGCAGGTTGTTTTATTTTTTCGCAGCTTTTGTTAAACCGTCTAACCATGCTTAATGGCCGTTTACCATTGGATTTGGCACAGTTTCTGCCAAGCCTTTGGCGAGTTTGCCGATTTGGCTTTCTTCGGTTAATACACGCACGCGGTTGTTAGGCAGGCTTTCTAAAATCCAAGCGCCGAAAATTAAAGTGGTGGTGCTGGCGATTAACGAAAGCATCGTACAAAATCAGCTTGAACAGCAGTAAATTGACTTTGCGGTGGTTACACTAGACTTCCAAGCACAGGATATTCACGCAAAAAATTTGTATGACGAACGCTATATTTGTGCCGTTCGCCACGATCACCCAATAGCCCAACAAACAGAACTTACCCTTGAGCAATTTTGCCAGTTAGAGCAAGCCTTAATTTCCTATCATGGCGGCAGCTTCAGTGGTGTTACCGACCAAGCGCTGCAATCGATGGGGCTACAAAGAAATGTCAACCTATCGGTACAAAACTTTATTGTTTTGCCTGAATTACTAGAACAAAGCGATTTATTGGCAGTCCTGCCTGAACGTTTGATTGGCAACTTGCCCAATCTCAAACGCTTTGAACCCCTTCTTAAAATTCAAGGTTTTACCAAAACACTGATTTGGCACGAACGGACACATAAAGATCCTGCTTATAAATGGATCAGAGAGTTGATAGAAAAGGCTTGTTTGATTGAAGAGGAATAATGAATGCTAATGATAGGTACGAGAAATTTCCCTTTATGGTCTGTAAATAGCGTATAAGCGAATGCACTTTTAAAAGATGCAGTAAAAAGGCATAATTGAAGCCCTCATTTTTCAGAATTATTTGTTGTAGGAGCAGAAGATGAATATTTTATTATTAGACGGTGGTAAAGATTTCGGACATTCACATGGCGAGTTGAACCACACGCTTCATAAAAAAGCGAAAGAAGTTTTGACCGCACTTGGACATGATGTAAAAGAAACCGTGATTGATGCCGGCTATGATGTTGAGGCAGAAATCGAAAAATTCTTATGGATGGATACAGTGATTTGGCAGATGCCAGGCTGGTGGATGCACGAACCTTGGACAGTGAAAAAATACATAGACGAAGTATTAACCGCTGGACACGGCAAGCTTTACCACAGTGATGGTCGCCATCGTGTTAATCCAAGCGAAGGCTATGGCACAGGTGGCTTGTTGCAAGGCAAAAAACACATGCTTTCGCTTACTTGGAATGCCCCGATTGAAGCGTTCACTCGTGAAGGAGACTTCTTTGAAGGAAAAGGCGTGGATGCTTTATACATGCACTTCCACAAACTCAACGAATTCATCGGCTTGACCCGTCTGCCGACATTCTTATGTAACGATGTGATTAAAAATCCACAAGTAGCACGATACTTAGCAGACTACCAAGCACACTTGGAAAAAGTATTTGGTTAATGGCAAAAAAGGTGGGTAAAAATGTCCACCTTTTTTATTATTGATGAATAGTTGTGATCATTGTAAATGAGCCACATCGTTAAGCTGCTCAATATGGAAACCGCTTTCACTATCGTATTTCACAATACTGATCGAAGTATTCAACAATGACACGGATTTACCCTCATCACGATGGTTTTCCCAAGTCGCTCCGCCTAGTAAGGACAATAAGAGACGCAAGGTGTGGCCATGCGATACCACTAAAATATTGGCTCCCGATTGATGTACTTTAATGATATCGTAAAGGGCGGCCATTGTACGTACTGCTAATTGTTCAAAGGTTTCGCCACCATTGCTTAATGCTTTATAAGCTGCCGGGTCATTGGTTAATTGTTTGAATTCGGTTAGCTTCCGCAGATCAGCGATCTGCATACCTTCCCAACTTCCAAAAGATTGCTCATTTAGTCCACAGTGCTGAAAAAGAGGAATAGGACGCTGACCGATAATATGGCCAGCCGTATCAATGGCGCGTTGTAAAATACTGGAATAAGCAGCGGTAAATTCTACTTGTTGTAGCGCCGCCCCGGTTTTCTGAGCTCCTGCAATCCCTTGTTTGGTCAGTGGTGAATTGCCGGATCCCTGCAAAAGCCCTTGTTCGTTCCATTGGGTACGGCCATGGCGAATAAAATAAAAAGTGAGTTGTTTTGACATCATAGTTCCTTGGAGACCTGGAAGTATAGGGTATAACTAACTTATGATGCAAAGGCCGTCTGAAACGATAATTTCAGACGGCCTTTTTACTTTAACGTGTGCCGTTTAGATACGGTCGTGCCTGGAGGATAACAAGCTTACCATTGTCAAACGCCCATTCGATGTCCTGCTCACCATTAGCAAATAGCTGTTTGATTTGTTGGCCGGTTTGGTCAAGGCAACGGATTTGTTCTTGATTCATCACATTGCCATTGGTTACAGGAACTTCCCGTACTCCACCGTTTTTATCCAGTTGCAGCGCTGTGGTTTCATTAGAGGAGCTGAGACGTTGTACAGAATCATTGCGACGGTTATAGACTACCTGTTCGGCTACCCGTTTGCCCTCAACGACACGAATACCCAACCCGTGTTTGGCGGCAATGTAGGCGCTGTTTTTCTGAGCAATATCATAAGGATTGATGGTAACCAGTACGCCGGAGAGATCTGCATTAATGCTTTGTTGCACAAAGACACTCATTTTCACGCTATCGTGAGGCAATCCGGCAATACGGCGGGCTTCGTATGCGCTGTAATTGAAAACGGAGGCCCAAGATTGCTTCACTGCTTCGGCCAACGCGTTTTCATCGGTAACATTTGGCACGGTGGTGTACAGTCCTGCGCCGCTGAAATTGGGCAGGTCTTCGGAATTAGAGGAGCTGCGGACAAACACGCCTTTGCTGTTTAATTGATTGCGCCATTGTTCAACCCATTTGTGTTTCCATTCTGACGGGATTTCGGCATCGGTAATTTTTTTCTGCAGTGTGAGTAAGGCAGTGCGTCGCTTGCGGTTGTCCCCATCACTTTGTGTTTCGATTTGTGCCAGTGTTGTCGCGTTAATACCCAGCCTATCCATCATGGCTTGATAGTAGGCAAACGGAATGCAGAATCCATCAGGTACATTACTGCCTGCAATATGGGCGCGGATATGGCCGAGGTTGGCAGCCTTACTGCCGCAGTAATAGCTGTCATCACGGCGCAGGTTTGCCAAAGCCCGAAGGTTGTAATTGGAAACATCAGGTTGGGGCAGGGTAAGGCCGTCTGAAAAGCTTTTGCTGGTAGTGTTCCGGTTGGTTTGGACAATTCGGTATTGCTTAGCAGTCGCTTCAAATTCAATACGACGGCCAATATATGGGGCTAGGATTTTTTCTGCGTCTTTAAGGTAAATATTGGGAATCCCCCAGCCGCGTGCCAATACATTCACATGGGACAATGCAGTGGATGGTTTCTCACTAATAATCCCCGCCACAGGTGGCAGCTCTAGGGGAACCTCTTTCAAAATAATAATATCGTCGGAGCCGACATTATAAAGATCATCTTCTTTAGCAATAACGCGTAATGTACCTATCGCTTTACCTTGGTTTAGAGGCAGGTAGGGAAAATTTTTAATCAAACTTTCTTGGGTAATAAAAGGAACTTTACTTTGCTCGGCAACGGTTTCCTGCCATAAAGAATTGGTTTTATAACGCAACGGAGCGTAGAAACTGTCTTTCAGACGGCCTGCTGCCAATTTCAATAATTCAGGCGTGATTTTGTCTCCTTCCCAAAACTCATAAACATATTCCTGAGTACTATTCTGCCAACTAATAGTACCAAACAGATAACGCCGGTTGGGACTACGGTATTGTTGATTCAATTCAGTTTTTGACAGCATGGATTTCAAGATAGTAGCTAAATAGCGTTCATGTAGCCGAAATTTGGGAGTATTGATGTAGTCGGTACGGCCATCGTCTTCGCGATCGATGAGGAAAAGGATGTGAGGAATTTCATATTCGCTCCCTTGCTCATAAATACGCGAAAGCAAGTCAAAATCGGCTTGGCTTTTGATTACAGATAATGCAGGAATTTGTGTTTTAACTGGAGTGACTGCAGTTTGACGCTTTTCAGACTCGTAATAAGAAGGCTTACGTGCCGTTGGTGCAGCCGTATCGGCTGTTTCAGCTTCAGGACGGCACGCTGAAAGTAAAAACAATATTGGGAGGTAAAAAGCAGGTTTCATGATGTTGTCGGTTATCTAAATCAGATGAAAAGCAATATATTTATGGTAAAAATATGTATTGTGTTCTTTCCGTAGGTAGGACATGTGCTGCCTACGCGTCTTGTGTTCCCAAACAGCCTGAAACCGCAAGGATGGAGGCATTTGCGTTTTTCAGGCTGTCCCAATTTACCGCTGAATCTGCGAGGTAATCGTGCTGTCGGTAATCTTGTCGTCTTCCGCCAGCAGCATGGCTTTGGAGAGGACGACCGAGAGCGTGTTGTCGCCCTCAAACGGGATAAACAGTTTGTCGGATGCGTCTTTTTTGCGGCTGTCGGGTACAATGCAGAGGTATTGGTCGTCCGGCAGCATCAGGATGTTGCTGCTGCCGATGTGGATTTTGTAGGTACGCAACTTGCCCTGTACGATGAGGAAGTTGCCGTCTATGTGGGCAACCTTGGCGATTTTCAGGCGCGGCAGCAGGGTTTCCAGTACGGCTTTGCGGGTTTTGGCCACTTCGCCCAAATCGCCGAAGGAATAGCTCTGCCAGTAGCTGTAAAAACGTGCCTCTCCGCCGTTATCTTCCCAAGTCGGGTCGTTGCCCACGCTTGCCACGCCGACAAACAAATCCACGTCGCGCAACACTTCGGAAAACACGCGCGGCGGAATATCAATTAAGTCCAGCGCGGTGGCATGGTAATCGTCGTCCAACCGGTGAAAGCGCACTTGGTCGGTACCGACATACTGCCAGATACCGCTTTCTGTCCATGCTTCTTCGCTATCCACCGCGTTTGTCCAAAATTCGGCGCGTAGGTTGTATTCGGGCAAATCCAACGATACGGTTGCGTCGTCGCTACCGTCCCACGCACCGGCCAGCGAGCCCCTCCAGCCGCGTCCTTTGGCAAGCGTCATATATTGGTGTTGTTTCAGGATGTGGGCGGCAAAACGGTTGCTGTATGTTTTGGTGTTGATTTCGGCTTCGGTGAGCAGATAGATTTCACGGTATGCCTGTTTCAGCGGCTGGCGGATTTCTTTGTCCTGCAGCAGTTTGCGCCACCGGGCGATGCTTTGCTGAGTGGCAAGCGCGGGATGCCACAAGCAGACTTGCAGGCAGTCTGAAACATCGGTTTGCGCTCCCGTTTCGTCCCCCCATGTTCCGTCCAACCACAGTGCAGCGTGACCCTGTGTGTCGTTTTCGTCGCGGAAAAATTGCCATATTAGCGGGCGCGTGAGGAAGGACATCAGTCCGTGCTGCCAGTAATACTGTTCGGCGTGTTCCCGTGGCACGCGGTGTTCGGAGCGCATCATCTGGTCCAAGCGGTCGCGTTGGGCGGTGAGCGTGGTGTTGAGGTTTTTTTGTGCGGCTTTAATCTTTTTCAGTTTGTCGGCGTAGTCGGTTTTCACGAAGGCGGGCATGGTTTTCTGCGGCGAACCGTCGGGTTTGAACCAGCGCAGTTCGGATTTTCCTACGCCCGTAACCGCCAGACGGCAGGTGTAGCCGCCGAAGCCGTAGTCGCAGCAGCCTTCCTGCAAGCCAAAATCGTCCACCGCCATGTCTTCGATTTCGTTGCGGGATACGCCTCGCTGCGCAGCGGCTTCGTCCAGATATTTAGCAATCGAGTTTTGCACGTTGCTGAACTTAATCCGCAGGCGCAGGCGCGAAAGGCAGGCGATGCCGTCCAGCCCTTTGGAGCGGAACAGCGCATAGAAGCAGGCGTTGCCCACGGAAGCATAGCGCGCGCCGAGATTGGGGATTTTGTCGTATGAATGCAGCCCAAGTTGGGTAAGGGCGGACAGGGTGGCGCTGTCGTGGAAGTGGCTGCACATCCACACCAGCCCTTTGAGCGCGGTCTGGTTGATGCTGCAAACGGGCAGGACATGAGTGTCGTAGCTGTATGCTCCGTGAGTAACGGTTTCGATCTGCACTTCGCTGCCGCGGACAAATTCTATCCAGCCGTGCAGCATTTTTTTGAACCTGTCCGCACCCAATGTGTCGATCAGCGTTTTGGATTCTTTCAGGTATTTTTCGCTTGGCTTGCCTGCATTGGCGGATAGGGCAAGCGCAATGATTTTGCTCCATATGTCCTGCTGTTCCGGTGGCAGCACGGCAAGTTGCGGATTGGCGTATCGGGCAAACTCGTCGTCTTGGGCGGGAAAACAGGCTTCGGCGGAACCGCCTGCCAGTTCTGCCAGGGCGGCAAGGTTGGCGGTAGCGGCTTTCTTGTCCCATAGGTTTTCCGCAAAGACGCGGTAACGGTCGCAGGCGTTTTTCAGGCCGTCTGAAAGCGTTTTGCTCGGATTGGGAAACTGTTTTTTGATTTGGTTTATCAGATATTTGAGCGGATAGTAATCTGCCTCCTGCTCGGACAGCCCGTTATCGTCCAGCATGGCGGCAAAAATATGCTGCACATCCTGCTCCGTCATCGGCAGCGTTTTACGCGCCAGAGCCATCGCTACCGCTACACGGATGGTGCCGTAATTGCGTATCCTGTCCTCGCCCATATTTTTAAAAATTTTATTCCGTCCCCAGCCGCGTATCAAATCAATGCAGTGGATTAGGAAATCGACACGGTATTCGGGCGCGGCTTTCTCCACTTCGGCAAAACTGGGACAGAGTTTCAGGCTTATCGTGTCGTATTCGTGTGAACGGTTTTGGAGCCATTCCTTTTCCAGTGCGTTGAGAAGCTGATTGAACTTGGCACGGCGGCTGTCGGAAATCTGTATGGTTTGGTTTTGGGTCATAGGACTTTCTTTACGTATCAATGTGTTGGTTATTTCGCTGCAAAGGTGGATAACGTCGGTAAGCGTTTTCTTGTCCGCACTATTCAGGCTGTATGGAGCATCTTCTACAAAGGTGAGGTAGCGTTGCGCGGCGGTTTTCAGGCTGCTTATCCGCCCACCAGCGGCGTGAGTTTGATGAAATTGACGACCAGCCCGTCATGCAGGCACACCATATCGTCCAGCGTTTCCAGTTGGCGATTGTCGGCAAGGATGAAAAACGAATTTTGCTCAAAAGCTTTCAAAGCGACGGCGATTTGCTTTTCCACGTCCACAGGTTGTGGGTGCGTGCCTTTTTTGCCGTGCGTTTCCCGAATCACGATGTCGCCGCGATCGGTGGGGATAATGAGGTTGTGGCGCAGCAGGGCATCGGCGGCACGGTTGTTGTAGGCGTCAACTTCCTGTCGCACGCGTTCGGCAATCAACTCCGCCGCGCTGATGTGATTGGTTCTAAATTTTAAAAACAGCTTGTGCAGCACTTTGCCGGCGAGGTTTTGGTCTTGGATCGTGATGGTAGCAGCGATCATGGATGACTCCTCCAAACAGAAAATAGACAAATCATACTGTTTTTTGATCGTTTCAGACAGGCTGAAAACAAAGCAGCCTTCACATTGATAGATGCGAGTGCAGGCTGCTCTTTACATTTTAGTTCTGTAGGAACTTTGTGAGACCTTTGCAAAATTCCCCAAATCCCCTAAATGTCTTCATGGGAATTTAGGGGATTTTGCAAAGGTCTCGGCTTGAGTTGAAACCCAAGCCGATGACTTTGTTCCAGAAATATTGTGATGAAGAGCGAAAAAGGTCGTCTGAAAAACCAAATTTAGGTTTTCAGACGACCTTTTCATTTACGGCTTTACTGTTTATTCGATGACAACGCGCGCGTTAAGCGGCTGGATGGGGCGGTTGTTATGCGAGCCGATGGCGCGGGTGAATTTTTCTGCCTGCGCCTGATCGATGTGGTCGTAGGTTTTCAACAGCAGCCATGATACGCCTTCGCTGCACGGCGGCGTGGTCAGCGAACCGGCAAAGCGGTAGTATTTCAGTCGTTTCGGCAGCAGGGTGCTGGCGTCGAAAGCTTTGTCGAGGTTTACCTTTCCTTCCTTCATCGGCATCACGTTCCATATCGGAGCCAGGCGGTCGTTGGTTTTGCCAGGTTCGTACAATACTGCCAATACCAAAGGCTGGCGGTTTTCGTCTAAGTGGACGAAGTGGGCTTCCATCGGGAAGGTGCGGCCTTTGATTTGGTTTTCACTGGGTACGTGGAAATGGAATTGTTTCAGGGTGTAGGTACGTCCGTTCACGCTGAGGGTATTGCCGCCTTCCGGGTAGTTGACTTGGATGGTGTGGCCGTTGTTTTCCACGTTAACCGCGCTCGGCTTGTAATCGACTTTGATGGCGGGCAGTCTGCCGGAGACGGTTTCGGTAATGTTGACGGGGGATTGGTTTTTGCCTGTAGAGCATAAACGGAACTCTTCAGAAAGCTCACCCCAGCTTTCGGGGGAGTCGTGTCCGGTGTAACCCCAATGTGTGTGGTTTCCGTGTGCAGCTGCGGAGAATGCCGCGAAGGTGGACAGCAGGAAGACAGTCAGACGAGGCAACGTACGGGTCAAGCAGGGCATTGCAATATCCTTTCTATAAGGAGGAGGGAAAAAAGCATTGCGGTGTGCATGTGGGATATTGTTATTTTTTATTAAACCATAGCCACATTAAATCGTCAGGTCAAGCCTTCTTTGGGTAATTAATTTAAGGCTATGAAGTTAAAGCGAATTCATTTTTTTCCAAACGATATTGTCGTTTTAGGAATGGATAATAATTTGAAATAGAAAACTTCCGTTTTTCACACCTTAAAAATTTAAGGAAGCCGACTCATGAAAAAGGTCGTCTGAAAACGTCAATTTAGGAGGTTTTCAGACGACCTTTTTGCCTTGCCTGCCAAGGGTTATTTATGCAGAACGCATTTTTTGCTGCCCTTGCTTTCCCACCACTAGCAAGCCGTAGCCCATATGAAACCTAAACTCAACAAGGATGTGTGAGAAACGCACGTATGCGGTTCTCAAGGTTTGAGCTAAGAGGCCGTCTGAAACAATAAATACGGTTTCAGACGGCCTTTCTTTCGACAAGTTGCCACAGCAATCAGAAAAAGTAGCCTGCATCACCTTATGTACTGAAACCGCCCAATCAAACTCAGTTCGACAAATATGCCAATGATCTCAAGCGCGAAGTCGAAAAACGCGAAGGCAGAAAAATCAGCAGTCAAGAAGCGGCAATGAGAATCCGCAGGCAGATACTGCGCTGGGTGGATAAAGGTTCCCAAGACGGCTATACCGACCAAACGGTTATTTCCACAATCGGCATGAAAGGCGAAGACAAAGCCTTGGGTTATACTTGGGACTACCGCAACTACGGCGCAAGAAATCCGCAAGCCTACAACGATCCGAAGCTGTTTGAGGAATACCGCCGACAGGACAAACCCGAATACCGCAACCTGACCTGGTTGCACAGCGGGACGAAAGACACCAAAATCAGGCAGGAAGAGCGGAAAAACGAAGAGCTTGCGCTGAACGTTGCCGACTGGCTGATGAGCTTTGTCAACCCCAATCCGAGGATAAAAGCCCCGATTATTGTGGGCGTTGGCAACCTGAAAAACATCAAGCCGACCGTTACCGGCAGCGATCCCTTATTGGCGGGTGCGGGGAATATCCGTATCCCTGCAAACGGCAATGTTGCGAAGGGGGACAGGATTCCGGATACGGCATTGGCTAGCAAGGGAATCAAACATAAAAATCGTAAAGATCAACTGGAAAAAAATAAAAAATCTGGTGAGGATTTTGAGATGGAAATTTATCAGAAGAAAGTTAAACAAGGCTTTAAACCGCAAAGACAGATTACAGTTAAAACAAAAAGTGGTGTAAAAACTAGGCTTGATATTATTTCGAAAGAAGGTGGTCTTGATGTTTGTACAGAATGTAAGGCTTCAATAACTGCGCCACTTACCAAAAATCAGAAAAAAGCTTTTCCTGAAATTGAAAGAACGGGAGCAACAGTGGTCGGTAAGGGAAAACCGGGCTATCCAAAGGGGACCAAAATTGAACCTACTAAAGTTATCATTGAAAGGAAAAGATAATGTCTATTTTGGAAGAGAATGTAATTGATTCAGCCTCTATTGAAAATGGAATACTCATATTAACTATTTCTGATCATTTAAAATGGGATAACGAGCATTTGTTTTTGTTGCAAGAAAAAATAAATTCATATATTCAATATATTGAATCAGGTCAAGTTTTTGAAGATTTTGGAGAAAGTAGCTATGAGACTATTGAAATACAACTTATATATAAATATAAACCAAATGGAAATTATATAAAATTTTTATATCGCCTAGAAGATGCTTTATTAAAACTTAAATTACAGTTTTCCCATGGAACTATCTCATATTTTTATAGTTGAAAAGTAAAGACTCTCTTTATCACTTCGAACCCGAGAAAGCCATAACTTATATAAACCTTAAAATCAAAAAGAAGTAAGTCGTAACAATCGGCGTCATATTTCTTACGTCATACTTATACTGAAATATATAAACCAAAGGAATTTATGCTATGGTTGAGAAAGCAATTACACTGAATATTGAAGAAATTTTTTATGAGCCTGGAAAAATAAAATTTAGATATAGTCGTTATCTGTCTGCCGATGGAACAAAATGGATAAGACATGGTTTGTTCTATGCATCTTACGAAAATGGTAATATTGTTTAGGCAAAAAATTATGAATTTTTTTTATTTTAGTTCAAAAAAAATAGAAAATTGTGGAAATATTATCTCATCAAATCTGAATCGAAAACAAGTTCGTGCAATATTTAATTCTGATGTACAAGAAATTTATAAGTCATCATACTCTCGAATTCCTATGGATGTTTTTCCCGAATTGAATATCCATTGTTTTTATGATGATAAAAATCAGCTTCAAGCGATAGAGATATTTGAACCAAATAAGTTTTTTTTAGAAGATATTTCTTTTAATTGGCTTGGGAAAATTAATGATGAAATAATAAGCTATCTTTATAAGAGTGGAATTAATGATTTTGAAATTGATGATTTGGGTATTAGGCTTCTTAATATTCCTGTTTCAACTATAATCAATTCAATAGGTAAAGTAGAATGTTGTTATTTAGATTTTTCAAATAGAGACACAAAATTTTATGTAAAACAAGTGTAGGTTGAGGTCAAGACCCAATCTACGCTTACTCCGGTATCAGCGTCTCCATCATCTACGACGAACAAAAAATCCGCCATCTGACCAAGTAAACGCCTACCTTGCCGAAAACCAAAGCCGCTACGACACCTGGAAAGAAGACGGCATAGCAAGCCGTAGCCCATATAAAACTTAAACTCAATAAGTAGTATGTGTGCGGAACGCACATATGCAGTTCTCAAGGTTTGAGCCAAGAGGCCGTCTGAAACAATAAATACGTTTCAGACGGCCTTTCTTCCAACAAGCCATCACAGCAATCAGACAAAAGCAACCCGCCGCCACACCCATATCGGCAGCCCGGCCGGCAAAACCACCATCCGAAGCGGTGTAGATACAACTCTAAAACGGCAAATTTTGAACGTCATAGCCTTTTGGGTATGACATTAAGGGCCGACATGATCAAACAGCGCGAAATCCATCTGGCCATACCCGCACAAACTAATAAAGAGCAAAGATTGCAGTTACAACGTGTGATAGAGTATGGCAAAAGTCAAAACATTACAGTCAAAATTACGGAGATCGAATAAATGACTTTCAATCAAGAACAAGATTATTGGGCTGGCTATAAGGCAAATGAAAGAGCCTTGATTATTCAAACATGGTCAGGATTTGGGCGATATGCTCCAGACCACCTATATCCCCCCCATATCCTGCCATTGGATACCGACAATGGAACTTTAGGCACGACGGTCTTGCAAGCGTTGACAAACAGCAGGACTTTCGTTTATGACAGTCCAGAAGACCAAGATTTTTTTGATACCGAAAAATTTCGGCAACGCTATGAGGATTGGGTTGCCAACCTATGCGGGAACTTGGGCTATAAAACCAGACGCGCCCTATTTAAAAACATGATGAGCGTGGATATTTGGCTGCACAACGGCTGCCTGAAAATCAGCCCGAGCCGCCATGTCAAGCTGGAAGCGTGGGATGCCATTGATGCAGACAATGTAATTTTATCATTGGATAACAGTCCTGAAGAAATCGGAGCAGGTTTAAAGTTGGCATTGAGCCGCTGCCGATAATATTTGACAAAAGGTCGTCTGAAAGCTGGAAACTTTTTTCAGACGATCTTTTTTATCACACTCAAGGCCAGCGTGCGTACCGCACACACCTTACCTGCATAGATTTAATGCGGGCTACGGCTTGCTTGGAAGGATACGTGAATTAAAATTTAAAAAAGTTGACTTTCCCGTTCCTAATACTAATTGGAAAAATTCTATTGATGTCTTGAATGAATCAGGTAATGTTAATAGACCTCGTTATAGGAGTAAATAAAAATGGCAATTTGGAATTATCGGTACTACCTTATCCCATCAGCCGCTATCAGAAATAAATTTAATGCAAATAAAGATATCATACTTGATGAGTATCGATCTAATGGTTTTCAGAATTTTAATGAGAATAAAAGTTTTGAAAATTACTTTATCGATAATGATGTTATATTATTATCAATAATAAATGAAGCAAAAAAACAGCTTAAATTGAAAGAGTCTTGGGATAAAGACGCAATCATGTTTTGTGATAATTTTGGTAATAGTCTTACCGTTTGGCCAGATGATATAGAGTGTGAACTTGATTTAAGATTTGATTATACTAAATTTATTCAGAAAACCATTGATTGGGCAATAAAATATAATTGTCTACTTGTAATAGGAAAAACAGGAAATGTAGTTTCCCCTAATATAAATAATCTAATTTATGAAATAAAAGCATATTTGGAAAGCAAGCCGTGGCCCATATGAAACCTAAACTCAACAAGTAGAATGTGTGCGGAACGCACGCATGCGGTTCTCACGGTTTGAGCCAAGAGGCCGTCTGAAAACAGAAAAACCGTTTCAGACGGCCTTTATTTAATGTGCCGATCTTGCGTGGGCTATAAAGCGCAGTTGTCCAAAAAGGTATATTAATAGGCAAATACAAAAAGGAGGCGAAGTCAATTTTACTACCTTCAAACATTTTCAATTTGGAGTATTGCCATGATAATTAATTATCAAGAAGCAAAGAAAATCGCAGTATCTTTTTTCAGTCAAATAGAGCAAGAAATGGGAATTTCATTGTTAATAGTTGAATCCCATGTACGAGAAAATGATGATAGGTGGTTTTCCCATATCATTCAAAAGAATATTTAGAAACATTTGCAAAGGTCTCTATCAGCCTCAACAATCACTATTAAAATGTGCTCCGATGTTCTCTCTCCGCCTGTATGCGGCTTGGGCAAGGGCGAGGCTGCATTCGAGTAGGTTGCGTTTTTCGTATTCGGACGCGGTGTATGGCTCGGCTTGGTTTTGCTTCCAAAACTGCAGTTGGGCGATGGCGCGGCGTAGGTCGGTATCGTTGCGTATGATGCCCAGATGGCGTTGGTTGAACGCTTGCAGGGTGGGGCGGCTGAATACGTTTTGGAGGCCGTCTGAAAAGATGTCTGTTTCGGCGGAGGGGCTTTTAGACGGCCTTTGGAATGGTTTGGTTTGGAGCGCTTGTCCGTCCGCGATGGTTTGGGCGGCAAGTCTGGCGGTAACGACGCATTCGAGCAGGGAGTTGCTGGCGAGGCGGTTGGCTCCGTGCAGCCCTGTGCAGGCGGTTTCGCCTAAGGCGTAGAGCTGCGGCAGGGAGGTTCTGCCGCTGGGGTCGGTTTGGATGCCGCCGCAGGTGTAGTGCTGCACGGGGCGGACGGGGATGGCTTGGCGCGTGATGTCCAAGCCGCATTGGAACAGGCAGTGCCGATGGATGGACGGGAAATGCTGACGGACGAACTCTGCGGGTTGATGGCTGATATCGAGTGAGACGAAGTCTTGCGTTTGCTTGGCGATTTCGGCGGCGATAGAGCGGGCAACGATGTCGCGCGGCGCGAGTTCGGCGCGGCGGTCGTAATGCGGCATAAACCGTTCGCCCGCTTGGTTGGTCAGGATGCCGCCTTCGCCGCGCACGGCTTCGGAAATCAGGAAGGTGCGTCCGTTTTCAGACGACCTTGCCAAGCCTGTGGGGTGGAATTGGATAAATTCGAGGTTTTCGACTGCGCAGCCTGCGCGTATCGCCATGGCGATGGCGTCGCCCGTGCATTCGGGCGGCGTGGTGGTGGCGGCGTAAATCTGCCCCAAGCCGCCGCCTGCGAGTACGGTGTGGCGGGCACGGATGCGGTAGGTTTCTTGCGTTCGGCAGTCGAGGACGGTCAGTCCGCACGCTGCGCCTGATTCGGTTTGAACGTCCAACGCCATCTGCCGCTCGCAAACGCGGATGTTCGGGCAGCGGCGTATTTGGGCAATCAGGCTCTGCATGACGGCTTCGCCAGTGTAGTCGGCGACGTGGGCGATTCGGCGACAGGTGTGCCCGCCTTCGCGCGTCAGGTGCAAGTCATTATGATTCCGGTCGAACGCCACACCCTGCGCCAGCAGCCATTCGATTGCCGGTTTGCCCTGCGATAAGATGGTACGGACGGCGGCTTCGTCGCACAAACCTGCACCCGCTTCCAAAGTATCGGCGACGTGTTTTTCGATGTCGTCCTCTCCCGACCACGCCGCCGCAATCCCGCCTTGCGCATGACGGCTGGCAGTGTCGGCCAGCCGGTTTTTGCACAAAATGACGATGCGGAACGACTCAGGCAGCGACAGGGCGAGCGTCAGTGCCGCCAGCCCGTTTCCGGCAATCAATACGTCGCAATCGGTTTGCATGGTGTTGTCCTTGTTTGAGGGGTCGTCTGAAACGGCAATATGGATGGCAAATCAGGCGGGGCCCATGCCGTTGAACACATCTTTTTTCTTCAACCCTGCCGCGAAGTCGAGCATACGCTGCAAAGGCAGTTTGGCGGCTTCGCCCAGCTTTCTGTCCAACAGGATTTCGTTGCGTCCGCTTGTTAGGGCGTATTTGATGCCGCCCAGCGAATTCATCGCCATCCACGGGCAGAACGCGCAGCTTTTGCAGCTTCCGCCGTTGCCCGCCGTCGGCGCGGCGATGAATTCTTTGTCGGGCGCCTGTTTTTGCATTTCGTGCAGGATGCCCAAGTCGGTCGCCACGATGAATTTTTTTTCGGGACGAGATACGGCGGCTTTGAGCAGTTTGCTGGTCGAGCCGACCACATCGCCCAGTTCGATGACGCTTTGCGGCGATTCGGGATGAACCAGCACCACGGCGTCGGGATGTTCCGCTTTCAACGCCGCCAGCTCCTGCCCTTTGAATTCGTTATGGACGATGCATGAACCCTGCCACAACAGCATATCCGCGCCCGTTTCGCGGCGGATGTAGTCGCCGAGGTGGCGGTCGGGCCCCCAAATCAGCTTCTCGCCGCGCGATTTCAGATACGACACTATTTCCAACGCTACCGAAGACGTTACCACCCAGTCGGCACGCGCTTTTACGGCAGCGGAAGTGTTGGCGTACACTACGACCGTACGGTCGGGGTGTTGGTCGCAAAACGCTGAAAACGCTTCTTCGGGACAACCCAAATCCAAAGAACATTCCGCCTCCAAATCAGGCATCAGCACTGTTTTTTCAGGGCAGAGGATTTTCGCGCTCTCGCCCATGAAGCGTACGCCCGCCACCACCAGCGTATCGGCTTCATGTTCCGCGCCGAAGCGCGCCATCTCCAACGAATCACCCACGCATCCGCCCGTCTCCAAAGCCAAATCCTGAATCAGCGGATCGACGTAATAATGCGCCACCAAGACCGCATTTTTCTCCTTCAACAAAGCCTTGATTTCGTCTTTCAGACGGCCTGCTGTTTCTCGGTCGGGCGTGTTGGCAACCTTCGCCCATGCCTGACGGATTTGGCAGGCGGAAGTCGGCGTTTGGATGAGTGGCATATCGTAATCGAACGAGCGGCGGGCGGCGGTTTGCATGATGTTTCCTTGTAGCTGGTTTTTCAGACGGCATGAAGGTTTGCCGTTTATATTTTGAAATAGTTTTATATTATGCTCAACTTGAGTATAATATGCAAGGTCGTCTGAAAACCGCTTTGGTTTACAATAAGGTTTTCTCTTGAATGAAAGCCACGCATGGATGCCTATCCTGAAACAGCAGCCAATACGCAAAGTATCGTCGAGCTGGTTCCTGTACTGATCGCCATTACAAACGGCAGCTTGAGAGTTTTGACAGTTGCCAAAGGAGAGCTATTACCCAATGGCCTGCTTGCACCGCTTCGCCACTCTCTACAAGCAGGAGTCAGGATGTGGGTTGCCAAACAGACATCACAGCCTATGGGCTATGTGGAACAGCTTTATACCTTTGTAGATACGCGCCGTCAAAACGAGCAAGGCCTACCTGTCTTGTACGTCAGCTATTTGGGACTGGTGCGCGAAGCAGCCGACAGCATCCTGCATCCTGACGCGAAATGGCAGGACTGCTACGGCTATTTCCCGTGGGAAGATTTGCGCACCGACGGCGGGCTGCGCGATACCATCGTCAGCCGCCTGCGCATTTGGGCAAACTCGGCGGATACGGAGGAAGTGCGCCAAAAGCGGCTCAAGCGCATTCATTTGTGCTGGGGGGTAGAACCTGAAAATTGGTCGGAAGAATACGTTTTGCAACGCTATGAAATGCTATACGAAAGCGGCCTGATAGCGGAAGCAGCCGAGCCTCAGGAAAACTTCAACTTCGCACTCACGGGGCAGCCCATGTGCCACGACCACCGCCGCGTGCTGGCGACCGCCTTGTCCCGCCTGCGCGCCAAAATCAAATACCGCCCCGTGATTTTTGAACTGATGCCGCCCGAATTTACATTGCTGCAACTGCAAAACAGCGTCGAAGCCATCAGCGGCAGATTGTTGCATAAGCAAAACTTCCGCCGCCAGATTCAGCAGCAGAACCTTATCGAGCCGTCGGATACCAGCGTATCAGGTAGTAAAGGCCGTCCTGCACAGCTTTACCGCTTCCGAGATGACGTTCTGCCCGAACAGCTGATTTCTGATATCGGACTGCCGCTGGGCAGCCGTTAGCCCGTTTTCAGACGGCATCAAAATGTAACTTTAACATTAATAGATGGAGTAAAAAATAATGGCACAAGAAGTAATTTTTGAAATTGATGTAATTTCGCCTAATTTATTAGAAGATGAAATTAATCGGTACAATCAACTGTATCATACTGATTTTACAATTGTAAATGTGCATGAAGAAATAGAATTATTTTTTTGCTCAGTAAAAACAACTGCTTCGGTAAAGGATATTTTTAGTTTGGGATATGGATTTGCTTGTTATGAAGAAGAGCTAAGGAAACAGGGGAAAATAGATTGGTGATATTTCAATCTTATAAATTCTAATAAAATGGATGCAATTTTTTTGAAACATTTTCAGCTGGCATTATCTGTAATTAACGCAAATTTTCAATTGAAGTTTTGCCCCATCGGGCAACATCCATCTTTTTCAACAAAGGAAACCCCATGCCGTTTGAAAACACCCTCTTCCCCCTGCCCGACACCCTGTTGCGCCCCATGGTGGAACAAGCCTTGAGCGAAGATTTGGGCAGGCGAGGCGATGTTACGTCCGCAGCCGTTATCGCTCCCGACAAAACCGCCAAACTTTTCCTCGTCAGCCGCAAAGACGGCGTTATCGCCGGCATGGATTTGGCGCGTCTTGCCTTTCAGACGATGGATCCGTCCGTCCGTTTCCAAGCCGAAATCCAAGACGGGCAAGCCGTTTGCGCAGGTCAGACACTTGCCACCATCGCAGGAAACGCCCGCGCGCTGTTGGCCGCCGAACGCACCGCGCTCAACTATCTTACGCATTTGAGCGGCATCGCCACCGCTACCGCTCGCGCAGTAGCCGAAGTTGCCGGTTACAATGTGGACATCGTGTGCAGCCGCAAAACCATCCCCCTGTTGCGCGTCCTGCAAAAATACGCCGTCAGAGCAGGTGGCGGCGTAAACCACCGCATGGGCTTAGACGATGCCATCCTCATCAAAGACAACCACCTCGCCTATTGCGGCAGCATCGCCCAAGCCGTACGGCAGGCAAAGCAAGCAGTCGGACCGTTGACCTGCGTGGAAATTGAAGTGGACACGTTGGCACAACTGGACGAAGCCATCGTGGCGGGCGCAGAACGGATTTTGCTGGATAACATGGACGACGAAACTTTGAAAGAAGCGGCAAACCGCTGCCACACACAAACCGCCCACCCACACACCGTCTATTGCGAAGCATCGGGCGGCATCGGCTTCGACCGCCTGAAGCGCGTGGCACAAACCGGCGTGGACGGCATCGCTCTCGGCTATCTGACCCACAGCAGCCATTCGTTGGATATAGGTTTGGATTTCGTGGCTTAAATTTCGAGTTTGCTATAAAGTAAAGGCCGTCTGAAATATAGACCTTTTATTTTCAAGCAGCCTTTTTGATTCCAAAGCAGAAAATATAAAAATTATGCAGGTTAGCTTCAACTTTCATATAACATAAAAGAGTAGGGCATAACTAAGCCATCATGTAAAAAAGCCGTCTGAAGCCCAATGTTCAGACGGCTTTTTACTCTCAAAATGATTAATTGATCATCACCATTTTCCAGTTATCCCAATGCGGATTGTTCTACCTGGCGCAGGCAGATAGGAACGGCTCATTGGGTCGAGGTAGTAGCGGTTGGTCAGATTGCTGCCCACCAGTTCGGCAGTCAGGTTTTTGCCGATTTTATAGCGCAGGTAGGCATCCCATACCGCAACAGGCTGCCAGCGCATATAGTCGGGGTCTGCCTGTTTTCCATTACCTGCTTGGTCGTAATATACCTGAAAAATCGCCCTGCGGTATTATTCAGCTTAATAATCAAGTAAGTCTTTCGCGGCTTATCGTATGTAGGAAAACTGCTACAATAATAACCATCAATAAACCATCCCTTGAATCTATTCAGTCTACCTGAAACTCAAAAAGCAGCATGCACATGGTTTTACAGAAACCCTGTAAACGGCAAAGCTATCTCTTTAGAAAACGCATAAGGAAAACAACATGAATCTAGCCATCACTGGCTCCAGCGGCAACATCGGCGGTATGGTCGCCCGTCATCTGAACACACGCGGTCTGCCGCTTATTCTGCCGCTGCGCAATCCTGCCAAAGCGACCGATTTGCCGAACTGCGAGGCGCGACGTTTTGCCTATGGCGATTTGGAGCTTGCCAAGCAGGCATTAAACGGGGTGGACGTGCTGTTTATGGTGTCCGCCGCCGAAAGTCCGTTGCGCGAACAGGAGCATTTGACTTTGGTGCAGGCTGCTTCGGAAGCGGGCGTGAAGCATATTGTCTATCTCTCTTTTGCTCAAGCGGCGTTGGACAGTACCTTCACGCTGGCGCGCACTCATGCGGTTACCGAAAATGCAATCCGGCAAACAAATATGCGCTACACCTTTCTGCGCGACAATTTTTACAGTGAGATGATGGCAACAATTGCTAACGCAGATGGCATCATCGCAGGCCCAGCCGACGACGGGCGCGTTGCCTGCGTTTCGCAGCACGATGTCACCCAATCAGCGGCAAACATCATCGCCGACATCGCTTGCGACAATCACCACCACGATAATCAGACCTACACACTGACCGGTTCCCAATCATTAAGTTTTGCTGAAATAGCCGCCGTCTTAACCGAAATCACCGGCAAACCGCACTGCTACCACAATGAAACTGTGGAAGAAGCCTTCGCCAGCCGCAAAGCTGAGTATCCTGACACTCCCGATTGGCAGATTGAAGCCTGGGTTTCTACCTACACTGCCATTGCCAAAGGCGAGCTTGCTACCGTTTCAGACGACCTGTCGCAGTTGTTGGGACGCGCACCGCTTAGTTTTGAAGACGTAGTAAAGGCACAATATGCAAAATAATCTTGTCCCATTTATCGAGTTTCGTGGCACAGGCAAGCATTATGACGGCAAATATGCTATGCGCGATTTGGATTTGACCATTTATCAGGGTGAATTTTTCGTGTTGGTAGGTGGCTCGGGCAGCGGCAAATCCACCACTTTACGCATGATTAACGCGCTAATTGAACCGACCGATGGCAACGTTTATCTGCACGGCAAACGGATTAAAGACTACGACATCCGCCAGCTCCGCCACCAAATTGGTTACGTATTGCAGCAAATCGCGCTTTTTCCCACTATGACCGTCGCGGAAAATATCGAACTCATGCCTGACGTACTGGGCTGGCCGAAAGCAGAACGCAAAACGCGTGTGAATGAATTATTGGAGTTGGTGGAACTTGACCCTGCGCACTACCGGGACCGCTATCCGCACGAACTTTCCGGCGGTGAACAGCAGCGCATCGGTATTTTGCGAGCCATTGCAGCCAAGCCCCAAGTTCTGCTGATGGACGAACCGTTTTCCGCACTTGACCCGCTGGTACGCACCGTGCTGCAAGACCAAATTGCTATGATTCACCAAAAATTTGGCACCACTATCGTTTTCGTTACCCATGATATGCAGGAAGCCGCCAAACTCGCTTGCCGTATCGGTGTAATGCATAATGGCAAACTGGTACAAATCGGCACACCTGAAGAAATCAAAAAGCAGCCGGCAAATGATTATGTGCAATCGCTGTTTTCCACCGCCGACGCACCCGATGCCGAACGCATCATCCACCAATTCTTACGGTTGGATAAACAGGGACAGGAAGCTGTGAGAAGGGCAATGTTATGATGGTGAAGGCCGTCTGAAACCTCTTTTAAGGCGCTAATACCTTACTGTAAAGCAAACATAAACATCTATTATTCAACATACTAACCATAACAATTAAAACTATGCTCTCATCCCTAAACGTTACCCTAGCAGAACTCTGGCAAATGCTACTTACGCATTTATGGCTTTCCGGACTGGCTTTGCTCGCGGCAGTGGCAATTGCGGTGCCTGCGGCCGTGTTGTTTGCGCGCAGACAGCGGGCAGCGGAAGCGGTATTGCAGTTCACCAATATATTGCAAACCATTCCGTCTTTGGCGCTGCTGGGTTTGCTGATTCCGTTTGTTGGTATCGGTTCGCCGCCCGTCTTGATTGCGCTCACGCTATACGCGCTGTTGCCGATTTTTCAAAATACCTATTTGGGGCTGACCCAAATCGACCAATCGATTCAAGATGCATACACTGCATTCGGACTATCGCGCTGGCAATCATTGTGGCGGATTGAGCTACCGATGGCTTTGCCTGCCATGATTTCGGGCATTCGCACGGCGGCGGTGCTGATTGTCGGCACGGCAACTCTGGCGGCGTTAATTGGTGCAGGCGGCTTGGGTAACCTGATTCTGCTCGGCATTGACCGCAACAACATGACAATGACGTTTACCGGCGCATTGCTCTCCGCATTATTGGCTGTCGGTGTAAGCGGCATTATCGGGCTGTTGCAGAAATCACGACGCAAGTTGCCGATTATTCTTGCATTGGTGGTGGGCTTCGGCGCACTCGGTCTGTCTCAGATTTCATTTACACCTGCTACAAAAAACGTGGTGGTTGCCGGCAAAATGGGGAGTGAGCCGGATATTCTGATTAACATGTATAAATTATTGATTGAACGTGAGAATTCGAACGTGAAAGTCACAGTCAAACCTAATTTTGGCAAAACTACTTTCCTGTTTAGCGCACTGAATAGTGGCGAAATCGATATTTATCCTGAATTCACCGGCACAGTGCTGGAAGCCTTAGTACAAGTACCAACTGAACAGAAGAAGCGCCATCTGTCGCCAGATGAAACCTATCAACGGGGCAAACAATTATTGGCGGAACAATATCAGTTAGAGTTTCTACCACCGATGTCTTATCAGAACACTTATGCGTTGGCAGTCAAAGAAAGCTACGGCGCGGAGCACCAACTGAATGCCATCAGCGACTTGAAGCAGGCTGCGCCCGATATCCGAGCAGGTTTCTCACTGGAGTTTACCGACCGAGCAGACGGCTACAAAGGCATGCAGGCAGCAGGTATCACGCTGAAACATATTGTTAGCTTGGAACCTGCCTTACGCTATACCGCATTGTTGAATGACAAAATCGACTTGGTGGAAGCCTTTTCTACCGATGCAGAATTGAAGCAATACCAGTTGCGCCTGCTGAAAGACGATATTTCTCTGTTTCCTGCTTACCAGGGGGCACCATTGATGAAAGCAGAATTTGCCGAAAAAAATCCCCAAATTGTGATCGCACTTAACCGACTGGAGGGAAAAATTAGCGAAGAGGAAATGAGCGAGATGAACTACCGCGTGAAAGTGCAAGGCGAAAGCGCGGAAAACGTAGCGCGGGATTATTTGGAGAAAAATGGGTTGTTAGGAAAGTAAAATTGGCAGTAGGTTACCTGAAAGCATCAGATTCTTAGGGAGGTATTATGAAAGCCGTAAAAATCTATCAAGCCGGCGGTCCAGAGCAACTGATTTATCAAGACGTGCCAACACCTGATATCAAAGAAAGTTGGTCACTGGTAAAAATCAAAGGCTTCGGCATCAACCATTCCGAGATTTTCACGCGTGAAGGCAAATCGCTGTCTGTCCAGTTTCCGCGTATCTTGGGCATTGAATGTGTAGGCGAAGTGGCGCAAAGTTCCACACCCGCGCTGGCGGTCGGACAAAAGGTCGTCTCTATTATGGGCGAAATGGGGCGCGCCTTTGACGGCAGCTACGCCGAATATGTGTTGCTGCCCAACGAGCAAATTTACCCCGTTCATACCGATTTGGATTGGAAAACCCTTGCCGCAATTCCCGAAACCTACTACACCGCATTTGGCTCATTGCAGCAGCTTCGTATCGCGCCGCAAGATCGTGTGTTGGTGCGTGGTGCCGGCAGTGGCGTGGGCGTAGCCTTTGCACAGTTGCTTAAAGCGCAGTTTCCGCATGTCGTACTGCACGGTTCAACGCGTAATCCTGCCAAAGCTACCCGTTTGCAGGCGGTTGGATTTGACGAAGTGATTACTGAAGCCGATGACAAAATACAAACCGACCAAAGCTACGACAAAATTCTGGAATTGGTCGGGACGCCAACTTTGCTCAAGCGATTAGATTTTCCTAAAGATCTGTAAGATTTAGCTCAAAATTATCCGCTGAGTGGTTTGATTGACCCTAAGCTTAAACGTATTTGGCAGTGGCAAATCAATGCTGAACAACGCTTTATACCAAACCGCGCGATTTTTTTTGCCTCAGATGTGCAAAGCGAACTGCAATCAGCATTGGCTGGACGCACTTGCTCTTATCTTATCAACAGTGTTTGTGATCCCTATTTAGAAAACGGTCAATTGGTGGAGCTCTTCCCTGAAATTGAAAAGCAAAAATGGCAGCTTTATTTGTATCGACCATATCAAACGATTGTTGCCGAGCGGGTGATATGGGTATATAACAAACTAAAAGAGATCTTGTTAGCGAAAATGGTTAAGGCATAAAAACATGGCGAGATAATCTCGCCATGTTTTTTCACAATAGCTTATCCACAATCGCTTTCAACATCGTGTAAGATTGGGTTTGTTTTTGTTCATCAAAAATATAGCTCACTGCCATAATTTCATCAAAATGTACCCGCTCACGTAATTGCTTGAGTTGAAAATCCACGCTTTCAGGACTACCGATAAGCGAACAAGCAGTCATTTGTTCTACTACGGCACGCTCTTGGTTGTAAATTGGGATTTCCTCGAAATTGACAGGGCCAAAGTGCGGTTTCTTTTGGGCGTGCATTTGAGCTTTCCAAACATCTTCTTCTGAAGCCATAGGCGGTTGTAAATTTTGTTGTGCGTTAGTCACCACGCTTAAGAAAAATAGTGTTTGTGTTGTCGCCAGTTGTTTCGCTTCTTTATCGGTTTCAGCAACAATCGCGTTCACACCTAAGATGACATAAGGTTCAGCAAGATAGGTAGAAGGTTTGAAGTTTTTGCGGTAAATCTCCACCGCCATTTCCATCATGCGTGGCGCAAAGTGTGAAGCAAAGGCGTAAGGCAAGCCAAGCTCTGCCGCAAGATACGCACTTTCGGTGCTAGATCCTAAAATGTAAAACGGTATATTCAAGCCCGCAGAAGGATAAGCAGAAACTGGGTTACAGTCTTTAAAGTAACCGCGAAGTTCTGCAATTTCCGCAGGGAAATCCAGACTATTTCGTCCACGACGAAGTGCTGCAGCCGTTTGCATATCCGTTCCTGGTGCACGGCCTAAACCGAGTTCAACACGGTTTGGATAAAGCGTCTCCAGTGTGCCATATTGCTCAGCTACTACATACGGCGAATGATTCGGTAACATCACACCACCTGACCCCACACGCAAAGTTTTCGTATTGGCTAGCGTATGTTGAATTAAAAGTGCGGTCGCTGAACTCACCAAATTCTTCATATTATGATGCTCAGCAATCCAATAGCGTTCAATGCCAATGTTCTCAGCATGTTTTGCAAGATTCACCATCGAATCGACCGCTTGCAAATAAGTTTGCCCTTCACGAACGGGGACAAGATTGAGAATAGAAAGTTTCATGGTGTTTCTCCTTATTGATTGAGCAAAGTGAAATCCAACATCACTTTCCCAATATGCGTGCCTTTGTCCATTTCTATATGGGCTCTTGCTACGTCTTTAAAATCAAATACTTGATGAATAATCGGTTTGCCGATTTCACCGTTGCCGAGTTTTTCCCAGAGCTCGTTGCGTAAGGATTGGGTGATTTCTGCCTTTTCTAATTTGGTGCGACTGCGCATTGTTGAGCCGGTGATTATGAATATTGATATCTATTGGCTGAATCATACTTTATTTTAAGATAAAAAAAAGCTTAGTGAGAAAAAAGAGAATATTGAGATGAGGGAACGTGAATTAGTTTAGTAGGTTTAAATAAACGAGCAACAGATATCTTAATGAACAAATGCTAGCATTATGAATTTAACATAATATAAATTATTTTCCTTTTTCCTATTCTTCTACAAATTCCGCTTATTGTTCCTATATGTCAAATGAGAATCAATGATACTCTAGAGAGTGTGCTCATAGTACTCCAATTTTTAGTATGAAATCAATAGGTTTTAAGAGAAATTTGGCTGTACCTCTACCACTTAATTATTGGTTAGTGGAATAGGGTAGAGAGCAGGAAGTCTTAGTACGATACCAAGTACCTTCAACTCACAGACTGTCACTCTATCACTGATAGCAGGCTGGAATAGGACGGACAAAGATTTTGAATTGCCCAAATTCAATCTCTCAGACGGCCTTCTTCCCGTCAATCCTTCCCCCTTTACCAGCAGCATTATCACAGATATCATATCAAACAAATTGTTATGATTTATTTGATTGCTTATACAACTATTTTATCTGTTAAAAGTGAAGTATATTCGTTGAGCCTTTTTATTTCCGCATACCTTATTGCCTGGTTGCATTGTATATTCTGTAATTATTATCAACTTATAAAGGTAGATATACTGGCTGAAACCTTTGCAAAATCCCCCAAAAATCCCCTAAATTCCTACTAAGACATTTAGGGGATTTCTCATGAGCACCTTCTTCCAACAAACCGCACAAGCCATGATTGCCAAACACATCGACTGCTTCCCACTATTGAAGTTGGATCAAGTGATTGATTGGCAGCCGATCGAACAATACCTGAACCGTCAAAGGACCCGTTACCTTAGAGACCACCGCGGCCGTCCCGCCTATCCCCTGTTGTCCATGTTCAAAGCCGTCCTGCTCGGCCAATGGCACAGTCTCTCCGATCCCAAACTCGAACACAGCCTTATCACCCGCATCGACTTTAACCTGTTTTGCCGTTTCGACGAGTTGAGCATCCCCGATTACAGCACCTTGTGCCGCTACCGCAACCGGCGGCGCAAGACAACACCCTGTCCGAATTGCTGGAACTGATTAACTGCCAACTGACCGAAAAAAACCTAAAAATAGAGAAAGCATCCACCGCCGTCATTGACGCCACCATTATTCAGACCGCCGGCAGCAAACAGCGCCAGGCCATAGAAGTCGACGAGGAAGGACAAGTCAGTGGACAAACCACACCGAGCAAAGATAAAGATGCCCGCCGGACAAAGAAAAACGGCCTCTACAAACTTGGTTACAAACAACATACCCGCACCGATGAGGAAGGCTGTATCAGGAAACTGCACATCACTCCCGCCAATACCCATGAGTGCAAACACCTGTCGCCTTTGTTGGAAGGGATAGCCTTGGCTGCCGCCGCTTTCATGCTGCGGCAGGGTGGGGCTGTAGTTGAGGCCTTTGTTCATGTTCTGGCCGGCGGTTTGGGACGCACGACCAAAGGCGCTTTGATTGAAGCCGTCGCTGCCTTTCAGGCTGCCGCCGTAGCCGGCACCGATACCCATGCTGCCGGCGCTGTAGCTGCTTTCGTTGCGGAGGTCTTCAAAAAGGGTGCCGCCGACATCGGCGTCGATGCGTCGGGCATGGGCTTGGGCACCGTTCAGCACGGTATTGCCCTTGCTGCTGAGCTGCAGTTTGTCGGACTGCAGCAGGGTGTTTTGATGGGTTTGGCTGTCGGTGCGGTTTTTGCCTTTGCCGTAGGCGGCTTCGGCATAGATATAGACGCCGGTTTGCGCACCGACGGAAACCCCGACGCCGACTTGTACGCCGGCATTGCGGTTTTTGCCGTCCTGATGTTGGCTGTCTTGGGCCGACTGCAGCCGGATATCGCGTGCGGAATCGAGGCGGATGGTGTCGCCCGCGGTAATGTTGCTGCCTCGGACGGTAATGTCGCCCTCGCGGCTGCGGATATTGATGTCGCCACCGGCTTTCAGGCTGCTTTGTTGGCTTTGGCGGTAGTTTTGGTTTTGTTCTTTGCCGGCGGATTTAAAGCCGAAGCCGGCTTCAACGGATAAGAGGACGGCGCCCTGCTGTCCGGTTTGGTTTTTGACGGCGTCGGCCACTTTGCCGACGGAATCGGCCAGCTGGTAGGCTTGGGCGCCGGCGGCCAGGGTCTGCAGGGCGCGGGTGCGGTCGTCGGCTGGTTGCGGCAATTGGCGTGCAAAATCCTCAGCTGCATTCTGTGCTTACTCGATACTCTGTACGGGAAAAAATATCTTACCCCACGGCATATCGTTTTCTTCAAAGATACTTTCAAGACGATCGATAAAGGCGGGATTTACGGCATTATCGTCTTCTGCGCTGTTTACCACTTCGGGATCAAAGTATTTAAAATAGAACACCTCTCCCTCGGAGGTAAGGTTAATATGTGTAAGCCAATGATAAATCCAGGCAACATCAAAATCGTATCCTTTTGATTCAAGATCATAATTAGGATTGTAATAAGCAAGATTCCGGCAATACATCCCAGATGTCTTCATCCGTAATCTCTTTCTGCGGCCAAAATTCCATCCATCTCAAGGTAAACAGCCGGTAAATAATCTCTACTGTTTCCTGCCAATCAAGCCCTGAATTGGGAAGGTCTACTGGTTCTGTATCAATAAAAGCTAATTTTCGAAATACATCCTGAATAGCAGATGCTTGTCGTTCGTTCATTCTCATAATACATTACCTTTTATTTATATTACTTTATTGGAAATTTCAATTTTAAATTTTCGTTATTATTTAGCGATCGTATGGCCGAGTTCTTATGGATTTCTACCGTTGCTGTAGTGGGTAGGGTATCTTTGCCAGCATATCCGGCAGGACGGTAAACAATTGTGTCGTTTAGTGTCGCAACTCTCCAGCAATCTTAAATACTTTAGGTAACATTTTAATAAAACAAGTAAGATTAATCATTTTTTAAGAATGCATTAAGGATGCAATAGGAAATAGTGGATTATTCTCATCCCATTCTACCCCATGCTCAATAAATATGGATTCTAATGTTTTTATGAAAGGAGTATTTAATTCAAATTTCTTTCCATTCCACTCCTCAAATGCCTCAGGAATATATTTTATTATTAAATCTAGCCCCTTTTTTGTTAATATAATCTCTCCCCAATACCACACTCCATTATCCTTACCAAAAGGATTTTGTTTTGCTAGTTTATGACAAAAACCTAGAATATCTTTTTCTGTTTCCAAATTAACAGGCTCAAGAATTGCTAATTGACATATTAATAATCTATATATGAATTCAACTGCAAATTGCCAATCTTTGTTTCCTTGACCATGCGATGCAAAATGCATTGGAAAATAACCATCTAATGCTAAATACTCAAATTCGCATTGAATATTTTCTGCTGTCTCTAAATTCATTAAAATATCCTTATCTAGCAGGGAATTTAAATTTCAGCTCTGTTGGCTTGCCCTTTAAATTAATATTTAAGTTATTTAATGTTGGATTATTAATATCAACAGACGCTGTAGTTCCCTTAGTCATAGAAGCATTACCTGCTGGCCTATACACCACAAAGGTTCCATCCGGCATTTGCGCTTTCCAACAGCCACACATTTACCTCCGTATAATTTTTCACCTTCGACTCGTTCCATTAATGTAGGTTTCCTGCCTAAATATCGACGTGCAAAAGCCTCGGCTGTTTGATTCGGATTATCTGAACGAGACATTTCTCTAGCAGCACCAGGCTTTCCTTTTTGCGGTTGTCCAGGCAGGCGGGTGTGGCCAGACGTTTGCAACCTTTTTAATGCATCAGCCTGCCTTTCTGCAGAAGAAATAGCATTACGTTGGCGTATCGCCTCTATTCTGTTTGGGTTGTGGGATTCGATTTTTTCATGCCGTTGCTGATTATATTTAGGGTTGTTTCTCCCTATGTTGATGTCATCTCTGTAATCTTTCGGTGGTTTCGGCAATGCCTTCTGTTCCCAATCCCGACTATTAAATCTCCGCTTTTTCCCATCCGGCCGCACCACCTTCACCGCATTGTCCGACCACGTTACCACAGAGCCTCTCGGTATCAGCTCTCCGTTGGCTAGGCGTTGCTCCTGTGCCAAGGTAACGGTTGTTCCCTCTGTTGCTTTGGAATTTGAAGGAATACGGATTTCGCCGACGGGTACAGTTTTTCTACCCGGAGCATTAACGTTATTTAGATTATGTGATTCGATTCCTTCATGTGTTAAATTATTTATCTTCGTAATCTTCGGCAAAGAAACCGCACCAGTCTGCCTCATTTTTACAGCATTGGTTTCCGGAAGCCCCTCCCAGCTTATGCGGTAAGCCGGATTACCCATACCTTTGGCAGCAACAAAACTTCCTCCCGTTCCGATTAGTCCTGCACCAATTGGGTAGAGGAACTTAAGCCATTAGCTGCAACGACTTCACTATCATCACGTATATCATCAATGTTGCCATTGACAACAGCATGCCTAAAATTGCTGTTGTGCCGTTTGAGCAAATCCCATTCCTGTCGGACTGCCTTCCTGATAGAACCAACTACTTTGTTTTGCTCTTTTCGGTCGGTAGCTAACTTTTCCAGTTTGTTCCAGGCTTTTTAATGTGTTGGAAAATGTCATGTTGTTTACACTTTTTCAGGCTGTCCAGTTTTTGTTTTTTCGCTAAAAAATCGGTTAGTTCAGTCTAAGTATGAAATCTGAAAAGTGTAAATAGCACTGTTGATTTCTAAGATTTTTAAATTAGTTTGGAAATGCCTAAAACATGTATCGATGTGGCAAATATTGATGAGTTATCTTTCTGTAGATGAATTAAGATTCTTCTGTGGTCTTTAATAAATTCATTTAAAAAAGAAAATCTCACATATTTATGACGTATTTCCTTAATTAATTTTCTATTGCTTAATTTAAATAATCCATTGCCAAATTGGCCATCAAATGAAAGCCATATTTTTACTCCTTGAGCATCTTCCCATTTTTTTGGATAAATGGTTGGTGGAGTATGAAGATAAATAATCATATTGATACAGTACCCTTTTAGATTATTTTCGGAAATTATCCATTTGGTAAAAAAGATATCATCTACGTAAAAATTTCCTTTTTCAAGTATATCTGCTCCATACATTTGCTTTAATAGATTCCATTTTCCCCCAATAAAGTCAATGTGCGCGTGCTTCATTTTTTCGTTTTCCCCCTGTTTCCATTTTTCATGTTAAATATTCTCTCAAAGAAATGCTCTTTAGGATCTGCATGCGGAGAAGGTTTTGTGTACAAATGCTCTGGAATACCTGTGATCGGACTGATTCCATAGGTTTGCCTATTGTGCGGGATGTTCTGCTCGGCCTTCCAAGTTTCTATATCAATAGTTCCATTTGTGGTATATGTGTTTAAATTTAATTTTTTTAAATTAAAATGAGCATGTTGATTTCCTATTCCATTAAGGTCTCCAAAATTATGCCCTACAGAGTGGTCTTGGATTACATAACCTTTGCCATTAACAATAAATAGATACTCCGTAGAAAATAACGTGCGTCCTAAAGAATCCTTTTTGTAAGTTACTATGCCTATTCGATCATGCTTTTTTTCTACAATTGGCACACGACGAACTGCTGTTGGCTGCATTGAATTAGGAATCCCTAATTGTCGCTTAGCCATTCTAAATGTAGCATGTTTCGTAGTTGCTGCTTGTTTAAATTCTGTCATGGCCTTCATTAGGTTTCGGTAATTTCGTTCTGTGTCTAAGCGAACTACTCCCACACCATTAACACTATCCATTACAGTCATTAACGGTACATTAATTCCATGTTCCCTAAGAAAATTTCTAGCTATTTCATTTTTCTTGTCTTGATTTACTTGATCTATTCTTTTTAATTTTTGAATCTCAGCATATATATCTGGCACATTACCTTGTAAGAAAAATGGGTCCATTGCATATGCGGCATTCTCCAATGTTGCGGCTCTACTCTGCATCCGCGTAACAGCAGAAGTACTATTCCCCGCAGCATTATTCTCCACCGCATTCTGCCCGACCGTCCCGGCAACCTGCGCATCAAACAACGCTCCGTTGCTGCTGTTCGTACCGTTCAGACTGCCTCCGGCCGCACCCACCACCGAAGCGATAGCACCGGTCTGCGCTTTAATCTCTTCTTTAATGTGCTCGGGTAACAGGTTGGGATTGAATTTCCCTGTGTGCGGGTCAATCGCGGTATGGCCGTCGTCGTATTGTTTGGCCAGATACCCGGCCGCACGTTCGGCAGCAACGGCGGCGC